>CAUBGU010000007.1 GCA_958435545.1 uncultured Collinsella sp.
CCGCTTTCCCGGATCGAGGCCGTTCAGCGGTTCATCGAGGATGAGGTACGGGCAATCGGTCGCTATCGCCATGGCAAGCTTTACCTGCTGCTTCATTCCCGTCGAGAGTTTACGGGTCGGCTTGTCGAGATATGGGGAGATTCCGAGGGAGTTGCAGAGCGAGTCGACGTCGGTGGCTGGTTTCCACTCCTCCCTAACGAAGGCAAGGTGCTCGAGGGCCGATAGCGTGGGGTAAAGATCCGCGCTGCCCGAAGAGCTCAGATAGACAAGTTCCGCAAATTCGGCTGATTGACGTTGGCAGATTCCGTCTGCCGTCAGGCTTCCCGATCGGATACGGGTGGGAAATTGGCCCGACAGCGCTTCAAGAAGGGTGGTTTTCCCCGAGCCGTTGGGAGCAACGAGGCCCGCCGCCGTTCCCGGGCTCAGGAAAAGCGACCCGATTGAAAGTATCGTCGTGCTTCCGTATCCCACGCTCACGTCCAGGAGCTCAAGCCCATGGTGCTTTTTAGCGGGTCCAGCCTGTTTGGGCGAACGTGCCGCAACGGCGCCGACCGCGAAAAGGACCGCGACGTATACCAGGGCCACGGCAAGCATCGATGCGCCGCCCGAACCGGAGCCAATGAATTCTGTCGGGAAGCATCCTACGTAACCCGTTGCCTCGATAGGCGAGAACACGGCCAGCGGCAGGAGCTCGAGCGCGGCATTATGCCCCAGTGCCGAATCGGACAATAACGGGAATGCCGGGGCCGCGACAAGCAACGCGGAGGCAAGGGGGCCCGCGAAGACGCGCCTCGTTGCGGTCGATAGGACGGCGGAGCAAACGGATATCAAGGTTCCACCCGCGAGCAGCGCGAGAAGTATGGTCGTGAAGACGTTTCCCGCGGTCGTGGTGGCAAGCGCGCCGTTATGGAAGAGGGCGATCGGGTACCCGATCTGCCCGAAGCCGTTTAGGGCCAAGGCGTAAATGCCCCCGGGCGCAAGGCCGGCGAGGAGCATCGCGGTCCCCGCGACGATTATCGAAAACACGATCTGGATAAGGCGCCGGAATTTGGGTGCGGGCGCCTTTGCCGCCAGGGTCCCGGGCCTTGTGGCGCCGAGCAGGAGTATCGACGAGAGAAGGAAGGGGATGAAGGGAAGGAAAGACGGCGCCGCGGCAATGGCGTAAGGCAGGAAGGAAAGGAATGGCAGGTCGTTTGCGGAGGCCGGGATATCCGTGATGCCGGAGCTGCTCAGGGCGCGGCAATATGCGAGCTCCGCGTCATTGGTCTCTCGGTCTCCCACGATGGACCCGGATTGGAAGCCCTCGTCCATGAGCGCGTAGTAGCTCTCGGCAGAATCGAGAAAGGCGGCGTCGGTTTGAGCGGCGAGGGCGGCGTTCGCGTATCTTGCAAGCTCCGCGTCGACTTGCTGCTCTGGCGATAGGTCTGTGCCGCTGGCCTGGGGCGCGCGCGTATTGAATGCGTCGACAAAGCCCTGCATGCCCTGCTTCATAAAGAAGGGCCCGTAGATGGGTGAATTGAACGCAATGGGGACGGAAAAGGCTGCAGCGAGAACGAGCGTACAAATCCATGCGGCCTTGTCTCTTAGGATCAGTTTGAGAAGAAGTCGACAGTACATTTGGAAGCACCTACGTTCCTCAAAGAATCGTTAGATTAAAAGTAACAGACCGGATGAAGATACGTGCGACGGGGGCGAGGCGAATGGCTGAGCGGTATCGATATGCGGGTTCAACGGTATTATATTGACTACATAGATTATTAACTTGCTTGACTTGTAAACCTAGTCGTCCTGTCATCATATTCAACTTCGAAAAAAGGGGAATGAGGGCATCCCGATGCATCGAGTATTACTGGAACCCCGGCGATACGCTGAATGATTTGTGACGAATAGTCATGTCCATCAAGAAGGCTCGACGCTTCGGGCAGCTCGTCAATCGATATATCAATTCTTGGAGACATGTATTCCTACCATTTTTAAAGAAACAACGGCGGTAATCGCTATCGCGATTGCGCCAATAATACCGAGCGCCATCTATTTATACTTGATTTAAGACGGAGTGGAATGTGAGCGCACAAGGGGATGCGGAATCGATGAGAGTCTCAAAAAAAATTACTGCAGTGTTATCATCTTCCATCCTATCTATTCTTCCATTTCTGATTCTATGGGCGGCTTGGTCAGCCCTCCCTGATACAATTCCCGCTCATTGGAGTGGGGGTGTGGTTGATCGATGGGGTAATAAGCTTGAATTGCTGGTTGTTCCGCTGTTTTCTCTGATTGGTTCTATTGCAATTTCTGTGTACCTTATTGTTTCCACGCGGCGAAGAGAGTTCGCGGATTTCTCTGTTCGAATGCGACGGGACTTTGTTGCGTGCTATATTTCTAGTCTTCTTTTATCGACAACCTGCTCAGTGATAATTGCCGTTTGGGTTCAGTTGATTCTTACGCAAAACACTGCGGTTGATGGGGGGCTTGGACTATCGATCCTGTATTCCCTTCCCGGGCTATATGTGATCTTGTGCGCTTTGCCGCCTTTTTATGCGAGCGGCGAGAGCAAAAAGGCAGAGCGCCTGATAACAGTTCTTATTGGCGGCGCGGAGATTGTTCTTTGTGGAATAGTGCTTGAAGGTTCGGCTGCCTCTTATGCGATGATTGGACTGATGATTCTGTTCTGTGCGTTTGAGATTGTGTCACAGGTAAGGGATAGCCGGTCCTTATGAGTTGAATTACGCGCGTGCGGATATAAAGGTTGGCATGTTAAGCTGGTCGTTTTCTCGTTCTGGGACATTTGCAGTAGGATGAGTGGGACTAGGCGCGCTGCGGTGTGATGGTGACGGTTGAGACTTGTATCGCTGCAAATCCGCTGATGCACATTTTGCTATTGGGCTTGAAGGTGGGACCGACAGGCCTTTGTTTGGGATGTTCTGGTCGTCCAACGCGTGTTGCACGGCTTTATATTGTTACGCTCGTTCGGCGCTTCGTTGGAGCATTTCCGGGTTTGTCGGCATCATAACTTGGACAAGTGACACGCTTGCCGGGACGGTTGTAACGCCGCGCCGGTTCCGTGTGCTCCTTCGTTGTTGGCCTGTCCAGCCGGGGGCGGATTCGGCCTCATGTTGTGGCGCACGGCCTTCAGGGGCTTCCCCTGGCGAGTTATGTTCGTCCGTATGGGTAAGGGTCGGGTTGAGCTGACAATCCCGTGTCGGAAGGGGCTTGGACCATGCGCGCGATGAGAGAGATTGAGTGGCTGGACGGCCGTGTGACGAAGGTGCCGGAGCTCGCCCTGGGCGATGCGTTCGGCGAGAGCGTCCAGGCGGAGCTCGATTTCGGGTTCGACGATGTGTTGGAGGGCCTTTGGGTCGAGGTGCGCCATCATGAGCCGGATGAGGACTCGGACGGCGACCCGCGCGGGAGGGGCTGCGCACTGTATGCGGACTGCCGGTACAGCCTGGTCGAACCGTCGGACCTCGACCGTGTCTTCTGCATCCTTTACGAGGGACAGCCGAGGGTCTGCCGCGTCGCGGGGGAGCTCGTGAACCTTTCGCGGGCCTGCGCGTTGCCCTGCCTCATGCTCGGATCTCCCTACCCGCCAGGCGCCCTCGAGGCCCTGGCCGCGTGCGCTCGATACCTCTGCGGTCCGGCTTTCACATCCGACCTCGCCGCCCGCGCCCGCGGCGCGGGGGAGCTAGGGCCCCCGTGTCGGCGGTGAACGCGGCCGCTGCGTGGGAATTCGGGATGGGGGCGGGTTCCGAAACGCCTGCGGAGGGGAGAACCCCGTTGGGCGGGGACATTCGTGATGCTTGATATCGCATCGCAGTATGGAAGCACGGATCATCTTCGCGATGGTCCGACCGGTTGATGGGCTAGGACGCGCATTCAGCAGGGAAGGGGATGGCTTTTAATGCCGCTTTTGGCTTATGCGTGCCGCGCTCCGCGTATGGCCATCCTGCGGTGCTAAAGCATTCTTGAAGTCTGCTAAGTGAATTCGTTTTAATCGCGCACGTGACCGTTTGCCCATGTCGCATAACAGGATTCAGTGTTGATTGCCCGTGTGATGACAGTGCGAGTTTCGGGGGGTGTGGCGTGCCTCTTCAAGGGTTCTCATGGCCTACCTCTCCTTAATCCCTCCTGCAGATGAGACGTCCCTCTCTTTTCAGGTTCTCGATGAAACTGCTCGTGGCCCCACGGAGTGTCGTCAGCATGTCCACGTCCCGCCCGAGCTCCTCGGCCAGGGTGAGGCCGATTCCGATAATCTCGAAGGCGTCCTTGCCGTCGACCTGGAGAAGCAGGTCGACGTCGGATGAGTCCTTCTGCTCGCCGCGGACGAACGAGCCGAACATGCCGGCTTGTCTCACCGATGGGTGGGAGCCGAGTACCCGGCGGATAATCTCCTTGGCTTCGGCGTAGTCCTGGACGGGATCTGCCGGATTATCGCAATCCTCGACGAGATATTTCAAAGCGGCACCTTCTTAAACGGTGAACGTGACAGCAGCCTTCCCTGAATTCTATAAAATCACGGCCTGACGTGGGCGGCGAATTGGCGGAGTTCCTCGTCGTCCAGATCGTCGAAGTACGACAACTCTGCCAACACGGCCCTCTGCTCCATCAGGTACCTGCCGCTCGAAGACTTGCGAATCGTCTGCAAGATGACCTCGGGGGCGAGGGCTGGAAAATCCACGCCCTCGGGAGCGGCCGAAGAGATGGATTCACCTGCCCCTCCCATGTATTGGGACCTCATTCAGGGCATCGGCTGCATCCGGCCTTTCGCATTCGCCCGGCCGACGGGCTTCCCGTCTATGGCAAGACGATTGCACTTATATATAAGTGCATTCCCGGATTGGGAATTTGTTTCAGCCTACGCCGCTACGCAGCTACATCCGCAGCGCACTACACCGCTACACGGCTACACGCCTACGGGGCTACACGCCGCGCCCAACCGAACGGCGGGAGGGCCGCCCATGGGCGCCCTCGGGCCATGCTCCAATTTTTGAGAGAGGTGCCGTCGGGGCCTCCCGAAAGCCGTCTGCATCTGCAGGCCTTTATTCGAAATCGGGCGGCGCGGCTGAAAATCCCCGGCCTGAACCGCGAGGCCTCACCTGCATTCCCGCTGACTCTTTGCGTAAACATAAATAGAAGGGCACGGGCGTCCGCGTTCGCGGAAACCCGTGCCGCATTTGCGTCAACGAGAGGACCGGGTAGAATCTATCTAAACGCTATTCCACATTCCCGTACTTGCACTACGGATTTGGGAAAGCGCATGTCTCAGCCTCTACTCGACCACGGTCGCCTCGGTCGGGATGGCCCCCAGCACTGCCGCGTACTCGGTGGGGTAGAGGCGGCTTATCGTCTGGACGTCGCGGATGAGGACGTTGCGGTCGTCGGGCTCGGTGATGCCGTAGCCGAAGGCCTCGAGCGTCTCGATCGCCTCGCGGATCTTCTGCTGGAACATGGGGCCGGGGTCCACCCTCAGGCCGAGGTAGCCGCGCCACAGGCTCGGCGACACGCGCAGCATGTTCTGGATCTTGGACATCGGCTCGATGTCGGCGTAGACGTTGAGCGTGACCATGGCGTCCTTGTGGCCGAGAATTGACTGCAGCGCCTTGATGTCGCCGCCGTGGCGGATCCACTGCGTCGCGAACGTGTGGCGCAGGCCGTGGAACGTGATCAGCTCGTCGTTGGTGCCCATGAGGCCGTTGGTCTCCGAGAACGTCTTGAACGCCCTGCGGATGTAGCTGGTGGTGGCGAAGGAGCCGTCCGGCCGCGACACGACGTAGCTGTCCGCGAGGTCGCGCGTGCCGAGGGTCGACGCCTCCCGGAGCCTCTGCGAATCGATCTCGTGAATCTCCTTCAGGAAGGGGAGCAGGCCCACCGGGTCGATGGGGATCGTCCTCAGGTCGTGGTTCTTGGTGTCCTTGATGAAGGAGCCCCTGTCCTTGACGTAGGCCACCGAGTGCCTGACCGTGATGAGCCCCGACTCGAAGTCGACGTCGCACCACCGCAGGCCGCAGACCTCGCCGATGCGCATCCCGGTGTGCAGGGCGAGCACGACCGCCCGCCTGAAGGTCGAGTCCGGCATCATCGAGGTCACGGAGTTGAGCTTCGGCACGAGGTCGGAGCGAAGCGCGTTCCTGGGCCTGGCGATGACCCTGGGCGCGAGGGCGCCGTCGAACGGGTTCCTCCCGATCGTGTCGTTGCTGCGCTTCAGCAGGACGGCGTAGAGCCGCTTGCCGAGCTTGAATGACTTGTTGAGCGTGTCGGGCGCCGTGCCCAGGGCAATCCTGCGCCTCGACCACGCGTTGACGTCGTCGGTCGTCACCTCGTTCACGGGGACCAGACCCAGCTCGTCGCGCTCGATGTGCAGGGCGCTGTAGTGGTAGTCGTCGCGGGTCGTCGGGGTGATCCTGTTCATCTCCAGGCAGAAGGCGATGAACTTCTCGAGCGCCTCGGAGAGCGGCAGCGCGGCGTAGTCGTCCCGCTTCTTGGCGGGAAGCCCGGTGCCGACAGCGGCCCTCGCCTCCTCCGCCTCGGCGAGCTCGAGCTCGATCTCCGACCTGAATTCCGAGAGGAAGCGCATCGCCGCCGCCTTTCCCCTCGTGCTCTGCTTCAGGCAGGGCACGCCGGTGTTCCTGGTCCTCTGGACCTTCTTCCCGGTCACCTCGTCGGCCACCGTCACGACGGCCTGCCATTTACCCTTGTTCTTCCTCACGCCGCCGGGTCCGCATACGCGTAAGGTTTTATTGCTGCATTTCTCGTTTTGCATGTCTGCTCCTAAATCCGCAGTTGATTAGAAACAGGCGGGCCCACCTGCGGGAACCCGGAGAGGCGACGATTCGGGGCTCCTACCCCCGTTGATTAAATCATCGGCTGCACCGCGCTCCTCGAAGCCGATAATATGCTATCTGGACAGACCGCGCTGAGCTGGTAAAATTTACAAATGCGGAAATGCGCTACTTGCGCTATCTGCGCGTGTTTTAACAAAATTAGCACAGGTCAGGGTCATTCTGACCCCGCTGGGGGTCAAGGGGTCGCTGGTTCGAATCCAGTCGTCCCGACCAGAGGTTTGCAGGTCAGGCACCTAGTGCCTGACCTTTTTTGTTTTTAGTCATCATGATTAATTTGCTTAAAGCAACGACGTTCCCGATCGATGTAACCACCGAATCAAAACGTGTGCATCAGCCACCGAAATCGACATTTTTCGACATGTTTGGAGGCAGATGTACACGAATGCGAAATCCCCCGCCGCCCAAAAGTGCTCTCCACATGTCTGGACTCTCTATGGCTGCGCTGGATAGACATCGCCGGAACGGGTATAGTATCGAAAGTTTTGTCGTTAACCAGCGGGGGAGTCCTGTGGGCATCAAAAAGAAGATCAAAAAGGAGCTTATCGGCACTTCCGATTACCCGTCGAATAAGATCTTTACGATCTCCAATTTCATTACCTTTACGCGCCTGATCCTCACCCTGGTATTTCTGTACCTGTTTGTGACGGATAACAACCGCGTCATCGCCATCGTTATCTACGCCGTTGCCGCATCCACCGACTGGATGGACGGTCAGATCGCCCGCATGACTAAGACGGTCTCGTGGCTCGGCAAGGTCATGGATCCCATTTGCGACCGTGCGCTGCTGTTCACCGGCGTGCTGGGACTGGTGGTTCGCGGAGAGCTGCCAATCTGGGTCTGCGTGCTCATTATTGGCCGCGACATCTATCTGGGCATCGGCACGCTTATCGTGCGTCATTATCATCGTCGCCCCATCGATGTCGTCTTTCCCGGAAAGATTGCCACAGCGCTGCTCATGACCGGCTTCTCGCTCATGCTGCTCGGTTTCCCCGTTATTGACGGCCTGCATCTTTTACCTTCATCCCTTACGGCCTTCCCAGGCCTCAACGGAAGCTCGGTGCCCCTCGGCATCTTCTTTGTGTACGGCGGCGTGATCTTCTCCATGCTCACGGCTGTCATCTACTCCATTAAGGGCGGAGTGGCCATTAAACAGGCTCTCACGCATCCCGAGGACGAGGACATCGACTTTCTGAACCCTGAAATCGAAGACTGATTCGTTGGGGTATGATTACGTACGGTTCATTATTTACGGCACGTCCGCGATAAGTTAGGGGTTGTCATGGACAACATGGTTAACAATATGCCTCAGAATGATAAGACTGCTGACGCTACCTGCGTATTCCGCGTGCCTTCAAGCGACGTCACCGTTCCCGACCTCATGGCCAACGTGCGCATCACCGCCCCCGTTCTGTCCATCGTCAAGGGTCCGCAGACTGGTGCCGCTTTTGAGCTCGAGGACGATGTGACCACCATCGGCCGCGATCCCGCGAACGGAATCTTCCTCAATGACATGACCGTTTCGCGCAGCCATGCGCGCATTATTCGCGAGGGCCTCGGCGCTCGCATCGAGGACTTGGGCTCGCTCAATGGCACCTGGGTCGACGGTGCCATCGTCAATGCAGCCCCGCTGCACGACGGTTCTTCCGTGCAGATCGGTACGTTTACGCTCATCTACCACGAGAGCACGCCGGAGCGCATCGAAACCGGTGAGTAGGGCATGGCCGAACGCAACTATCTGAGTATCGGCCAAGTCGTCAACCTACTTCGAGGCGCATACCCCGATCTTTCGAACTCAAAAATTAGATTTCTAGAAGATGAGGGGCTCATTACCCCTCATCGTACGCCTAAGGGATACCGTCAGTACTCCAAGGAGGACGTTGATCGCCTGGAGGTCATTCTGCACTTGCAGAAGACTCGCTACATGCCACTCAACGTGATTAAGCAGCGCTTGGAAAACGCCACGGACCTGTCAACGCTCGCCTACGAGGTGGGCTTGCTGTCCGATGTTCCGCTCAAGACGGAGCCCAAGGAGACTAAGCAAAAGCTGCATCCCATCGAGACCATTCCCGATATGCTGGGCGTCGAGATTTCGTTTATCCGCTCGCTCGCCGAGAACGACCTCATTCGCATCATCAAGAGTCCGCAAAATCGTGAGCTCGTCGATGGCCGAGATTTCCCGATCATCCGCTACTGCTCCGAGCTGTCACGCTTCCATATCGAGCCGCGCAACCTGCGTCAGTACGTGTCTTCCGCCAACCGCGAGTCCTCGATGTTTGAGCAGGTGCTCGTGAGCATGCTCGGAATGGATACCTCCGATGACGAGCGCGACGCCAAGCTCGAGCGTGCGTTTAAGAAGCTTCACGACCTAACGGAAGGTGTGCACACCGCACTGCTCAAGAACCGCGTTTTTGAGTCGCTCAACGCCGTGGTCGAGGACGCCGACATCGATGCACTCGATGAGGAAATCACTCGTTCCGAGTCCACCAAGGCCAAAAACGAAGAGATAGCTGCGCCGGCTTCACACGAGGATTCGCTCGTAAAGCCGCTCAAGGTCGTCGCCCCTTCGCAATCCGGAACCGCCACCGCGGGCAAATAACAGCTGCCGCTTATCCGGCAACCCATTGAAAGGTCATGCAATGTACGACTTCGAATCTCAAATCGTCGACATCCCCGACTATCCCGAGCCCGGAGTCATCTTTAAAGACATCACGCCGCTCTTTGGCAATCCCGAAGCGCTCAAAGCCATGACCAATGCCCTCGCCGAGCACTTTGCCGGCATGGGAATCACCAAGGTCGTGGGTCCCGAGGCTCGCGGCTTTATGGTTGGCGTACCGGTGGCTGTAGCACTTGGCGCCGGCTTTGTTCCCGCACGTAAACCGGGCAAGCTGCCGCGCGAGACCGTAAGCCAGAGCTACGAGCTCGAGTACGGAACGGATTCCATTGAGATCCATGCCGACGCTATCAGCTCTAAAGATACCGTGTTGATTCTAGACGACTTGATCGCGACGGGCGGAACCGTCGAAGCAACAGGTAAACTGGTGCGAGATATGGGCGCAAAGCTTGTCGGTTACGGTTGTATCCTTGAGCTTGCGTTTCTCAACCCGCGCGAGAAGCTCACGCCGTCTGATGACGATGTGGAGCTCTTTAGCCTGGTGACGGTGGACTAGCCGTTACCCTTAGTTACTGGAAAGGAAGCTACATGCGCACAGCAAACAAGCACAAAAACATGGCACGCTGCGCTGCTACGGCAACCCTCGCTTGTGTTTTGGGCTTGGGCCTCGCGGCTCCTGCCTACGCCGATACCGCATCCGACCTTGCCGCTGCTCGTACGAAGCTCGAGCAGATCGGTACCCAAACCCAGCAGATTTACGATGAGCTCGCCACGCAGACGCAGGCGCTCGATCAGACTGCTGGCGAGATCACGCAAAAGCAGCAGGAGATCGCTGACGGTCAGGCCAAGCTCTCGACCTATGTCGCCGGCGAGTACAAAACCGGCGGCCTGAGCCTGCTTCAGGTTCTGACGGGTGTCGATGACCTGAGCGATATGCTCAACCGTCTGTTCTACTACGGCAAAGTTTCCGATAAGCAAGCTCAGACCATTCAAGAGGTCAAGGAGCTTAAGCAGCAGCTCACCGATAAGCAGGCCGAGCAGGAAAAGAACGTCGCCACCACGCAAAAGAAGGTCGACGAGCTTAACGCCCAGCAGGCTGAAGCCCAGAACGTCGTAAACTCCCTGGATTCGCAGCTGCAAGCCGAGCTTGCCGCCGAGGCCGAGGCCAACGCCGCGCTGCAGGCCGGCATCAACGCCAGCACCGCCGAGAAGGCCACGGTGAGCAACGAGACTGCCGGTGCGACCGAGAACACCAACAACGGTGGCCAGACCAGCAATAACAACAACCAGGGCGGCAACACTCCGGCGCCCACGCCGACACCTGCTCCGACGCCGCAGCCCTCCACGCCTGCTCCGGCTCCGACGCCTTCTGCTCCGAGCCAGTCCGTCGATGGCGGTTCTGTTGTCTCACGTGCATACAGCAAGCTTGGTTGTGCTTATTCCTGGGGCGGAATTGGCCCGAACAGCTTCGACTGCTCTGGTTTTGTTAGCTATTGCCTCACTGGTCGCTATTGCCGCCTGGGCACCACGGGCACCTTTATGGGCTGGACGCGTGTGTCCGATCCGCAGCCCGGTGACGTTGTGGTCAACTCATACCACACCGGCATTTACATCGGTGGCGGTCAGATGATTCATGCTTCCGACTACAACACGGGTGTTATCATCAGCTCCGTTGCCGCCGGCATGAACAATAACTACATCTTCGTGCGTTACTAAGTCATCTTACACAGCGTGTGAATGTGGACCTCGTGGCTTTAAGTCGCGAGGTCCATTCTTTTTTTCTCTCTCATCTTAGACGGCTATCTAGTATTCAAAACTAGATAGCCGTCCATTCGGTTTGCAAGAAGGCTATAATTGTTGATGAACAATTAGAAAGGACCCTCTATGAGCTGGGCACTTATCTCCGATTCAAGCTGCAACCTCCGCGATTGGCAACCGACCGCGCCCTATACCACCTTTGCATTTGCGCCCCTCAAAATTCGAGTGGGGGAGCGTGAATTCGTCGATGACCTTTCGCTCGATGTTCATGAGCTCAACTGCGCTGTTCAGGCGGAGACGAACGCTTCTTCGAGCGCTTGTCCCAGCGTAGGGGAGTGGGCCGAGCTCTTCAAATTGGCAGACAAGACCATCTGCATGCCGATCTCTGAGGGTGTGTCGGGCAGCTACAACGCGGCAGCCACTGCTCGCGATATGGTTCTTGCCGAGGAGCCCGACCGACAGATTCATCTAGTCAATTCACGCGCAGCTGGCGGCAAAATGGACCTCATTTTCTTGCTGTTCGACCGCTATCTTGCAGACAATCCGAATGTCTCATTCGAGGATGCTTGCGCATACTTCGATAGCCTTGAACAGAACAGCAAAATCCTCTTCAGTTTGTGCAATTACGAAAACCTCGCCAAAGCCGGACGTATCCCTAAGGCAGCCGGCGTCATTGCCAACAAGCTCAATATCCGCATTTTGGGCACGGCGAGTGAGGCCGGTAAAATCGAACTCGTGGGGCACACGCGTGGCGAAAAGAAGATGCTCAACAAGATCATCGACACTATGGAATCCGAGGGCTTTACGGGCGGTGAGGTCATCATCGATCACGTTGAGAACGAAGCTGGAGCCCAAGCGCTTACTGATCGCATTGTCGAACATTGGCCCGGCTCCAAGACCATCATCATGCCCTGCAACGGCCTGGATTCATACTATGCCGAGATGCACGGGCTCATTATCGGCTACGGCATGGGCGTGGCATCGGGCCAATAACGTCCAACTAAACAAAAACACGGGCGGGATAAAGTGTCTGATGGCTCTTTGTCCCGCCCGTCTTGTACATCGGCTAGCTATTAAACCCGTTGAACTTTAGATAGCTCATGAGATACGCCTTCGATACAAAAGACGATACCGCGCTGCGCACGAGCAGCGACTCGCGTGTGACCTGATGAGCCGTATCGGCTACGGGAGCCTGCTCAATGGAGAACGCCGCACGAATCGATGCCTCGAGCTGATCGACCACATAGTCAAAGGCGGTCGGCGCATCGTAGCTCAGGCGCTGAATATTAAAGAGCGCCTGAACCGCAGCGATGGGCAGTACCTGCTTAAAAATACAGATGGCGATGAGACGCGCAATCTGCTCACGACCATACTGCTTTTTAACCGGAGCGGGAACGAGGCCGACCTTTACGTAGTTGTTGATCATCGAAGGCGTAATGACGGGCTGCTCCACACAAATCGAAAGTGGCTCCATCCACAGTTCAATGTACTCAATAACCTGGTCACGGTAGAGCGTTACATTCGGCAACTGGTTATAGCGCGCCAAGCTGAGCGTATTGAGTTTGCGGACCATATCAGACTGGATAAATGCATCAGGTAGCACCGTGGGCTGAATATCCTCTGGGCTAATGCTAACCGATGTATCGGACATAGGAATGACATGTTTAACGTGATTCATATGGTACCTCCGTTCATTTTTATATTGTATTCTAGATTATCTAGTTTTGCATACCACAATGAACGATATGATCATCGGCTTTGGCTCGGGTCCGGCCGCAAGATAATTGGCTCAGACTTTGCACAACAAAACATCCCGCGACAACGTTGCCTTAAGCTCGTTGTGCAGGATGTTTAAGTGATAGAACAACCTTACATAAGATATATTATCGTACTTATCCGCGTAGAAAAGCGTATGCGCTGGTAGCCGCTATAGCTCCGTCCGAAACAGCGGTCACAACTTGGCGTAACCGCTTGGAACGGATATCGCCGGCAGCAAATAAGCCAGGCGTGCGGGTGGCCATCGATTCGTCGGTCAAAATACCGCCGTCGGGCGCCAAATCCACCAGATGCTCTACAAGCTCGGTATGCGGCTGCGTGCCAGCAAAGACAAAAATGCCAAACGAACCAGGATCAAAGGACTCAGAATAGGTACCACCGGTAGCGTTGTCCTTAAACGTGATAGTCGTGGGCATAGCCTCGCCCGATAGTTCGACAATACTAGTTTGGTACCTAACTGAAATATTATCTTTTGCGAGCACCTTTTGAACCACGCCATCAGGGGCACGGAACTGATCGCGGCGCAAAACGATGGTCACGCTGCTGGCGATTTCTGACAAGAACAGGGCTTCCTCGCAGGCAGCATTGCCGCCGCCGATAACAAAAACCTGCTTGCCACGAAAGAACATGCCGTCGCACGTCGCGCAATACGAAACGCCACGACCGCGATACGTATCCTCGCCAACAAAACCCGCAGATCGCGGCGTGGCACCCATGCAAGCGATAACGCTCGAGGCAACCGTATCGCCCGTATCGTGATGTACCGTAAACAGCGCTGAATCGGCATCGTAATCGATACCCGTAACCATGCTCCATGCAACCTGTGCTCCCAGGCCCTCTGCATGCTGCTGAAAACGCTCGCCAAGCTCGGCTCCACTCAGCAGCGGAATGCCCGGATAGTTCTCGACCTCATTGGTTGTGGCGATCTGTCCTCCCGACATGCCCTGTTCAATCACAGTCGTCGTTAGGTTGGCACGCGCCGCATAAATGGCTGCGGCATAGCCCGCAGGACCGCCGCCGATAATAGCAACATCGATCGGCTGATGGGTAGTCATGAAGAGACCTCCTGTCGAAAGATTGGCGTTCTTTGCGCTCATACCCAAATTTAGACGAACGTGACACTCATGCACTACAATGATTACTTGCGAAACTAAGATGAAGGGGAGTTATCGATGGATCAAACGCAGACGCGCGACGACGCTCCCCTGCTCACACACAGCACTCCCCAATCGGAACAAACCACGCTCTTGGCTCAGCAAAAACCTCTCGTGACCATCGTGCACGCCTCGGTCGGCTCGGGCCACAAGGCCGCCGCAAATGCGATTGCGCAGGCATTCGACCTTATCCGCGGCACCAATGGCATCCCCGAGGATGTTGAGATTGAAGTGCTCGATATCCTCGATTTTGGACGCATAAAATTCGACGGCAACAAAACGGCCGCCTCGTTTACCGGCGCCACGCGCCCAATTTATGACTTGACCTGGCGTTATACCCTTACCGGACACCTGCTTTGGGGCGGTGGCACGGCATGGTCGCGCATCATGTTCCCCGCATTTAACGAGTACGTTCGGACTCGTAGGCCCATTGCCGTGGTCGCCACGCACATCACGGCAGCCAACGTCGCCGTCGGCGCGCGCATCATTACGGGCATCGATTATCCCGTCATTTGCGTACCGACCGATTACGAGGTCGAGGGCTGGTGGCCCCATAAGGACACCGACCTATTCTGCGTGGCAAATGAGTTTATGGCCGAAACACTCCGCCCCCGCAAGGTTCCCGAGGCAAAGATCCGCATTACAGGCATCCCCATTCGCGCCGGGTTCGATACGGATTACAATCGTGAGGAAGAGCTAAAGAAGTTCAATCTCCCCACCAACAAGACCATTGTGCTGGTAATGGCTGGTGCCAGTTTGCCTCAACCGTACGTTCGCTTTCGCGCGGAGATGGACCGCACTCTCCCCTTCCTGCGCAGCTTCGAGGACATGCACTTTGTCTTTTTGCCGGGCAAGGACGCCGAATATGCCACCCGTCTCAAAACGCTCTTCGATGCCATGAAACTCGAGAACGTCACGGTTCTTGACTATGTCGATGACATGGCAGCGCTTATGCACGGCTGTGACCTGGCAATTCTCAAATCGGGCGGACTCACCGTTACCGAATGCCTGTGCGCACACCTGCCGATGATTCTGCTGGGCAAGTCCTATGGCCAGGAAAAGGCCAACACCACCATGCTCACTGGCATGGGCGCCAGCATGCATGTCACCACCGCACGCGAGCTGATCGTGACGTTGCGCCATCTCCACGATCATCCCGAGTCGCTCAAGGCACTGCTCATCAATGGCGAAGTGCTGCGACGCCCACGCGCAGCCGAGGATATCGCCATCGCAACCATGGAGCTCGCAGGCAAGCCCCAAAAGCGCAAACGAGCCTTCTGCCGCTTCTACTGGGGCGGAAAGCCCGCGCATATCCGCTAGTCGAATGTCCGCCGCTCTGCCGGAGCCGCCCTTATATCATTCCATGCTCAAACATTCTCGCTTCGCTGCGAAACTGCGCGTGGAACGATATAAGGGCGGCTCCGGCAGAGCGGCTGCGTTTACTTACTAGCAGCTACTTCGGTATCCCCTCCATTAGAACCTGCAAAGGTAAAACAGGAAAATATAAATACAGTAAGCCGATGCGACAAAGGGACAGCCCCTTTGTCGCATCGGCTTACTAGAAAAGTAAATATTGTTTCAAGCGAGTAACCGCCCGCCCGGGGCTTACCTATATCGTTCCACGCGCAGTTTCGCAGCGAGCGAAGCGACGCGAGAATGTTTGAGCATGGAATGATATAGGTAAGCCACGGGCGGGAGGGATACGAGCGCCCTAGGCGACGCCGCTGGAGCCGAAGCCTCCGTTGCCTCGGTCGGTTTCGTCTAGTTCTTCTACTTCTACGAGGTTGACCGTGGGGACTTCTTGGATGACAAGTTGGGCTATGCGGTCGCCTTTGTTGATTTGGATGTTGTTGGAGGGATCAAGGTTGATGAGGATAACCTTGAGTTCTCCTCGGTAGTGGGCGTCGATAAGGCCCGGCGTATTGACTATAGACAGGCCCTGCTTGATGGCCAAGCCGCTGCGGGGCTGGACGAAGCCGGCGTAGCCATCGGGCAGGGCGATGGCCAGCCCGGTAGAGACCAGACGACGTTCGAAGGGCTTCAGGACGCAGTCCTCGTTGGAGCGCAGATCCAAGCCGGCATCGGTGGGATGGGCGTATTTGGGAAGCTCGACGGTGGGGTCGAGACGCTTTATGTTGACGGTAATGTTGGACATGGAATCACCTTAGCTTGTCGAGCTCTTGCAGAAACTCATCGACGTCTTTGAAATCGCGGTAGACCGAGGCAAAGCGGATGTACGCCACCTTGTCGATCTTGGCCAAGCGCTTGAGCACCATGTCACCCAACTCATGCGACGTGACGGCCGTCAACGTGCGAGAGCGCAGCTCGACCTCGATGTCGTCGATAATCTCATTGAGCTTCTTAGTGTCGATATCGCGCTTGATGGTAGCACGCATCAAGCCGACGAGCAGCTTATTGCGATCGAACCGCTGCTTGGTTCCGTCCGACTTAATGACCTCAATTGGGTCTTCGCATCGCTCGAACGTTGTAAAGCGATAGTTACACGAGCAACATTCACGACGGCGCTTAATGGTGTTATTTGACTCCTGCATACGGGAATCAACGACGCGGGTATGTGCCTTGCCGCATTTGGGACAGCGCATGGTACCTCCTCTTAAACGATAACAAGGGTACCATGCGCAGCGCGATAATGATTACGAACGAGCAGGAACCTTAAGATGCGCACCGGCGGCGAGCGAACCATGCTCCAGATGATTGACGTTACGGATCATGTCGGAAGTCTCTTGCGTGGAAAGGCCTTCGATTGGATATTCCTCGGCAAGCGACCAAAGAGAATCACCAGGTTGAACGCGAATGGTCTCGTAGGTAACGTTGGAAACGGACTCGGCATACGCGGCGTGACGAGCGCTAAAGACCGACGTAGCGAGGACAAAGAAGAGCGTAAGCGCAACGGCAACGGCGACAATCGTCGGAACCTTGAGGGCAACGCGGCCCGGCGCGACTACAGCCTTCTGATTGCGAGCAGGCTTTACGGTCAAAGGCTGAAAGCCGGAGCGGCCACCCTGAACAACCGTAAAAGTGGGTTCTGCAGGCGTCTCGAGCTTAAGGGCGAGGCTTCCCTGGACCATATTCGTTGCGTTCATCATGTTCTCCTCTCGCGTGTTTTGCTGAGAACAGTTTTATCAAGCCGCGCGGACAAAAATGTCTAGCGCGAGAACGAATGTTCGGTTATTATTATCTTCGAACAGTTGTTCCTGTCAAGCAAAATTCGAACATTTGTTTGACATGGGTAGAGAGGATGCCCTGATGGCTCGCAAAATTACCAAGCGTCAGCAGCAAATTTACGACTTCATCAAGGAATATCAGCAGGAGAAGGGTTATCCGCCCAGCGTGCGCGAGATGGCTTCTGCCGTGGGTCTTTCCTCCCCCAGCACCGTGCACGCCCATCTCTCTGCCCTGGAGGCGCGCGGGCTACTCAAGCGCGATGCCACCAAACCGCGCGCCCTGGAACTCTTTAACGAGGACGGTTCCTCGGTCTCAATTTCTAAATCTGACGAGCCCACCGCACCTCGCGGAACGGTCTCGCTACCGCTCGTTGGTCGCGTCGCGGCTGGGATTCCCATTCTAGCCGAGCAGAATATCGAAGACACTTTTACTATCCCGACCGAAATCGCCACTGATCAGGGTTCCTTTATCCTTGAGGTACATGGGAGCTCAATGATCAATGTCGGCATCTTCAATGGCGATTACATCATCGTCCGTGAACAAAAGAGTGCCATGAACGGCGAAATTGTCGTGGCCATGATTGATGGTTCAGCGACCGTCAAGACGTTCTACAAGGAGCAGGGACGCGTACGCCTGCAGCCCGAGAATGACACCATGGAGCCTATCTATGCAACGAATCCCGTTATCTTGGGCAAAGTCGTCGGCTTGATGCGCCGGTTCTCGTAATGCAAAAACGCATCACCATCTTTGATACCGTCCGCGGGTTTACGATGATTTCAATGGCAGGTTTTCACGCTTGCTACGATCTTGCCTACCTGTACGGTTGGGATATGCCCTGGTTTACACAGACCGTCTTTCAAGACATCTGGCGTGCCAGCATCAGCTGGGTATTCCTGTTTATCGCGGGTTGGATGTGCACCCTTTCGCGCAACAATATCAAACGTGCCGCCAAATACGCCTTAGCAGCACTCGTCGTCTGGTTGGCAACAACACTTGTCTCAGTCGACGATTCGGTTAATTTTGGCATCATCTACTGCATGGCCGCATGTACCGGCATCGTGGCGTTGACCGATCCCGTCCTTAAGAAGATATCGGCGAGATGGGGCATGTCCCTATGCCTTGTGTTGTTTGCCCTCACCTGGAGCATCCCCAAAACGATCTACCCTGTCCCCTACCTGGCGTGGCTGGGATTTCCAAGCCCTGGGTTTGTCTCAGGTGATTACTACCCCATCATCCCGTTTATCTTTATGTATCTTGCAGGATACTTCGCCGCACATATAGCGCAGGGAATCGATAAGACCGCCCCAATCTGGGCCTACGCCAACCCCCTGCCGGCGCTCGCCAGCCTTGGACGTCATGCACTCCCCTTTTATCTGCTGCATCAGCCCATCATTCTGGGCATTTTGGAGCTCGTCTACTCGGTGCGATAACGCTTGAGCCGCGGCGCGATACGGGCCGGAAGCTTCGCCACAATACGAACGCCGTCTTCAAGATATTCCTCGTGCAAAAGGGTTCCCTGCTCATGCACCAGCGTGATGAGGGCGCCCTCGCGATACGGGATATCAGCAGAGAGCAACACATCGGTAGCAGCCGCCTCACGAGCAATACGGTCGACGAGATCGTCGAGTCCCTCGCCCGTCTGGGCCGAGAACAGCACGGCCTCGGGATAGCGACGACGGAAGCTCAGTCGATCAACGCTATCGAGAAGATCGATTTTATTGAACACCGTAAGCGTCAAACGCTCGCCGGCACCGATCTCGTCAAGAACGCGATCGACTGCCTCGAGCTGGCGCTCGTAGTCCTCGTCAGAGGCATCCACAACTTTAAGGATCAGATCGGCACCAAGAACCTCAGACAGCGTGGACTTAAAGGCATCAACGAGACCATGCGGTAGCTTTTGAATAAAGCCAACGGTATCGGTAATCGTCATGCCGCGACCGCCGGGCAGGCGATACGAACGCGTCGTCGGGTCGAGCGTAGCAAACAGCTTGTCCTGCGAAAGTACCGTAGAGCCGGTCAGGCGATTGAGCAACGTCGATTTACCGGCATTGGTATAACCGGCTAACGCGACGCGAAACGCCGGTGACTCAATGCGGCTCTTGGACTGGATATCGCGACGCTGTTCAACCTGCTTGAGCTCACGACGAAGCGCGGCAATCTTATTGCGAATCAAGCGACGGTCAACCTCGAGCTGGCTTTCACCCTGGCCAAAGCGCGAACCGATGCCGCCGCGCGTCTGCTCCTTGGCAAGATGGCTCCACATGCCACGCAGACGAGGCAACAGATATTGAAGCTGCGCCAGCTGTACCTGTAGGCGTCCCTCACGCGTCTGAGCATGCAGGCCAAAGATATCCAAGATCAGTGCTGTACGATCGATAATCTTTACCGGCTCGCCCACGGCTTTCTCCAAATAGGATTGCTGCGAGGGCGTCAGGTCGTCGTCAAAAATAACGACATCGGCATCCATGCGATGCACCAGGCCGCACAGCTCTTCAACCTTACCGGAACCGATAAACGATTTTGGATACGGCTTAACCAGATGCTGTGACAAACGCGCCACGCACTGGGCGCCAGCCGTATGGGCCAGGCGCTCAAGCTCGTCAAGCGAACGATCGAGCGGCCACGCATTGTCGCGCCACTCAACACCAACTAATATGGCACGCTCGGGCTCGGGTGCCGTGGGAACAAGGGGGAAGCGGGCCATTAGGCAGCCTCAATACGATGCAGGATGTCCTCAACGACCTCATCGATCGTAAACTCGTCCATATCAAGCCACACGATACGGTCATCGCGCTTAAACCACGAAAGCTGACGTTTGGCATAGCGACGCGAACGCATCTTGATGAGTTCGCGAGCCTCATCCATAGAAATCACGCCATTGAAAGCATCAATGATCTCTTTATAGCCAATTGCCTGCATCGAAGTCAGGGCATCTCCCAGCCCCTGGTCCATAAGACCGCGAACCTCATCGACAAGACCCTGCTCAAACATCAGATCGACGCGCAGGTTAATGCGCTCGTAGAGCACCTCGCGATTACGCGTCAGACCAAACCATAGAGCATGATAATGCTCGCGCGGAACACTAAACTGACTTTTTTGCTGTGCATAGGAGATACCATCATCATGCATCTCGAGCGCACGAATCACACGGCGCACATTATGGGGATGAATAACAGCAGCCGATTCTGGGTCGCGCTCGGCAAGCAGGGCATGCAGCTCTTCCTCGCCAATACGCTCGGCAAGCTCCTGATAGCCCATACGACGATCGTCCTCAAGTTCACCCGAAGGAAAGTCCATTTCATCGAGGGCGGCCTTGAGATACAGCCCCGTACCTCCGCAAAAAACCGGCAGGCAACCCGAACCAAGGAGACGTTCAACATGCGCGCGAGCGTCAGCCTGATATAGCGCAGCAGAATATGCCACACCCGGCTCTACAATGTCGACGAGACGCAGCGGCACCGTACACTCATCGGGCGCCATCTTTGCGGTACCGATGTCCATGCCGCGATAGATTTGCATCGCATCGCACGACAGCACTTCGGACGAAAGACGAGCTGCCAAACGGTCGGCAACATCACTCTTACCAACCGCCGTCGGACCGACGATCGCAACGGCGGAAAGTCCTGCCCTGGGAGAAACCATTAGCGCGGCTCGCCCACAACGGAGCCGGACAAATACCAGGTCTTGGCAACGTCAACGTCAACATCAACGATCTTGCCAACAAGCTGATCGATGCTGTAACCCTCGGGGATAGGCGCATGCACGGTCTGATTCTTGGGACTCTTGCCCAGCAGGACCGCGTCGTTCTTTTTACTCGTTCCCTCAATGAGCGCCGGCACCACAGTATGAAGCTCACCCTGGTTATACTCGTGTGCCGTAGTCTCGATAACCTTAACCAGGCGGTTGAAACGCTCGAGAATAACCTCATGCGGCGTAGGATCGTCAATCTCTGCGGCCGGGGTACCGGCGCGCTTGGAATAGATGAAGGTATAGGCCTGAGCATAGCGGACCGTCTCGGCAAGTGAGAGCGTCTGCTCAAAGTCCTCTTCAGTCTCGCCCGGGAAGCCAACGATAATATCGGTCGAGAGCGCGATATCGGGCATGCGGTTGCGAATGCGATCGACCAGGCCCAGATAGTCCTCGCGTGTATAACGGCGATTCATCTCTTTGAGGATACGCGTGGAGCCCGACTGAACGGCCAAGTGAAGCTGCGGCATGACGGCGGGCGTCTCGGCCATGGCGTCGATGGTCTCGGGCAGCAGATCCTTAGGATGAGAAGAGGTAAAGAAGATGCGCTCCACACCCGTATCACCCACGGCACGCAGCAGATCGGCAAAACGCGGCTTGCCAAACAGATCGCGACCATATGAGTTAACGTTTTGGCCCAGCAGCGTAATCTCGCGCACGCCCTGGCGCACCAAACCGGTCACCTCGTCGACAATTTCCTCGAAGGGGCGGCTCTTTTCGCGACCGCGCACGTACGGCACGATGCAATAGGTACAGAAATTATTGCAGCCCGTCATAATGGGCACCCAGGCGTGATACTGGGTCTCGCGATGCCACGGCATGCTCATGGCATCCGTATCCTCATGCTCATTGGTGCGGATATGACGCTTGCCATCAAGGAACGCCTCGGCAATGAGCTCGGCCACATGTGCGATGGAATGCGTACCAAAGATGACATTGACGTTATCGACGTTGGTGAGCAGGCCCTCGCCATCGCGCTGCGCGATGCAACCACCAACGGCAACCACACGCTTGCCCGAGGGTGAGGGCGGGAGGCTCTTACAAGAGTTGCACTGACCGTACAGGCGAGTATCGGCGGCCTCGCGCACGCAGCATGTCATGAAGACAACAATATCGGCATGCTCGGGATCGAGCGCCATGAGGCAACCATACGAATCGAGCAGACCGCTCACGCGCTCAGAGTCGTGCTGATTCATCTGGCAGCCAAAGGTGCGGATAAAGTAGGTTTTACCGGCAAGAATATCGCGTACGGAACGCTGGTCCATGTGCATAAGTCCTAACGATGGAGAGGGGGGGGCGAATCGAGGCAAGCAGAAGCTATGCCACAGGCTTAACATCATCCATGACGACGTTATCCATAGCAGCTCGATTGATCTGGTGAACGTAAATAGAAAGACGGATGGCCGTGCGCGACTCCCCGTTAATAAGGATGTCGGAGAACACGGGCGCGCAGGAAATATCAAAACCGGTTGGAATCAAAAAACCGCGCGCGATAGCCACAGCCTTTATGGCCTGGTTGACCGCACCGGCGCCGACACACTGAATGTTGACGGGCACACCATCCTTGACCATGCCGGCGATGGCGCCGGCAACGGACGCGGGCGATGATTTGCTTGATACCTTCAGGCAATCCATGAAGAAACTCCTGCGTTTAAAAGTACGTTTTAACTGCAATAACTGTATCGTACCGAGTGGACTCGGTAAAGGCACTATTCCTCTTTGGCAAGATCGAAGGTCACAGTGATTCGATCACGCGAAACGCGAATCTTTGGGTCGCCGCAAAGGTTGAGATAGTACCGGGCGGCAAGGTCATTAAAGTCGCGCTCCACAGCACGCGAAAACTGTGCCATGTCATCCTTGGCAATACGAAGCCCGCGACGATCCTTCGCGAGATCGACAGGAGCCGGCGCATGCGAGGACGAATCACGCTCGCGCAGCAGACGCGCGGTCACACCGCGAACGGGCTTAATCTGCCCTGCCAAAATGCGATGTGCCGTGCGCTCGGACATCTCAAGACCCAAACCCGAGCAGATACGAATAAAGTCCTCGGCATCAGAGGCAAGGCCTAAACGATCGACAACCGGAAGCTCGCTCTCGTCATCAATAAACAGGAGACGAGACGTATCGAGCCGACTTGACGCCTGAGCATAAAGGGTCGCGGCAATCTCAGACGGAGAACCAAGATAGACATCGCAACCACGCAGCTCCTCGAGCGCAAACTCACAGGCAGCGCGAATAATATTATGCGGGCCGCGAGCACAGACATAACGTCCGTCCTCATCCTTGACGGCCTGGGGCCAGCTGGACTGATCGGCACGCTCACTGAGGCGGTCGGCTGCAACGCTCACCTTAAAGGCTGAACCAAGATCGACGCCGGACGTGACCACACGGGCCTCGTCGGTGTTCTGCTTGATCGAAAACAATGCCATGCCACGACCGTGAACGCCCCAACGGTCCATCTTCATGCTCTCGAGCTTGGAGGTAACGCGGGCATCGAAGATTCGCTCTTGCATATCCTGCGGAACGCCCGAACCGTTATCCAGAAAGACAAGCGTGCGGACGCCATCTTCCTTGGTCGTGGCGAGATAGACCTTGTCGGCGCCGGCATCGCGAGCATTACGGAGCATTTCGATGACGATATCCTCGACATGCTGAATGT
Source organism: uncultured Collinsella sp. (assembly GCA_958435545.1). Next base: position 23,731 of record CAUBGU010000007.1, read on the forward strand.
CGTGTTTTGCCTGGCGCCGCTCGGCCTCCGAAACGCGGAGGCGGACATACCCCTCGCCAAGGTTCTCCTCGACGCGAAGGTTGCCCTCCCCCGACATCGACGCGATAAATGAGATGAGCTCGTTCGCGTCGCTCATGTTATTTAGCGATATCGACAGCGCGGCTCTCGCGAATCACGACGACGCGCACCTGACCGGGATACTCCATCTCTTCCTCGATCTGATGGGCGATATCGTGAGCCAGGACCGTGGACTGGGCATCGGAGATCTTGTCCGGCTGAACCATGACGTGGACCTCGCGACCAGCCTGCATGGCATAGGTACGCTCGACGCCTTCATGGGAGTTGGCGATCTCCTCGAGCTTCTCGAGACGCTTGATGTAGTTCTCGGCAGACTCGCGACGGGCACCGGGGCGAGAAGCAGAGACAGCATCAGCGGCCTGTACCAGGACATCGAGCACCGTGTTAGGGTCGACATCGGCATGGTGAGCCTCGATAGCATGAACGATAACGGGCTTCTCGCCATAACGGCGGGCAAGCTCGGCGCCGATGACGGCATGCGGGCCCTCGACGTCGTGGTCGATTGCCTTGCCCAGGTCGTGCAGCAGGCCGGCGCGCTTGGCGGTCACAACGTCCAGGCCAAGCTCGGAAGCCATCACGCCGCACAGGTCAGAGACTTCGAGGGAGTGCTGAAGCACGTTCTGACCAAACGAGGTACGGTAGCGCAGGGCACCAAGGGTCTTGACGATCTCGGGGTGCAGGTCGTGGATGCCGGTATCGAAGGCAGCCTGCTCGCCAGCCTCGCGCACGCGCTGCTGAACCAGGTCGGCAGCCTTGTGATACATCTCCTCGATGCGGGCGGGGTGAATGCGGCCGTCGGCGATGAGGTTCTCGAGGGCAACACGGGCGGTCTCACGACGGACCGGGTCGAAGCTCGAAAGAACGACGGTCTCAGGCGTGTCGTCGATAACGAGGTTGACGCCGGAAACCTGCTCGAAGGTCCGGATGTTGCGACCTTCGCGACCGATGATACGGCCCTTGAGGTCATCAGAGGGAATGTGCACGGAGGTAACGGTGACCTCGGCTGTGTGGTCGGCAGCGCAGCGCTGAATCGCCAGGGACAGAATCTCCTGGGCGGTCTTGTGGCACTCGGCGCGAACCTGCTGCTCGGACTCGCGAATGATCGTGGCAGCCTCGTGGGTGACCTCGCCGCGAACCTTATCGAGGAGCTCCTTGTGGGCGTCCTCGCGGGTCAGGTCGGCGATACGCTCGAGCTCGGAGGTCTGCTTGGCGCAGAGCTCCTCAAGCTCGCGGGAGCGCTTCTCGACCTGACCGGCCTGGCTGGACAGCTGGTGCTCACGCTTGTCGAGAGCGTCGTTGCGGCGATCGAGGGATTCCTCGCGCTGCATCACACGGTTCTCGAGCGTACGAATCTCGCTCTTACGCTGCTTGTCCTCGGCCTCGGCGGCCTGCTTGTTCTTGATGATCTCCTCTTTAGCCTCGAGCAGAGCCTCTTTTTTGAGGGTCTCGGCCTGACGCTTAGCATCACCGATCAGAGACTCAGCCTGTGCGTGTGCCGACTGGATCTTTTCGTCGGCCTCGTGAAGACTACCCTGCTTGGCGGTGCGCATGTAGGCAATGGCGGCGATGGCACCCAAAACGATGCCAACGAGCGCTGCGATGATAGGCATGCTCACTCCTTTTTATGGATTCGTTACACAACAAAGCGAACCGTCCTTACGAACGGCTCGCGACATTTGAGTAATATGGGCGCAGCTTATGCGGGTCGGATACAGATAAACATATAAACAAACTCATCACAGATGAGCACATATCACAAAGCAAATGACAGTGTTTATCGTACGTTGAACCACAACAACTGTCAAATAAATGGCCCCGGCACGGCGGCTAAAACACGGTGAACGGCAGGGCCACAAAACGCATACGCCTAAACCGCACATTCCTCGCGTTCGGCATCGAGACGTGCCTTAACGGCATCGGCGGCGACGTGATACGAGAAGCCCTTGCCCATCAAAAACCGAACCAGTTTTTCGAATGCGCGCGTCTCTGGAACACGCCGCTTGGCGAGCAGGGCTGACGCACGCGCCAAATCGTCTTCGACGGCAAAATAATCCTCGGGATAACCGGGAATGTCATCGAGCACGACATGACGGCGCTTGAGCTCGGTCTCGATTTTGCGCTGTCCCCAACCGCGCCGCTTGCGCTCCTCGATAAAGTACGAGCAAAAGCGGCTCTCGTCTAAAAAACGATACTCGGTGGCGCGCTCGACGGCGAAATCGATCGCAGGCTGGTGAAAGCCGTAGCGAGCCAGCTTGTCACGGACCTCACCCGTCGCATGGTCGCGGCGCGATAACATCTCGGTCACCATGGTAAGTGCACATTTACGCTCAATGAGCTGCACCGCCTCACGGAAGTTGTCCCAATCACAGGGAAGATCGGGGCGGTTTTTGACATACAGCCGCGCGACCCGCACGGGAATCCAAATCGACCGTTCAAAACCGCCCTCAAGCTCACAATCAATATGTGCGCAAGGCTTTTTGGACGCATACCCGCTCGAGAACGAGGAGGCCGCCTTCTTATCGGGAAAGACGACCGTGGCCTCGGTCACCGTATACGACATGAGCGTAACCGCTACTCGTCGTCATCATCGAGCATGGCGGACCCATCGATGGCGTAAAGCTCGTCAAACTCCTCAGGCGCAGGCTGATCGGTCAGCTCGACCTCGGACGGAGCATCGTCATCAAACTCAAGTCCACAGGCAAGGCGGACCTTATGCTCAATCTCGTCGGCGCAATCGGGGTGTTCGCGCAGGAACGCCTTGGCGGCCTCGCGACCATTGCCGAGCTTGTCCTCGCCATAGGCAAACCAGGAGCCCATCTTCTTGCAGATGCCGCACTCGACAGCCATGTCAAGAATCGAGCCCTCCTTAGAGATGCCCGTACCGTACATGATGTCGAACTCAGCAGAGCGGAACGGAGCTGCCACCTTGTTCTTAACGACCTTGGCGCGCACGCGGTTACCGATAACCTCGTCCTTAAGCTTAATGCTGTCGATGCGGCGAATGTCGATACGCACCGAAGAGAAGAACTTAAGGGCGCGGCCGCCCGTCGTAGTCTCGGGGTTGCCGAACATGACGCCGATCTTCTCACGCAGCTGGTTAATGAAGATGCACGTCGTGTTGGACTTGGACAGCGAGCCGGCGAGCTTGCGGAGCGCCTGGCTCATCAGGCGAGCCTGAAGACCGACCGTAGTATCGCCGATTTCTCCCTCGATCTCGGCACGCGGGGTCAGCGCGGCGACGGAGTCGACGACGATGGCATCGATGGCGCCGGAACGCACGAGCATGTCAACAATCTCGAGCGCCTGCTCGCCCGTGTCGGGCTGGGAAATGAGCACCTCGTCGATATCCACGCCGATGCGCGCGGCATACGTGGGATCGAGCGCGTGCTCGGCATCGATAAATGCCACAACGCCACCCATTGCCTGGGCCTCGGCCAGGATCTCGAGCGAAAGCGTCGTCTTACCGGAGGACTCAGGACCGTAAATCTCGACGATACGGCCGCGCGGCACGCCGCCGATACCCAGCGCGGCATCGAGGGCCAGGGCGCCCGTGGGAATGGCCTCGACCTCGAGCTCGGGACCACCGTCGCCGTACCTCATGATGGAACCCTGGCCGAATTTCTTCTCGATCTCGGCCTTGGTGGTGGCGATCATCTCATCGCGCTCTTTACCCGTCGTGCGAGCATGAACGGTACGTACGGGACCTGAATTCTTGGCCATGAATAGCCCTCCTCTTAACAACCTGCATCGATAATAAACGAACGGCTGTTCGTGGTCAACCGTTCAGGCCAATCATATGCAGGCGGTCTTTCCAAAACCCAACCAAACGCCGACCAAACACTGACCAAATGCTTGACCACAAAGGACCAAATATGAACAAGGCAGGCAAAAATACATCTACAACCAGCACAAACGCCAAATGAGCCTAAGGTCCCTATCTCCACAATTAAGGGGCTCGGAGGCCCCTTAAAACACGTCTATTCCATAGAGTTGAGCACAAGGGCAATGCGACCCAATGCCTCCGTGACCGCATGGGCACGAACACACGAACGGTCGCCCTCATAGTGGCAGCGCACAGAGTCCACGACCGGCACGCCCCCATCGGCGGAACGATGCGCCCAGCCAATATAGAAAGTGCCCGCCGGATCGTCCTCAGTGCCACCGCCGGGGCCGGCATAACCCGTTGCGCTCACTGCAATATCGCTCTGGTACAGCTCCAGCGAACCCGCCGCCATCTCGCGCGCGGTCTGATGCGACACCGCGGTATAGCGGTCGAGCGTCTCCTGCTCAACACCAAGAACGCGATGCTTAATCTCATCGCAATAGGTCACCGCACCGCCACGCAGCACCGCCGAGGCGCCCGGGATATCGGTAATCGTCGATGCGATCATACCCGCCGTCAGCGACTCAGCCGTCGAAACCGTCACGCCCCGAGCGCTCGCGCGCTCGACAATATCGCGCGCCAGCTCCTCGTTGTGTGCGGAAATCTGCTCAAAAGAGTCCGTCATACCCACCAGGACCTAGACCGAAAAGACGATCTTGCGGCAGTTCCAGAAGTACTGGGCGCCCGAGATAACGGTCAGGACAACGGCAACGGCATACAGGAAGCGCGACACCGAGTAGATGCCGAGCGTCAGCGCCACCGGGCCAAGGTGCAAGCCGGCCATAGCAAAAACGCACAGGTAACCGCAAATGGAGACCATCGTGGTTGCCGTCTTGTACTTGCCGAGCTTATCGGCCGCAACGACCACACCGGCCGCACTCGCGACCATGCGAAGGGCGCTCACCAGAAGCTCACGGAACAGGATAATGAACACGGACCACACGGTCACCGCGCCAAAATCCAAGAACAGCAGCAGGGCCGAGAACACGAGCAGCTTATCGGCGATGGGGTCCAAGAATTTACCGAAGTCGGTGATCTCGTTGCGCGAACGCGCCAGATAACCGTCGACCTTATCGGTGCACGACAGGATCACATACAGAATGAAGGCAGCGGCGGCGAGCGGGCCGTCGAAGATGCTCCAATCCGTACCGGCAACACTCGTGTGAGAAAGCGCCGACACGATCATGAACACCGGGATAAAGACGATGCGAACGCACGTCACGATGTTGGCGGGCGTCCAGACACTCGTCAGTTCCTTATTGCTCTCGTTAGCCACGACGCTCTCCTACTCCACAACATGACCGATAAGCTCATAGCAGAAGCTATCGGTAAACTCGACAGTCAGAATATCGCCCACGGACGCCTCGCTGGCGTCCAGATGCACCGCTCCATCGGAATCGGGCGCCTGGAACCAGGCATGGCCGATCAGCTCGGCGCCGTCCTCGGTCTCTTCGATACCGTCGACGATCACCTGGGCGCGCTCGCCCACATGGGCGGCGGTGGCGGCAAAGCCGAGCGACTCGGCCAGGTCCATGGCCTCCTGGGCGCGCTCGAGCTTAACCTCCTCATCGACCTGACCCTCCATCTTAGCGGCCAGGCTGCCCTCCTCCTGCGAGTATGCAAAGACGCTCGTGTAGTCAAAGCCGACGGTGTCCATAAAGTCGATAAGGTCGCGGAACTCGTCGTCGGTCTCGGTCGGGAAGCCGACCATGGCCGTGGAACGAATCACGATGCCGGGGATGCGCTCGCGAAGGTCGCGGAACAGATCCTCGAGCTCCTGGCGCGAACCGGAGCGACGCATGGCCTTGAGAATGCGCGCGTCGCAGTGCTGCACGGGGATATCGATATAGGGCAGCACCTCGGGCGTATCGCGAATCGTCTCGATGAGTTCGTCAGTCATGCCCTCGGGCTGCAGATAGAGCACGCGGACCCAGACGTTGTGCGGGCGCACGGCCTCGGCGACGGCACGCAGCAGCTGCGCCAGATTGCGCGGCGAGCCATCGGCGACGTCCTCGTCGGCAAAGTCGGTACCCCAGATGCCCGTGTCCTGGCCGATCAGCACGATCTCGCGCACACCGCCGGCAACCAGGTCGCGCACCTCGGAGATGATGCTCTCGGCATTGCGCGAATGATAGCGACCGCGAATATAGGGGATCATGCAGAAGCTGCAGAAGCGGTTGCAGCCATCGGAAATCTTGACGTAGGCGACAGCACCCTCGACGGTACGTTTGACCTGCGGGATATAGGCTGCAATCTCACGCTCGACACCCAGCACGCCATCAATGACCGCCACGATGCCGTCTTCCTCGTCGGCCTTCACAAAGGCAGCGACCTCGGGCAGCTCGTCAGGCAGGTCATCGCCATAGCGCGACGGCACGCAGCCGCACATGACGATGGGGCAAGAACGAACGCCGTCCTGAACCTCGTTGGCGAGCTCGAGCGTGGTCTCGATGCTCTCGGACGTTGCGGAGGCGAGGAACGAGCAAGTATTGACGATGGCGATATCGGCATCCTGCGGGTCGAATGCCTCCTCGTAGCCCGCGGCGGTCAAAAGAGAACGCATGCGGTCGGTGTCAACCTCGTTCTTAGCGCACCCGAGGGTGATGTAGAGCACGGAGCCCAACGGTGTATCCATGTTGGAGAGCGGTCCTTTCGATTGATATTAGCGGTAGTTGGTGAACTGCAGCGGCTGGCCGTAGTCTTGGTCGCGCAGGAACTGGATCACGGTCTGCAACGCGTCCTTCGAAGCAGAGGAAACACGCAGCTTGTCGGCCTCGATGGTCACCTTGACCTTGAGCTTTTGGTCCTTGATGTCCTTGTTGATCTTCTTGGCGGTCGCCTGGTCGATACCCTCGACGATATGGCCGAGCACGCGCACGGTGCCGCCCGATGCCGCCTGCGGAGCATCCCACGAGACAGCCTTGAGGTCGATGCCGCGCTTGATGAGCTTGGAGCTCAGCACGTCGATAATCTGCTTGGAGACAAAGTCGGCCGGGGCGTTGATCGTAAAGAGCTTGTCGCCCTTCGAAAGCTCGATCGTGGCGCCGGAATCCTTAAGGTCATAGCGCTGGGAAATCTCGCGCGTGGTCTGCTGGAAGGCGTTGTCGACCTCTTGCATGTTGACCTCGGACACGACGTCGAAGCTGGAATCTTTAGCCATGATGTTTCCTTTCGCGTACGAGCGGCTTAGTAGCTATCGTACGAATAGTCGGTAGAATCGGTGGGCGTCTGACCGTCAGTTGCGGTATCGGCGCCATCCGTGGACTGGGCATCGGTACCGTCGGTGGTATCGGTACCATCGGTGGTGTCGGTACCATCAGAACTTTCACCATTCTCGGAATCAGTCGTCTCCTTCTTGGGAACGGTGATCGTCACACGCGCCACGCCCGAGGTCTTGGTATCGTAACGAACCTTTTCACCGTTCTTGGTAACGGTGACATCGGAAGGCTTGGACGTGGTGATCTCGATCGAGGACTCGGGCGAGTACTCCTGCTCAAAGGGGCCAGTCGCCTGGGCGCCATAGACCGACTTTCCGTCGACCTTGACCTCAATCCACGCGGTCTTTCCCTTGGCAACGGAGACCTTGACCTTCGTGACCTCGTTCTCTTCCTTCTTGGCCGTCGTCTTGGTGGCGTCCGAATCAGTCGACTCATCCGTCGCCTCATCGGTGTCTTCATCCTCGTCGACCGTTTCGGTCTTCTTAGAAGACTTCTTAGTCGTCGTCTTGGTGGCAGTGGGCGTCTCGGGCGTGTTCTCGGGCGCCGAAGATGCGCAGCCGCGCAGAAGCACCACGATGAGCACAATCAGCAGCAACACCACGGCACCAATGCCGGCGTAGACGATACGCGGATCGAGCCCGTTGTTTTGAGGAGTACGGGATCCGCCGCGTCCACGACCGGAACTGCTGCGGCCGCCTCCCTGAGGCATACGACCACGATTGCTATCGGAACGGCCGCGATAGCCGCCCTGGCCCTGAAGGCTGCGCTGACCCGAGCGGGGCGCAAGTTCACCGCGGCCTTGATAGCCACGTTGGCCCGAACGCGGAGCCGAAGAGCGCTGGCCATACGGCTGTGATTGAGAGCGAAGACGCGGCGTCACCTGCGTGGTATCGGCATCCGCATAGCCACCGCGAGAGCGTCCGGTGGAGACACCACGGTGACCGCGATCTGAATAGCCGCCGTCGCCGTAGCCGGCACGAGGGTCACGCGCCACGCCGCGGGCAGCGGGAAGTGCACGGTCCTCGGGCATCGGCGTACTGCGGAACCGGTCACGCTGTGAGCGAATCTCCTCGCCCGAACCCGTCTCAGTAATATAACCGGCCTGCTGAGGACGCTGTCCATAGCGGGTCGAACGACCGCCCTGAACCATCAGGAAGCGCCCGTTATCGACCGAGGAACGCGAATTGACGTAGCCGGCGGCGTCCTGAAAACGACCGCCCTGCTGCGACGTTTCGCGTTCGTATGCCATCAGGTCGTCAAAGTAGGCATTGACGACCTCGCGCGGATTGAGGCCCAAAAAGCGAGCATAGCTCGAAATCATGCCCTGCGCATAGCCGCGCGGCGGCATCGAAGCAAAGTTACCGGTCTCGAAAAACTCGATGATCTGCGGCCTGATTTTGATGGTGTTGGCGACCTGCTGAATGGAAAGGCCCATTCGGCGACGCTGCTCGAGCAGCATGTCACCAAAGCGTGCAGCCATCAGAATCCTCCAAACTCACGATCTTCACGTGCCATCTCGGCGTCGACAGATTCCAGCGCGGCAAGCCCCTCCTCGTCCAACAGGACCTCGCGCGGCTTGGAACCGTCGGGCGGGCCGACGACACCCTTTTCTTCCAGCATGTCCATAATACGCCCGGCACGCGCATAGCCAACCTTCAGACGACGTTGCAGGCCAGATGTGGAGCCAAGCTGCGATTCCACCACAATATGGGCGGCTTCCCAAATGAGCGGATCATCGTCTTGCGGCTCGGCGACTCCGGTGCGGACAATGCCGCCGCCACCCGCCATGGACATGGAAGCGGGCGCCACGGCAGACAGAATCTCCTCGTGGTAGTCGGGCTCGCTCTGCGACTTGACGAACTCGACAATCTCGTTGATCTCGTCATCCGAAACAAAGCAGCCCTGGATACGGCGAGGCTTGCCCCAGTCGACCTTGGAGAACAGCATGTCGCCCAAACCGGTGAGCTTTTCAGCACCCATCTGGTCGATAATGACGCGCGAGTCGATGCCCGTGGCGACGTTAAAGGCGATGCGGTTGGTGATGTTGGCCTTGATGAGGCCCGTCACCACGTTGGAGCTGGGGCGCTGCGTGGCCACGATAAGATGAATACCGGCGGCACGGCCCAGCTGTGCAATACGTACGATCGAGGCCTCGATATCCTTACCGGCGACCATCATCAGGTCCGAGAGCTCGTCAATGATGATGACCAGATAGGGCATCTTTTGCGGCGGGTTATCGTAATGCTCAAACTCGCCGGCGGCCTGCTTTTCGTTATAGGTCGAGATCTTACGCACATTGAGACGCTCGAAGACCTTCAGGCGACGCTCCATCTCGGACACGGCCCATTGCAGAGCGCTCGCGGCCTGCTTGGGCTCGGTCACCACGGGGACATAGAGATGCGGCAGACCGTTATAGCCCGCAAGCTCGACGCGCTTGGGGTCGACCATGATCAGGCGAACGTCCTCGGGAAGGGCGCGCATGAGCAGGGTCGTGATGATGGAATTGATCATCACCGACTTACCAGAACCCGTGGTACCGGCGATCAGCAGGTGGGGCATCTTGGCAAGGTCGGCGACGACCGGCGTACCCTCGGCATCTCGACCGATGGCGAGCTCGAGCGGACCGCCCTTCACATAGGGAAGCACGTCGCCCAGGTTGACGTTCTGGCGCTTGCGATTGGGGATCTCGATACCCACAAGCGAGGTGCCGGGGATCGGGGCAAAGATACGCACGGACTGGGCAGCAAGCGATAGCGCGATATCGTCCTCGAGGCTCGAAATCTTGCTCACGCGCTCGCCCTCGCCAGGTTGCAGCTTAAAGGTCGTCACCGTGGGGCCGGCAATCCAGCCGACCACGCGGGCACTACGACCAAACTCCAGCAAGGTGGACTGAAGCGACTCGGCAGTCTGTTCCAGCTCCTTGTCAGAAGACGCGGAGGAAGCCGACTGCGGGTTGGCATGCAGAATCTCAAGTGGCGGAAGTTTGAGGCCGTCCTCTTCTTCGCCCTCGTTATCTGCGGCGCCGCCGTCCGCTCCCCCATCGCTAGCCGCAGCCGATTCGACAGCACTCAAGGCAGGCGCATCGGCAACCTTGGGATGCTTCAAGAAGTCGGGGATCTGAGGTGCTGCCGAGACAGGATTCACGGCAAACGGCGGCTCGGACTCGTCGATCTTATCGGGGTCGTCTTCCATCGAAAGCTGACCGGTTACCTGGTCGCGCTTTGCATGGCGACGCGGCAGCAAAGTTGTCTTTGCGGTCTCAATCGGAGCCTCGTCGTCCTCGTCATCGCCCTCGGTGAGCTCAATCTCGCTCTCGGACCAAGACGGGTCGGGCTCACTCGTATTGAGTTTGGGCGCAGCCTTGCCCTTCTTGGCATGGCGGCGCGGCAACAGCGTCGTCTTAGCGCGCTCAGCTTCCACGGCATCGGACACGTCGACAAACGGGTCCTCGTCCTCGTCGTCATCGTCCAAAACCGGGTCCACATCGTTGCCCATGACCGTGGTCACGGCAGCATCGGAGCCCTTTTGACGAAGAATGCTCAGGTGAGGACGGGCAACGCCGGGCACCGACAGGGCCTCATCGTCACCCCACGGACTCGCGTTAACATCGGCACGACGGCGCTCGGCAAAATCAGCCGCACGGTCGCGAGCAGAGCGCAAAACGCCGCCCACCGAAAAGCCGATGATGACCAGGCCCACGACGACAAGGCCCAACAGGACCACCATCGCGATAGGCTTACCCAGGGCATTCTGCAGCGCACTCGCAATAAACGCACCAATGTAGCCACCCGAGGCGGACAGATTTTGCGGCGTGAACATAAGGTCGCACGAGTCGCTCGTACCTGGCACCATCAACGAAAGAATGGAGACGACGGCGATAAAGACCACGGCGCCGCCCGCAACAGAGCGCGCGTTGAGCGGCGAGTCCTCGCCTAAAAAGAGCGTGGCGGCAAACAGCAAAATGACGATCGGCAGCACGTAGGCGCCCAGACCAAAGCCCAAGTGGTAGAAACCGGCAACCGCAGCCGTAACGGGCGCAGTCGCCGGCGAAATCACGGCAATAAAGGACGCAATCGCCAAGACGGCAATGACCACGCCGGCGATATCGCGGTTGGCCGAGGGCTCGACCAAGGGCTCAAAATCATCGAAGTCCGCCTCGTGGCCCTTATTGGCACGCAGATGGGAACCGGCACCCTTAGCAGATGCCGGTTGGTTGTTGGCCTTATTGCCTTTGGCGTTTTGTGCAGATCCGCGCGCCAAACTAAACCTCCATGACGACCGGGATGATCATCGGACGAGTGCGCGTACGGCTCCAGATAAAGTTGGAGAGCGAGTCGCGCACGGCCTTGCGAATGGCATCGGAACCGCTGCTCGTAAAGCTGAACTTGCCCTTCTCGATCGTCTTCATAATGGACGCGGAGGCATCCTCGGAGAACTGGTCGTCGATGGCAAACGAGACGCCGCGGCCCGAGAACTCGATGGCCTCGATCTTCTTGTGCTTGAGCGAGACGATGGCAACGGCCGTGACCATACCGTCGTTGGCGAGCTTTTGGCGATCGCGCAAGACAATGGGGTCGGTATCGCCGATACGCAGGCCGTCGACGTAGACGACGCCGGACTCGACGGGTGTACCGCGCTTGACGATACCACCGCGCATCTCGAGCGTGTCGCCGTTATCGAGGATAAAGATATGATTGTCCTTGATGCCCATCTTGCGGGCGAGCTGGGCATGAGCGCGCAGATGCACGGCCTCACCGTGAACCGGCATAAAGTACGTGGGTTTGGCCATGGCCATCAGGAGCTTGAGCTCCTCCTGGCTACCGTGACCGGAGACGTGGACGAGAGCGCGGTTCTTATCCCACACGTCGCAGCCGAGCTTGGCCAGGCTGTTGACGACCTGCTGGACGGCCTTCTCGTTGCCGGGAACGGGAGTTGCTGAGAGGATGACGGTATCGCCCTCGTGGATGGAGAGCGTCTTGTGCTCGCCATTGGCCATGCGGGACAGGGCCGACAGCGGCTCGCCCTGCGAACCGGTGCACATGACGACGATCTTGTCGTCGGGCAGGTTATCGATATCGAAGGCATCGATGATATCGGCATCGTCGATGTTGAGGTAGCCCAGCTCGCGCGCGACGCGGGTGTTGGTGAGCATGGAGCGACCGGTCACAACGACCTTACGGCCGCACTTACGGGCGGCATCGCAGATCTGCTGCAGGCGATGAATGTGGCTCGAGAACGACGCGACGAACACGCGACCCGGGGCGTTCTTGATGGCGTGCAGCAGATTGGGACCAACCTCGGCCTCGGACTTGGTAAAGCCAGGAACCGTGGCGTTGGTGGAGTCGGAAAGCAGCAGGTCGATGCCCTGCTTGGCGAAGCGGCTGATAGCGGCATAGTCGGGCGTGACACCATCGATGGGCGTCTGGTCGAGCTTAAAGTCGCCGGTGTGCATAACGGTGCCCTGGTTGGTGCGGATGAACACGCCCAGAGCGCCGGGGATGGAGTGCGTCATCGAGAAGAAGTCGAGCGAGATGCCGCCGAGGTTGACATGGCTGCCGCCCTTAACCTCGCGGAACTTGGGCGCGCGGATGCGGAACTCAGAAAGCTTGCCCTCGATAAAGCCAAGCGTCAGCTTGCTCGAGAAGATGGGCACCTTATTGTTGAGGTCCTGCAGCAGATACGGAAGCGAACCGGTGTGGTCCTCGTGGCCGTGGGTGACGACGATACCGCGGAGCTTTTCCTCGTTCTCCAAAACATAGGTGTAGTCGGGAAGCACCAGGTCGATACCGGGCTGGGAATCGTCGGGGAACATGAGGCCAGCGTCAACGAGCACAATGTCGTCGCCGCATTCGAAGACCGTCATGTTCTTGCCGATGCCGTCAAGGCCGCCGAGCGGAATGATCTTCAAGGGAGATGATTTTTTAGCTGCCATAGGTT
>CAUBGU010000008.1 GCA_958435545.1 uncultured Collinsella sp.
ATGGCGCCTTTGAGCAGAAGCTCGGCAAGAAGAACATCGGTACCACCAAGCGCGGCATCGGTCCGTGCTACCAGGACAAGATGGCCCGCATCGGCCTGCGTATGCAGGACATGCTGGACGAGGCGCTGTTCCGCGATAAGCTGGAGACCGCTCTTGCCCGCGTGAACCCCGAGCTGGAGCTCATCTACCACCTGCCCACCTACACTGTGGATCAGATTTGCGACGAGTACCTGCCTATGGCCGAGCGCCTGCGCCCCTACATCACCGAGACGAGCCTGCTGCTCAACAACATGATTGATGAGGGCAAGGATTTGCTGTTTGAGGGCGCCCAGGCGACGCTGCTCGACATCGATCACGGCACCTATCCGTACGTGACGTCTTCTAACTGCACCGCCGGCGGCGCCATTACCGGTTCCGGCGTCGGCATGAAGAACGTCGACCGCGTGCTAGGCGTCATGAAGGCCTATATCACCCGCGTCGGTTCGGGCCCCATGCCCACCGAGCTTTCCTATGAGTCCGAGGCCGGTCACACGCTGACCGAGGAGGGCTACGAGTACGGCGTGACCACCGGTCGCCGTCGTCGCTGCGGCTGGTTCGACGGCCCCATCGCCAACTACGCCTCGCGCGTCAACGGCCTCACCGATATCGCCATGACCAAGCTCGACGTGCTTTCGGCTTTCGACACCATCAAGGTGTGCGTGGCCTACGACGTCGATGGTGAGCGCTATACCAGCGTGCCCGAGCATCAGGTTCGCTTTGAGCACGCCAAGCCCATCTACGAGGAGCTTCCTGGCTGGAAGTGCGATATCACCGGCTGCCGCAGCTTTGAGGAGCTGCCGCAGGAGGCTCAGGACTACGTGGCGTTTATCGAGGATCTGGCACACACCCGCGTGACGTTCATTGGCGTTGGCGCTGGTCGCGAGCAGATCATCAACCGATTCTGGAAGTAATCGGGACTATTTGGTTATTGCGATATACCCCTTTGCAGCCCGGACGGGCGGCCGAGGGGTATATTTGCTTGCAAAGGGCTCGCGCGGAGCGGGCCGTTCATCCATAGAGGAGGCACCCTTGAAGGCGGACACTCAAACCATCGACATCCTGTTGTTGGGCAGCGGCGGCCGTGAGCATGCTTTGGCAGCTAAGCTCGCAGCATCACCGCGCGCCGGCAAGCTCTACATCGCGCCGGGTAACGGCGGCACCGCGAGCTGCGGCGAGAATGTGGTTCTCGACGATTGCGATCCTGCGGCCGTGGCGGCGTTTGCCCAGAGCCATGGATGCGGACTCGTGGTGATTGGCCCCGAGGCTCCGCTCGTGGCGGGCGTTGCAGACGCCGTCCGCGCGGCGGGCATCCCGTGCTTTGGCCCGGGTGCCGAGGGCGCCCAGATGGAGGGCTCTAAGCTGTTCTCCAAGCAGCTCATGGAGCGCGCCGGTATCCCGACGGCAGCCTATGGCTCATTTACCGACGAGGCTTCGGCTCTTGCCTATGTGCGCGAGCAGGGCGCTCCGCTGGTCGTCAAGGCCGACGGCCTTGCCGCGGGCAAGGGCGTTATCGTGGCAACCGAGCTTTCGCAGGCCGAGGAGGCTGTGCGTGAGTGTTTTGGCGGCACCTTTGGCGATGCCGGCAACACGGTGGTCATCGAGGAGATGCTGACCGGCCCCGAGTGCTCGCTGCTGGCCTTTACCGACGGCAAGACCGTGCGTCCCATGGCCACCTCGCAGGATCACAAGCGTGCGCTCGAGGGCGACAAGGGCCCCAACACGGGCGGCATGGGCGTCTACAGCCCGGTGCCCATCGTGACCGACGAGGAGCACGCCACCATGGTGAAGGTCATGGAGCAGACCGTGGCAGAGCTCGCTGCCGAGGGTATCGACTATCGCGGCTGCCTGTACGGCGGCTTTATGCTCACCCCTGCCGGCCCCAAGGTGCTGGAGTTCAATGCCCGCTTTGGCGATCCTGAGACGCAGGTCGTGCTGCCGCGCCTTAAGAACGACCTGGTCGAGGTCATGCTGGCTTGCGCCAACTGCGAGCTCGATCGGGTTGAACTCGATTGGCGTGACGAGTGGGCCGTTGCCGTTGTCCTGACGAGCGCGGGCTATCCCGGCAGCTACGAGAAGGGCAAGGTCATTACCGGTATCGAGGATGCCGAGGCCATGGAGAACGTGACGGTGTACCACGCCGGCACCGCTGTGGTGGACGGCAAGCTCGTGACCAACGGCGGTCGTGTACTCGCCGTGACCGCACTGGGCGATACGTTCGAGAACGCTCGCGACCTTGCCTACGAGGCCTGCGAGAAGATCAACTTTGAGGGCAAGACCCTGCGTCACGACATTGGTCTGCGCGCACTGCGCGGCCGCGATGCCTGGGATGCCTAAAATCCGAGAGGAATGAGACGGATGGACGAGAAGAACGAAGAGCTCGTGGACGCGCAGATCGTCGAAGAGGACAGCCGCATGTATGGGCACGCCGAGGGCGAGCCTGGTGGCGAGGTCGCTGACGAGCCGGCGCTGGTGCTGGGCGACGACGACCCGCACGATGCCGAGCTGCACGAGAAGATTCTTTCGGAGGAGTGCGCCTGGAAGGGCAAGATTCTCGACGTCCACCGTCTTGAGGTTGAGCTGCCCAACGGTCACCGCAGCGCCCGCGATATCGTTCGCCATCCGGGTGCGGCGGCCGTTGTGGCACTGACCGAGAGTGGCAAGATCGTGCTGGTACGTCAGTATCGCACCGCCATCGACCGCGTGACGGTCGAGATTCCCGCCGGCAAGCTCGATCCGGGCGAGGACCCGCTCGATTGCGCCAAGCGCGAGCTGCATGAGGAGACGGGCTTTAGGGCTGGTCGCATTCGCTTTTTGACGTCGATTGTCACGACCTGCGGTTTTTGCGACGAGATCATTCACATCTACCTGGCCACCAAGCTCGAGTTTGATGCGCCCGACCCCGACGATGACGAGTTTGTCAACGTCGACCTGGTGCCACTGCATGAGCTGATCGACGCCGTGCTCGACGGCAAGATCGAAGACGCCAAGACCGTCGTGGGTGCCTTGGCTTGCGACAGCATTGCTCATCGTTTGGGTGGAGCGGAACTTTAACGAGCGGGGATGACCCCGCAGGTTTGTGTAAATCAGCGAAAGTGCTCCATTTGAGGCAAGGTGGCCTAAAAGAGGAGGGAAGCGTATGGATATACGCGACCGACGATTGAAGGCCAGATTGTCCAAATGGAGCACTTGCAGCGTCGAGACGAAACGCGGTTTGGTAAAACCGCGTAAGGTGACTATGTTTAAGAGGTTTCTTTCGTATTACAAGCCCCAGATGGGGCTTTTTGTTGCTGATACTCTTTGTGCTCTGGTGCTTGCCGCCATTGACCTGGCGTTCCCCATTATCTTGCGCAATCTGACCGGCGGGCTCTTTACCCAGGGTCAGGCTGCTATTATGCAGGCGCTCGGTATGATCGCGGTGGGACTGGTGCTGATGTATGTCATCCGCTGCGCCTGCCGCTACTTTGTGAGCTATTGGGGCCACGTGATGGGCGCGCGCATGGAGTCCAAAATGCGCGAGGACCTGTTCGATCAGTACGAACGGTTTAGCTTTGCGTACTTCGATCGCAACAGCTCGGGCGACATGATGAGCCGCGTGGTCAATGACCTGTTCGATATCTGCGAGGCGGCGCACCACGTGCCCGAATGGATCATTATTTGCGGCATCGAGATTATCGGCTCGTTTGTGATTCTGTTTACCATCGCGCCGGTGCTCGCACTCGCCATGGCTGTGGTTACGGTGGTGTTCGCGGTCATTATGTTTTGGCAGAATATGCGCATGCGCGAGGTCTTTAGCGATAACCGCAAAAAGATTAGCGGCATCAACGCGCAACTGCAGGACTCGCTGGCGGGCATGCGTGTGGTCAAGAGCTTTGCCAATGAGCAGACCGAGCGCTCTAAGTTTCGTGCCTCGAACAATCGCTACCTTTCGTCCAAGGAGAACATGTATCACGCCATGGGCGTCTATACCGCGACGTATGGCCTGCTCTCGGGCGTGCTCTATGTGATCGTGGTGCTCCTCGGCGGTTGGCTCGTTGCCCAGGGTCAGCTGCAGGCGGTCGATATGGCAACCTTCGCGCTCTACATTTCGCTGTTCTGCACGCCGCTCGAGACGCTCGTTAATTCGGCCGAGACGTATCAGAAAGCCATCGCCGGCTTTAAGCGCATGGATGAGGTGCTCTCGACTGTCCCCGATATTCAGGATAAGCCGGGTGCTGCGGATCTGCAGGTGACGGCTGGTGCTGTGGAATACCGCGACGTGTGCTTTAGCTACGAGGATGTTGAATTGGGCGAGCGCGGCGCCGACGGACGCCCTGTTATCGACCACATGGACCTGTCCATCAAGCCCGGTCAGACCATCGCTTTGGTTGGTCCCTCGGGCGGCGGCAAATCGACGACTTGTTCGCTGTTGCCGCGCTTTTACGACGTTGCCGCCGGCTCCATTAGCATCGACGGCCAGGATGTGCGCGACGTGACGCAGCATAGTCTGCGCCGTGCCATCGGCCTGGTGCAGCAAGATGTGTACCTGTTTGATGGAACGATCGGCGAGAACATCGCCTACGGCAAGCCGGGCGCCACGGCAGAAGAGATCGCCGAAGCGGCCCGCCGCGCCAATATTGATACCTTTATCGAATCGCTTCCGCAGGGCTACGACACCGTGGTGGGCGAGCGCGGCAGCCGTCTTTCGGGTGGTCAAAAGCAGCGCGTCGCCATCGCGCGCGTTTTTCTCAAGAATCCCAAGATCCTTATTTTGGATGAGGCGACGAGTGCCCTGGATAACGAGAGCGAGGAAGCGGTGCAGGAGTCGCTCGAAGAGCTGGCACGCGGCCGTACCACGATCATCATCGCCCACCGTCTCTCGACTATTAAGCATGCTGACGAGATTGCGACCGTTGAGCATGGTCGCGTTGTGGAACGTGGCACGCACGAGGAGCTTCTCGCCCGTGGCGGCACCTATGCCCGTTACTATCGAATGCAGTTCGAAGGTGCGCGTGCGCACGAGCTCGACTGATTGATATGACAGGAAGTTTATGGCTGACAAGAACCCTTTGACTCCGGAAGAAGTGACGGAGTTATTCTCCGAAATCGATGCATCCGGCGTCTTGGATCCTACGCTCGCCAAAAAGCGCACCGAGCGCATGCGCGAGAAAGAGGCCGCCGTCAAGCGCGGCGACAAGGCGACGCTGGCGCGGCTGCGCAGCGAGGATCGCGCGAGCCAGGCAAAACATATCGACCCGCTGTCCGAGGACGACCCTTCGGGCTCGCAGGTGAGCCATACCATTACGAAGACCGCCATGGCCGTGGTTATCGGCATTTTGGTGCTGATTGTTGGCATGCAGATTGGCTACGGCGTGATGCGACGTCTGAATACCGCGAACCTTTCCGAAAGTGTTTCGGTGGATACCGTTTCGACCGCGCTCAAGGGTGGACTTGAATGGGGCAATGGCTTTACGCAGTTCCCGCTCGATTTTACCGTCGACGAGGCAGATGAGCGCACGGGCACGGTTGAGGTGACGGTGCTGGACACGTCTTCTGCCAATGAACTCGAGCTGCTGTCCAACGGTCAGATTCAGGCGGCGGCGCTCGCAACCAATGCCCTGCTCAACGACAAGATCGACCGTGTGGTGTATAACGTTCACGCCTATATCGACGAGGACAGCAGGATCCAGCATGATTCCTTCTTTGGCATGTTTCCTGCTCAGGGGCACCAAAGCGCCATCCTGACGTTCGTTTGGACCAAGAGCTCGTCCAACGCCACGAGTATCGACTGGAAGATGCGCATCGTAAGCATGGACGACACCATTGCCGAGCGCATTCAAAAACAGGTCAACTCGGTTTCATCGCTGATCGAGGACCCGGTGGTGAGCCAGACCAAGATCACGGAGGAGCAGGCCGAGCGCGATCTTGAGCATCGTCTGCACGGTCGAGAGATCTTCCGCGGCGGAAAGCTCGATCGCACGCCGTCCGAGCTGCTGGAGCAGGACAAGCAAAAGTAGTCCGCAGCCACATAGAACGATGTCATCCCGCGTGAGCCGCAAGCCCACGCGGGATGATTTTTCTGGGACGGGGATTAAAAAATCATTCTGTCATGTATGCAGTTGGCGACAAAGCCCTGCTTTCAGAATGATTTTTTAATCCCCGTCCCAGAAAAATCATTATGCACAGGAAGTCATAATTATCATTTTGTAAACAATTCTATGTAATTAATGCCATGGGCGATGCTTGCGGTTAGAATACCGCGAGGCCTAACTACACACCTTTAAGCCGGTCCTGTGAGACCGGGAAGGAGAATTATGGCGAACAACCATACCGCGGGCGCTGCCGCCCGCACCTTCGCGCCCAGCGAGCTTTGCCAGCGTATGCTGGCCAAAACCAGCAAGGGCACCTGCGGTCCCTGCATCCTGTATCTTGAGGATGGGACCATTTTTTATGGACGTGCATGCGGCGCCGAGGGCACCGCGACCGGCGAAGTTTGCTTCAACACCTCGCTCGAGGGCTACTTTGAGGTCATGACCGACCCGAGTTATGCCGGCCAAATCGTAACCATGACCTATCCGCAGATCGGCAACTACGGTATCGACGAGACCGACGTCCAGTCGGCCTTCCCCGGCGATACCGCTCGCCCCGCGAGCGCTCCCGCCATGCGTGGCATGGTCGTCCGCGACATGTGCGCCACGCCTTCTAACTGGCGCTCGACTGTCAGCGTGCCGGAGTACCTGCGTGCATACGGCATCGTCGCTATCGAGGGCGTCGACACCCGCGCTCTCGTGCGCCACCTGCGCGACAACGGTTCCAAGATGGGCATAATCTCGACGGAGATCTTCGACGTCGACGAGCTTGCTGAACGCCTGTCCGCCGCGCCCACGCTGGTCGGCGAGAACCTGGTCAAGACCGTGAGCTGCCCTGAGCCCCACGCTTTTGCTGCGAGCGACCTGCCCGCTACGCATGACTTTGCGCTTGCCCCTGCCGCTCCTGCCCGCCACAAAGTGGTTGCCTACGACTGCGGCGTGAAGCGCGGCATTCTGGAGGGCCTGGTCCGTGCCGGCTGCGACCTGACCGTCGTGCCGTGGGATACGCCCGCCCAGCAGGTGCTCGACATGAATCCCGATGGCGTTTTTTTGTCCAATGGCCCCGGCGACCCCGATGCCGTGGTGGAGACCTACGAGCAGGTGCAGCAGCTGATCGGCAAGGTGCCGGTTTTTGGCATCTGCCTCGGTCACCAGATGATCAGCTTGGCGTGCGGCGCTCAGATGGAAAAGCTTAAGTTCGGTCACCGTGGTGGCAACCAGCCGGTTATGAATCTGGTCAGCCGCCGCGTGGAGATCACCGCGCAAAACCACGGCTTTGGCCTGTTGTTCCCCAGCTTGGGCAAGCTTGTCCCCGAGCTTTCGGGCGGCGAGACCGAGCACGCGGCCGATGGCGATCTGCGCGTCTGGGTGCGCCGCGGTATCGCGCCGGTCGTGATGAACGAGCGTTTCGGCCGCATTCGCCTGACGCATGTGAATCTCAATGACGGCACCGCCGAGGGCATCCAGCTGCTCGACGCGCCGTGCTTCTCGGTGCAGTACCACCCCGAGGCCTCACCTGGCCCCACCGATGCTCACTATCTCTTTACCGCCTTTACGCGACTCATGGACGGCGAGGAAAACTATCTGGACATCGATACCGCCAAGGACCGCCTGCAGGGCTGGAATTTCGCCGACGATGGTTCCGCCGCGACCGAGACCGAGGAGAACTAACATGCCTAAACGTACCGACATCAAGCGTATCCTCGTCATTGGCTCGGGCCCCATCGTCATTGGCCAGGCCTGCGAGTTCGATTACTCCGGCGCCCAGGCCTGCAAGGTGCTCAAGGAGGATGGCTTTGAGGTCATCCTGGTCAACTCCAACCCGGCGACCATCATGACCGACCCGGGCTTGGCCGACCGCACCTATGTCGAGCCCATCACTGCCGAATTTATCGAGCGCGTGATCAAGAAGGAGCGCCCGGACGCGCTGCTGCCCACGCTGGGCGGCCAGACCGGTCTGAATGCCGCCGTCGAGCTGGCAAAGGACGGCACACTCGACACGTACGGCGTCGAGATGATCGGCTGTGACCTTGCCGCCATCGAGCGCGGTGAGGACCGTAAGCTCTTTAACGAGGCCATGGCCGAGATTGGCCTGGAGGTCGCGCGCTCGGGCTATGCCTATAGCGTCGCCGACGCCGAGGCCATCGCCGAGCGACTGGGATATCCCTGCGTGCTGCGCCCGAGCTTTACCCTCGGCGGTGCCGGCGGCGGCATCGCACATACCCACGAGGAGCTCGTCTCCATCGTGAGCCAGGGCCTGGAGCTCTCGCCCGCCCACGAGGTGCTGGTCGAGGAGTCCATCGAGGGTTGGAAAGAGTACGAGATGGAGGTCATGCGCGACCACGCCGGCAACGGCATCATCGTGTGCTCCATCGAGAATCTCGACCCTATGGGCGTACACACCGGCGACTCCATCACCGTGGCGCCGGCGCAGACCCTCTCCGACCTTGAGTATCAGCGCATGCGAGTGGCCTCGCTCGCCATTCTGGAGAAGATCGGCGTCGAGACCGGTGGCTCCAACGTGCAGTTTGCCGTGAACCCCAACACCGGTCGCCTGATCGTCATCGAGATGAACCCGCGCGTGAGCCGCTCGTCCGCACTGGCCTCCAAGGCCACGGGTTTCCCCATCGCTAAGGCCGCCGCGCGCCTGGCCGTGGGCTACACGCTTGACGAGATCGTTAACGACATTACTAAGGCAACGCCCGCCTGCTTTGAGCCCACGATCGACTACTGCGTGGTCAAGGTGCCGCGCTTTGCCTTCGAGAAGTTCAAGGGTACCGACCCCACGCTCACCACGCGCATGAAGGCCGTGGGCGAGATCATGGCGATCGGCCGCACCTTTGAGGAAGCCTTCGGTAAGGCCATGCGCTCACTGGAGGACGGTCACCAGGGCATCTGCGCCGGTGGCAAGGAGGGTGCCGACAGGCTGAGCGACGAGGAGCTCGCTCAGGCCGTGGCAACCCCGACTGAGCACCGCATTTTCTTTGTGGTCGAGGCCCTGCGCCGCGGCTGGGACATCACCCGCATCCATGCCGTCTGCGGCATCGATCCGTGGTACCTCAACCGTATCAACGACATGGTGCAGGTTCAGGAGAGCATCCGCGGCCTGCGCGTGGAGGACATTGACGCCGACGCGATGCGTCTGCTCAAGCAGTACGGCACGAGCGACGCCGAGATCGCCGCGCTGACCGGCTCCGATGAGCGCTTTGTGCGCGCCTATCGCAAGGGTCTGGGTGTGGTTCCCAGCATGAAGACGGTCGATACCTGCGCTGCGGAGTTCTCGAGTGCCACGGAGTACCACTACAAGACGTACGAGAACATCTACCGCACGAGCCCGGATGCCAAGAAGTGCGTGGCTCCCGACGAGACCACGCCGGCGGACAAGCCCAAGGCGATGATCCTGGGCGCCGGCCCCAACCGCATTGGCCAGGGTATCGAGTTCGATTACTGCTGCGTGCACGCGAGCTACGCGCTGGCGGCCCGCGGCTTCGAGACCATCATGGTCAACTGCAACCCCGAGACCGTCTCGACTGACTACGACACCTCGGACCGCTTGTACTTTGAGCCGCTCACCTACGAGGACGTCATGGATGTCATCGATGTTGAGCGACCCGACGGCGTCGTGGTGACGCTCGGCGGCCAGACTCCGCTTAAGCTGGCGCGCATGCTCGAGGAGAGCGGCGTGAACATTATGGGCACCAAGCCCGATGCCATCGACTTTGCCGAGGACCGCGAGCGCTTCGCCGCTCTGCTCGATAAGCTGGGCATCATGTACCCGCCGGCGGGCCAGGCCACCTCGTTTGAGGAGGCCGAGGCCGTGGCCGCGCACATCGGCTACCCGCTGCTGGTGCGTCCGAGCTACGTGCTGGGCGGCCGCGGCATGATGATCGCTTACGATGCCGAGCATCTGCGTGATTACATGGCCGAGGCTGCGCGCATCAGCCCCGACTACCCGGTGTACCTTGACCGCTTCCTGGAGGGTGCGATCGAGTCCGACGTCGACGCCCTGTGCGACGGCGAAGAGGTCTACATCGGCGGCATTCTGGAGCATATCGAGGAGGCCGGCATTCACTCCGGCGACTCCGCGACCTGCATCCCGCCGTTCAGCTTTAGCGAGAGCCTGCAGGCAAAGCTTCGCGAGACCACGCGCCGCATCGCGATGGCGCTGGGCGTGCGCGGCCTAGTCAACGTGCAGTACGCCATCAAGGGCGAGACCGTCTACGTGATCGAGGCCAACCCGCGTGCCAGCCGTACCGTGCCGTTTATCTCCAAGGCCACCGGCGTGCCGCTGGCCAAGTGCGCGGCGCGCATCATGGCGGGTGATTCTATCGCGAGCCTGGGCCTGCCGAGTGACGAGCGTCAGCTCGATTGGTTCTGCATGAAGGAAGCCGTTATGCCCTGGGGTCGTTTCCCGGGTGCCGACGTTATCTTGGGGCCCGAGATGAAGTCGACAGGCGAGGTCATGGGCATTGCCAAGAGCTATCCCGAGGCGTACGCCAAGACGCAGCTGGCGATCGACTACAAGCTGCCCGATCCCAGCAGCGGCAAGGTGTTCATCAGTGTGTGCGACCGCGACAAGCGTCACATCCTTTCGGTCGCGCGCATCCTGCGCTACCTGGGCTTTGACATCTGCTCCACCGAGGGCACGGCGCGCGTGCTGCGCGGCGGAAACGTGACCTGCGAGGTCGTGGAGAAGATCAGCGGCCCGCACGATGGCGAGCGTCCCAACATTGGCGACCTGATCGCCGATGGCAAGATCGCGGTGATCGTCAACACGCCGTACGGCCCAGGTTCGCGCGGCGACGGCTACCTGCTGCGCACCGAGGCCGTGCGCCGCGGTGTGACCTGCGTGACTGCGATGTCCGCGGCCAACACGTACGTGAGCGCCATCGAGGCGGTGCGCGAGGACCAACAGGGCCACGGCAGCGCCAACGACATGGGCATGGACGTCATCGCCCTGCAGGACCTGCCGCAGCACACGGTGTAGACTGACCTGTCCGGCCGGGGCGGGAGGGGCCGAGATTTCCCCCTTTCGCTCCGGCTGCAAGCAGAGTCGCTCAGTGGGAAATTCGGCTCCCCCGCCCCGGCCTGCGGTGACTTGGCTGTACCGTGTACTGCAGAAGGGGCTTTGTGCGTCCGGTGGCAATCAGGGTTCCGGCAACGGTGGGCAGACATCCGGCGGTTCGAACGATGGCGCCCAGGCGGGAAAGCCCGCTGGTGACAAGGCTCAGGGTGGCAAGTCCGCTAACTCACTTGCGAGCACCGGTGATCAAACGGTGGCGACCGTCGCCGCGATCGGCGGCCTGGGTGCCGCGATTGCCGCAATCGGAGTCTTTCTTGCTCGTTTCCGCCGCAAGGAAGACTAGCGCGAGCGATTGACAATCGCACACGTTTCTCAAGAGGGCCGCGGTAACCGTCGCGGCCCTCACTTTACCGGAGCGGTCTGAGGACTCGCGTCTTTCGCTTCGGACTGCTGCGCAGGGTCAATCAGGCGGAGATCTCACCCGTGTCGGGTTTGCGATAGCTTGGCGAACATAATTACGCGAAATCTAGGATTTCTCAAAAACGCGAAGTAGATGATATATTGTACTTCGCGTTTTTCAGTTAATCTTAATTTTGCGAAGTGGATTGCCATGAGACTTATTAATCGCCCGTTCTACATGAGCAAGCTTTCCAAGGTGGCAGGTACGCCTGATATCAAGGTGATCACCGGAATCAGGCGATGCGGAAAATCGAAATTGCTTGAGGCGTTTGCCAGCCAACTTCATTCAAACGACCCCTCGGCCAACGTCATACACGTCAACTTCAATCTACTTGAGTTCGAGCCGTTGGCGGAATACCATGCGCTGCATACATATGTGGAAAAGCACTATATTGAGGGTTGCCGGAATATCGTCATGATCGACGAGGTCCAGATGTGTGAAGGGTTCGAGCGGGCTATCAACAGTCTTCATGCGTCAGAGAAATATGACATTTACATCACGGGGTCGAACGCCTTTCTTCTCTCAAGCGACCTCTCGACGTTGTTCACGGGAAGAACGGTGGAGATCGAGGTCTTTCCGTTTTCACTTGCGGAGTTCTCGGCGTATCACGAGATCACTTCTCCAGCCGAGGCCCTTGCTCGCTATGTCCGCGAGGGAGGAATGCCGGGTTCCTATATCTACCAGGACGAAAGGATGCGTTTCTCATACATCTCGGATGTGCTTGAAACTCTTATCCTGCGCGACATCAGACAAAAATATCGTATACGTAATGCGGAGCAGCTTAAACGTTCCTGCGAGTTCCTGATGGATAACGTCGGAAACATCTCTTCTCTCAAGGGGATGGCGGCCGAGCTTTCACGAGCGAACCTTAAGATAAGCGACAAGACGCTGGCTGTGTATATCGACTACCTGTGTAATGCGTTTGCGTTCTACCGGTTTCGTCGCTTTGACGTCTCAGGAAAGAAATACCTGTCGACGGGAGATAAATACTACCTGGCCGACCATTCGTTTCGCTACGCCGCGCTTGGCACGAAAAAGCTCGATTTTGGCCATGTTTACGAGAATATGGTGGCAATCGAGCTTATGCGCCGCGGATGGGAAGTCTACGTCGGCGTTCTCTACCAAAAGGAAGTAGACTTTGTCGCCATCAGGCGCGACCGCCGTGTCTATATCCAGGTGAGTGACGACATTTCCCAAGAAGCGACGCTGGAGCGTGAGCTTGATCCGCTGCGACGGATTCGAGACGCCTATCCCAAGTGCGTCATCGCCCGAACAGGGCACGAAACGACTGATTGGGATGGCATCAAGGTCGTCGACCTGGCACGATGGCTTATGGGTGAATCAGGCGAGCTGGCCGTCTAGCACGCGATGACGCGGGCTGAAACGAACGAGCGAGAATTTCGTCCCGCGAGGAGGCCAATACGGCCCTCTTCGAAGGACGGAATCCTCGCTCGATCTCTTGGCGGGATATTTTGCTCGGTCGATGATCAACGGTTGGTGGAAAGCGATGCCTCGTCCGTGTCACCATTCCGTGATTGCTGGTATTTTCTGCATGCTAAAATGAATGCATAAAAGACTTTATATTTGGAGGTCTCGATGCCTGCTTTAAAGATGCTCGACAATCTTGTTCCCATCAGCGATTTCAGTCACGGTAAGGGTTCGGCTGCTTTTTCGAAGGTTGGGGACGATAATCCCGTTGTGGTCCTTAAACACAATAAGCCGGCATTCGTTATTGTGACGCCCGATGAATACAGGGAGGCGAAGCAGGCGGAGGAGGACCTCGCCTTGTTGACGTTGGCCCTTAAGAGGACGGCTGCGACAAGCGATGATGAACTCGTTTCCCTATCTGATGTTATGGCAGAGTTGGGTGTGGGCCAGGACGAACTCGATCAGATGGATGAGGTCGAGTTTGAATGAGCGGGTACGAAGTCGCTTTCTACCCGGATGCTCTCAAGGATGTTAAGCGTCTGGACGGCTCCCAACGAAAGAACGTGCTTAAGGCCATCGAGAAAATCAGAGCGAATCCATTGTCGCAGAACGAAGGCGGATTCGGTAAACCCCTTGGAAACAAGGCCGGTACAGATTTGACAGGCTTTATGAAAATCAAGCTCAGAGGAAGTGGCATTCGGATTGTGTATCGCCTCATCAAGATAAAAGGGAAAATGGCCATCGTCGTGGTGGGCGCTCGCGAAGACATGGAAGTGTACCGAACTGCCCAAAGGCGAGCGGTTGATTTTGAGAAGTGGGCGGAAGAAAATCTCTAGCTTCATGGGTGAAAGACTGGTATGCGGCGATGTGCTCCAGACACACGGGTTTTGGCAAGGCTCTGGCGATTAGAGGATTCGCCAGAGCCTTTTCCTATCCGTGGGGCACTCCTCTTGGACAGTTAGTTCAGATTTGTATTTATTTGAGGCCGCGTGGAGGGCGATTTGGGCTCGATTGAGCTGTTTTAGGTGGTCTGAACTGATAAAGGCGTACGGGCAAGAGCGAGAAGGACCTATTATCGGGTCTAAAGCGGCCCAAACCAGTTTGTTAGCGCCAATTAGCACCGCCAAAAAATACATATCTGAACTAACTGTCCACCACCCTCTGTCGATTGCTCATTTAAGCCCAAAGTCAGCCAACGTACGTAAAGGTATGGTCTATGTAATACCAGATAAACAGTACATTTTTGCTTAATTGGTATTTGGTTGAAGAACCAATTGGTATGGCTTTTGGACCCCACTTAGCCGTCTACGTTCATTTTAATGCCGCTGGGAGAATTTCGAACTTGGTTGCGCAACTGCTCCCGTATGCTGATTCAACCTAATAGGTGGCTATCTGGTTACTACCAGTTGACCCCTTGGTAACGGGTGGGCCAATTGTACGGAATGTACCGAACACCCCCCCGTTTGATGCGTTCGCCCATGCTGCAGGGCGCGCGTCCGCGACACTTCCGCATGTCGGAGGGAAGGAGTCCAGGTGCGTAGGAATTCCATTTTCACGAAACGGTGGGTGAAGGGAAGCGCGGTTCTCGTCGCAACAGCGGCGACTCTCGTGTTCGCCAGCCCCCAGCAGGCGATTGCCACGCCGCTCAAGGGCGTCGACTCGGCGACCGTTTCCCAGTCAGCCTCGAACGTCGTCGACATCGATTTCGCCGACGGCATTAAGGGGCGTATCACATTTCTAGAGGACGGCATTTTCCGTTACAACGTCGACCCCAAAGGCGAGTTTTCCGAGTATGCCACGCCGCGTAGCAAGTCCCACACGGCTAAGATTCAGGCCCAGCCCGACACCTCGGACACCTACAGCAAGCCGAGCGCAACGGTTGTCGACAAAGGCGACGCTATCGAGATCACCGGCGGCAAGGCGACCGTGGTTCTGGACAAGGCGACCGGCAAGATGAGCATTAAATCGGGCGACCGCGTCGTGGTCTCCGAGTCCGCATCCCTCGACCTTGATAAGAAGGGTACTGTCCAGACACTCGCCAAGGAGAAGTCCGAGAACTTCTTTGGCGGTGGCACCCAGAATGGGCGCTTCTTGCACACCAACCAGACCATCGCCATCTCCAACACTAATAACTGGACCGACGGCGGCGTCGCCTCGCCCAACCCGTTCTACTGGACGAGCGACGGCTACGGCGTGCTTCGCAACACCTTTGCCGAGGGTTCTTACGACTTTGGCTCTACGGACTCCTCGACGGTCACGACCTCGCACAGCGAGAATGAGTTCGATGCCTATTACTTCGTGGCAACCGAAACGGGCGCCTCGAACGTGGCGACCGAGATGCTGCAGGACTACTACAAGGTGACCGGCAATCCGGTACTGCTGCCCGAGTACGGTTTCTACCTGGGTCACCTTAATGCCTACAACCGTGATGGCTGGTCAACGACCTCGGGTCAGAAGAAGTGGGAGACCAAGGGCAGCAAGCCTTCGAGTGAGAAGGGCAACGTTAAATACGAGTCCGGCATGTCGACGGGCTACAAGCTCGACGGCACGCTTGCCGCCGAGACGCTCAACGGAGAGGGCCCCACGGTCGATACCGAGAACATGAAGGCGACCGATTTCGACCGCCAGTTCTCCGCCCAGCAGGTTATCGATGACTACGAGGACAACGACATGCCGCTCGGCTGGTTCCTGCCGAACGACGGATACGGTGCCGGCTATGGCCAGAACGGTTATTACAAGACCGGCGGCGTCAACTCCGACGGAACGAGTTCAGCCGAGCGCCTCAACGCCGTGCGTGCCAACGTCGACAACCTTAAGAAGTTTACCGAGTATGCTAACTCCAAGGGTGTGAGCACGGGTCTGTGGACCCAGTCTAACCTGGAGCCTGACAGCAACTCCGAGACCCCGTGGCATTTGCTTCGCGATTTCGACGCCGAGGTCAAGACGGGCGGCATTACCACCCTCAAGACCGACGTCGCTTGGGTGGGCTCTGGCTACTCCTTTGGCCTCAACGGCATCAAGACGGCCTACGATACGGTGACGACCGGTGCCAACAAGCGCCCCAACATCATCACGCTTGACGGTTGGGCCGGCACGCAGCGCTTTGGTGGCATCTGGACCGGCGATCAGTACGGCGGCAACTGGGAGTACATCCGCTTCCACATCCCCACGTATATCGGTCAGAGCCTCTCGGGCAACCCCAACATCGGCTCCGATATGGACGGCATCTTTGGTGGCGACCCCATCATCTCCGCGCGCGACTACCAGTGGAAGACGTTCACGCCCTCTATGCTCGATATGGACGGCTGGGGCACCTACCGCAAGTCGCCCATGACGCACGGCGATCCCTACACGGGCATTTCGCGCTTTTACCTCAAGCTCAAGGCGCAACTCATGCCCTATATCTACACGAGCGCGGCCTCGGCGGCCAACATCGACACGGGCAACGGCGATACCGGCCTGCCCATGATCCGCGCCATGCTGCTCTCCGACAACTCCGAGTACGCCGCAAGCACCTCGACGCAGTATCAGTACATGTTTGGTGAGAACTTCCTGGTGGCACCGGTGTATCAGGATACCCAGGCAGATGAGAACGGCAACGACGTTCGCAATGGTATCTACCTTCCCAACTACGGCACCGACGAGAATCCCACCATCTGGATTGACTACTTCTCGGGTAAGCAGTACCGCGGCGGCCAGGTCCTCAACAACTACGATGCGCCGCTTTGGAAGCTGCCGCTGTTTGTGAAGGCCAACGCCATCGTGCCGATGTATGCCGAGAACAACAACCCCGAGGCCGTGAGCGACACCAACACCAAGGGTACCGACCGCAGCCAGCGTATCGTCGAGTTCTTCGCCACCGAGGGTGACGGCACCTTTACGCAGTACGAGGACGACGGCTCTTCCATCCAGAACAACACGACCGAGGACGATGCCTACGGCACGATCGACAATATCTCCTACGGCGAGCATGTGAGTACCGTCTACAGCTCCAAGGCCACGGGCGGCACCGCGACCTTTACCGCCGAAGCCTCGCAGGGTGGCTACAACGGCTACGACTCCAACCGCACCACGACCTTCGTGGCCAACGTGTCCGCCAAGCCCACGAGCGTCGTCGCCAAGAACGGTGGCTCCGCGCTCAACGTGGTTGAGGTCAACTCGCAGGAGGCCTTTGACGCCGCGAACCCCGAGGCCGGCCAGGCGGTCTACTTCTACAACGAGACCCCCAACCTCAACCACTACGGCAGTGATGCAGACAGCACCGAGGCCGAGCAGGGCGAGAGCTTCAACAACACCAAGATCACCACGAACCCCAAGGTCTACGTCAAGTTCGCGAAGACCGATGTCGCTGCAGCGGCGCAGACGCTCGAACTCGGCGGCTTCGTGAACGCCGATGCCACGCTGGCCGTCGACCGCCTCAACGAGAACCTCTCCGCACCCGCGAACCTTGCCGCTCCCGAGGATGCCACCACCCCCACGAGCATCAAGCTCACCTGGGGAAAGGTCGATGGTGCTACCTCCTACGACCTTAAGGTAGACGGTACCGTGTTCGCCGTGGGCGATGCGGCGGAGTTTACGCATGCCGACCTTGCCTACAACAGCAAGCATACCTACCAGATTCGTTCGCGCAACGCCGATGGCTACTCCGCCTGGAGTGACGTGCTCGAGGCGAGCTCCGCGCTCGACCCGTGGCGCAACGTCCCCACAGCTGAGAAGATCACTTGGGAGGGCTCGCTCTATGGCAGCCACAAGGCCGATCTCGCCTTCGACCATGAGTTCCAGTCGGGCGACGGCGGTTTCCACTCCGGTGGCAACGATCTGGGCAAGGCCCTGACGGTCGATTACGGCAAGGCCTACAAGCTTGACAAGCTCGAGTACTATCCGCGTGACGACGCCGGCAATGGCACCGTGACCAAGATGCGCATCGAGACGAGCCTCGACGGCACGCATTGGACCACCCAGGAAGTCGATTGGGAGCACTCCGCCGCCTGTAAGACGGTGGCGTTCGACGGCGCCGTGGCCGCACGCTACGTGCGTATGACGCCGCTCGCCTCGGTCGGCAATTTCTTCTCCGCGTCCGAGATCGCCATCTACAAGACCGACGGCACGGATGGCTTCGCCGTGGGCTCCAACCTCAACAAGGCAATGATCTCCGATGGCGACTACTCCAACATGAAGAACTATCTGGGTCTCGAGAACCGTGGGTCCGATGCCTCGACGTTCAACTCGCAGATCCGCGACCACTTTGCTGACCTCAACAATAACGGCGTCTACGACGTCTACGATTACTCGTTCACCATGGCGGGGCTCGACGGCGGCACCAAGCAGAAGGGCAAGGTCGCTGGTACCCTTGCGGTGATTCCGAGCAAGACTGAGGTCGAGGCCGGCGATGAGATCACCGTCGATGTCTATGCGGCCGACGCCAAGAACGTCAACGCCCTGGGCGCGCTCGTCAACTTTAAGAGTGACCAGTTTGAGTTTGTGTCCGAGAGCATCTCACAGGATGGTTCGACCGCCGGCATGGAGAACCTGTCGCGCGAGAAGATCCAGTTTGAGGACGGCACGCAGACCATCAACCTCGCTTTTGCCAACCGCGGAGATGGCAAGCTCTACAACGGCACCGGCGCGGTGGCGAGCTTCAAGCTCAAGGCCAAGACCGCCGGCAAGGTTGAACTGCCCTCGACATCTTGGCTCATTGGCCCGGCGTGCGACGCACTTGAGTTTGCGAGCGATGGCACGGTGACGATGCCGGACGTTCCGCAGCCCACGGTCGCCGAGTACGGCCGCGACGCCTTCGACATCACGATGACCAACGACGAGCTCACTACCGATGACGGCACCAACGTCGAGAAGCTTATTCAGCAGAAGAGCTATAACGCGCTGTTCGATAATAACGAGGGCGACAACGGCTTTGAGTTCCTGTGGGACTGGAGCGGCAACTGGGACAGTGAGGGCAAGCTTCCGAGTTACGTGAAGCTTCCCACCACGATGACATTTGCCTTTAAGACGCCATCGAAGCTCGATGCCGTCGAGGTTGTCAACCGCAACGGCGGTAACGGCACCGTGCAGAAGATCAAGGCCGTCGTGACGTTCGAGGATGGCTCGACCCAGGAGTTCGCGGGCGGGGAGTACGATTCCTTCCAGGCTCGCTACGCCTTTGGTCTCTCTGCCGAGAACAAGGGCAAGAAGGCGACCAAGGTCGAGATCACGCCGCTTGAGGCATCGGGTGACCAGATGCTCACGCTGCGCGAGATCAACTTCAACTACACGCAGGGTGTCGAGGCCATCGAGGGCGTCGAGCTGGGCAAGAACCAGACCGAGTTCTTTGAAGGTGATGTTACGCTCGTCGACGCCAAGGCCACGCCTGAGAGCGCCGGCTACCCCTACGTGACGGTCGAGAGTTCCGACCCCTCTGTGGTGAGCGTCTCCGCTGTCCAGGCCGGCGATAGCGTGAACTACTACCTGCGTGCCAACAAGGCGGGCAAGGCAACGATCACGGTGGCATCGGTACTCGATCCCTCCAAGACCGCATCCTATGAGGCCGAGGTCAAGGCTGGTGTCGACACCTCTGCACTCATGGCAGCGCTTTCCAAGGCCGCGGGCTACAGCGAGTCCGTCTACACCAAGGATTCTTATGCAGCTCTCACCGCTGCGGTCGAGGCGGCTCAGAAGCTCCTCGACGGCGGCCAGGGCAGCTATAACAAGAAGGATGTCGCAGACGCCACGGCCAAGATCGAGAAGGCAATCGACGGCCTCAAGATGCGCCCCGTCGATGAGAAGAGCCTCATCAACACGCCCGAGAACCGCGAGAACGTCAAGGTGACCGGCTTCTCGAGCGAGGCCGACTACGAGGGCAGCAACGCCGTCAACGCTCTTGACGGCGACGAACAGACGCTCTGGCACAGCGACTATGCCTATAATGCCGGTATGCCCCAGCACCTGACCGTCGACCTGGGCCGCGACTACGATCTCACCGACGTCACGTTCCTGCCGCGCCAGGACGGCGGCACGAACGGCGATATCTTTGAGGCCGAGGTGCTGGTCTCCGATACCGCCGACGGTTATGAGATGGGCACCGCCACGTCGATGGGTACGTTTACCTTCGACAACGACGGCCGCGTGCTCACCGACCGTGGCGACTGGAAGCAGATGAGTTTTGGTGTCGCGCGCGGTCGCTACGTGACCGTCAAGGTGCTCCACGCCGGCGGTGGCAGCGTTGACGCCTACTGCAGCATGGCGGAGCTCAAGTTCTACGGTACGGCCGTTCCCGATCCGGTGGCGAAGGACGACCTCACTGCCGCGATTGAAAAGGTTGATGCCGAGGTTGCAGCCGGCGACCTTAAGGCCAGCGACTACACCGAGGCTTCCTGGACCGTGTTCCAGAACGCCTTGGCGAGCGCCCGCGCCATCTTGAGCGACGAGAACGCCACGCAGGACGAGGTCGACCAGGCACTCAAGGCACTCGAGAGTGCTCGCAACGCGCTCGAGAAGACCCCGGTGACCCCGGTCGAGAACCCGACCAAGAAACAGCTCAAGGCCCTGGTCAAGCAGGCGAAGGAGACTGACACCAAGGGAAAGACGGCCGAGTCCGTCAAGGCCCTGACGGACGCCATTACCTACGCCGAGGATGTCTTGGGTGATGAGAATGCTTCCGACACCCAGCTCCAGGCGGCCTATGACCAGCTCAAGCTGGCCATCGAGGGCCTCAAGGATGCCGACTCCGGCAACCAGGGCGGCTCGGGCAACACCGGAGGTTCGGGCAACCAGGGTTCCGGCAACGGCTCGAACGGTGGCGGCCAGACGAGCAAGCCCGCAGGCGACAAGGCCCAGGGCGGCAAGAAGAACGGTTCGGCGATCCCCAACACTGGCGACCAAACGGTGACGACTGTCGCGACCGTCGGTGGCCTTGGAGCCATCATCGCCGCGATCGGTGCCTTCTTCCACCGTCGCAATAAGGCTGAGTAGTCCCAGCGATAACTAAGCAAACGTGCCCGCCGCTCCACCAAGGACGGCGGGCATTGCTTTTTTATTTCAGCCAACGTACGTCATAGCAATCCCCGGTAGGTCGAGGGTGCTCTGCGGCGGCCCGGTGTTTTCATCTGAACGACTTTGCGCAGCAACCGGAGTGAAGATGAAAACACCGGGCCGCCGCAGAGCACCCACAGACCGCAGGGACGGGAGCAGCTATACTACTCTCAGTAGTTAAGGGGCGCGGATCCGCCGCGTCGCCGCTCTCAACAGGAGGTCTTTGTTTATGGCAGATCAAAAGCCGGTCGTCGGGATCATCATGGGTTCCAAGTCCGATCTGGGCGTTATGGAAGGCTGCACCGCCGAGCTCGAGGCGCTTGGTGTGCCCTATGAGCTCGTCATTGCGAGCGCACACCGCACGCCGGCAAAGGTCCACGAGTGGGCCTCGACTGCTGCCGATCGCGGTATTAAAGTGATTATCGCCGCCGCCGGCAAGGCCGCTCACTTGGGTGGTGTCGTGGCTGCCTTTACGCCGCTGCCGGTTATCGGTGTGCCTATGAAGACGAGTGACCTGGGCG
This sequence comes from uncultured Collinsella sp., assembly GCA_958435545.1. The sequence continues at coordinate 21,562 of CAUBGU010000008.1, forward strand.
GTATGGATTCGCTGCTGTCGATGGTGCAGATGCCTTCGGGCGTGCCCGTGGCCTGCGTTGCCATCAACGGCGCCAAGAACGCCGCCATCTATGCCACGCAGATTCTGGGTGCTTGCGACCCCGAGTACCGCAAGGTTATCGAGAAGATGAAGCAGGAGATGGCCGACGCCTAAGCGACTTGCCGTTCCGCTGTAATCATAGGGAGAGTCATGTCCGACTATCAGGGAAAACGTTTTTCGGCTTCTCAGATCCCCGATCCATCCAAGTCGGGATCGGCCCGCTCCATGCAGCAGGGTCGGGCATTCTCTCCTCAGCAGGCTCGTGCACCGCGCCCCGTAACGCCGACGTCCCATCGCCGTCAGGATACACCGGCTGCGTATCGCCCCTCGTCATATGGCACGGCAAAGAAGCGGACCCGGACGACGAGGCAACCGAGCGGCGCTCCGTCCAGCTACACCGAGCCGCCGCGTAAGAAGCGCCGCTCCATCATCCCCATTCTGCTCATCATCGTGGGCATCGGTCTGATTGTCGCCGCCGCCGCCATCTTTATCAATGCTCAGATTGGCTATAAGCAGGCGAGCGATTCATACCAGAAAATCGAGAAGCAATATGTAAGCGATAAGGACGCCAGCGGCGTGCCGATTATCGACTTCGATGCGCTTGCTCAGACAAACCCCGAGATTGTGGGTTGGATTTACGTGCCGGGAACCAACATCAACTATCCCGTGGTGCAGACCAACAACAACTCCAAATACCTCAACACGCTGTTCGACGGTACGGCCAATGCGTCCGGGGCCATTTTCCTGGATAGCGATGACACCGCGCCGGGAATGGTTGACCAGCAGACCACGATCTACGGCCACCACATGAATGACGGGTCGATGTTCAACGTGATTTCGGACACCACCGACCAAGCGACATTCGATAGCATCGAGTACGTGTATTACATCACGCGCGATGCAACGTATAAGCTGCGACCGCTGGCGACCAAGGTCGTCGAGGATACGTATGCCAAGGCGCGCACGCCTAATTTTGAGGGTGACGACGGGCTCAAGAACTACCTGTCCGAGATGCTCGACGGTGCTTCGGCAGTGGCGAGTGATGCAGGCGATCGCGCTGCTTCGGCAACCAAGGTCGTGACGCTCGTGACCTGTCGCTCGCTGTCATTTAGCAATACGCGCGCCGTCATGGTGCTCACGCCGGTCGAGGAATAGATAATGGGCTACTCAATGACGGTGAAAGGGGAAATGATGCTCGAGAATGGCAAAACGATGCCTTCGGTTGATGCTTGGCTGCGCGAGGCCAAGGCCGATGCTTCGGCGGCAGGCTGTGGGATGTATCTGACGCATAACGGTGTGGTGCGCGCGACGCCCAAGTCCGAGGCGCGCGGTGTCGAGACCGATGGCGTGGCGCCGGGCCACAAGGTGGGCGGCATGGTGTTCGGCTTCGATGCTCAGAAGGTGCAGGCTGCTATCGAGGCCACGAGCGCGATGCCGGGTATCGGCTATGTGCGCGTGTGGCTGGCAAGCGGCGAGCTCGCCGTGGGTGACGACATCATGCTCGTGCTCATTGGCGGAGACATTCGTCCGCACGTGGTCGATGCCCTGCAGTCGCTTGTCGGCACCATCAAGAATGAATGCGTGAACGAGGTAGAGCGCGAGGCATAGGGCTTTGCGATCGATTCGAGCCCATCTGTAGCAAGAGCCCGCTGGCAGTTAGATTGAACTGCCAGCGGGCTTACTTGTCCGTTGGAAACGACCTGCAGCAGCGCCAGCGCTATACGCGTGTGGCGTCCTTGGGGCTCATGGTCATGCTCTGGAAGCGATTCTCCATAAAGTCATTATCGAAGTACTTGCCGTAGAACTGCGCAACGGGAATATCCGGTTCCGTGCCGTTGACGCGCTGATACCAATAATCGAGCGACTGCAGCGTCATAACGCCATCGACCAGAATAATGATGGTGAAGATGACGGTGGCCGAGTAGCGGCTCTTCCACGGAATCATGTTGATGAGCTTGAGCAGCCTCGGCAGCAGCAGCTTGATCCAGATGAGGCCACCCAGGCCCCACAGACAGGCGAAGCCCGTGCAGGTGCGTCCGCCCGTGAGGACCACGAGCGGGTCGGGCATACCGAACAGCGTTATGTGCGAGTAGCTCCACGAGACCACGCCAAACGCGGTCTGCATAAACCAGCCCACGAACACCTCAAAGCTGGCGCCGAGCAGGGCGCTCACCAGGAAAATGATGATGGGGTTCTTTTTATAGAAGCGGTTGAGCACCATGGTCATGAGCACGGCACCAAAGCCGTAGATGGGGCTGAAGGGGCCAAACAGCATACCGGCGCGGTCCTGGTAGACACCCGGATCGTTGACGGTCATATGCCAGATATCCTCCAGGACCAGGCCGAGCACGCAGCAGACAAAGAATACCCAGAACAGGTTGAAGTAGTTGAGCTTGATGTAGCCCTCGCCGGTTTCATCGCGCCCGAGCATGCCCTCGGCGGCGGCGTCGCGGTCGAGCATCTCCTGCAGGCGGCGCTGCAGCTCGCGCTCCTGGCGCAGTGTGGGGTCGACGGTGGCCGAAAGCGCGACGAGGATGCCGAGCTGGATGGCAGGGCGCAGCAAGAAGGGCCCGATGCCCTGGAGCATCACGTCAACCAAAAGCTCGACGACGGTAAACGCGATAAGGATATAGGACAGACGGGCGGCATTGCGGCGCTGGTTCTTGATGAGGTCCAGGCCAAAGATGATCAAGATGACGGCACTGGCAGCCGAGAGCATGATGCCGGCGACAATCAGTCCGACCGCGACGAGCGTGTTGTCGCCGAGCTTGGCGGCGGCGTTGCCGTTGATGAGTGCGGTGATGACCTGCCACATAAAGGCGCCGACCGACGGGAGCGTGCCCACGCCGGACAGGATGCACAGGACGGCGTATACCTTAATGATGAGGGGGATCTTCTTGACCTCCGTGGCGCTGGGGACGCTGGGGTCGAGTTCGTTTCGATCCATACATAACCTTTCTCGTTTTGCTGTAGGCACAAGGATACGCCGCCGACCTGCCAAAAGACAGGACGAACGTCCCAATTGCAACAATGTAAGTCCTAACGGCGGGCGAAGCGTGGCGTAGTGAGGGTCGGCGTGGCACTGCCACCCACGTCGTGAAGCCAAATAAATGTTTGGCAACAAAACTGATTATTAGCTCGGTGGGCTTTTAAAAAGCGCTGCTCATGCGCTGGGGAGCGCGTCGCGCCGTGCGTATAATAAGGCGGGTAACGCCAAAATACGAGGCTCTGAGGGGATGCCATGTCTCAAGAAACCATCCGCGCGGCCGAGCGCGCCGCGGGACAGGTGAAGACCATGTCGACGTATGATCCGGACTCCGACCAGCTGCATGAGGAATGTGGCATTTTCGGCGTATGGGCGCCCGATCGCGATGTGGCTCGACTGACGTACTTTGGCCTGCGCGCGCTGCAGCACCGTGGCCAGGAATCGGCGGGAATCGCCGTGGGTGACGGCGGCACGGTTATGGTCCGCAAGGATCTGGGGCTGCTCGACCGTGTGTTCTCCAACGCCGACCTGTCGACGCTCTCCGGCCAGCTGGCCGTGGGCCACGTGCGCTATGGCACCGCCGGCGCCAAGAGCTGGGAAGCCTCGCAGCCGCATCTTTCCACCATCAACAGCGTCATTATCGCGCTTGCTCACAACGGTACCCTCGTCAACACCGACGAGCTGCGCCGCCAGCTGATCGAGCTGGGCGTGCCGTTCCTCTCCAATTCGGATTCCGAGGTCGCGACCAAGCTTATCGGCTACTTTACCCAGCGCACGGGTCATCTGCGCGAGGGCATTCGCAAGACCATGGAGCTCGTGCGCGGCGGCTACGCCATGACGCTCATCAACGAGCAGGCGCTCTACGCATTCCGCGATCCGCACGGCATTCGCCCGCTCGTGCTGGGCAAGCTGGTGGACGAAGGTCTGGACCAGGCCGATGCCGCTTCTGTTTCGCAGCTGCCCTCGCAAGACGGTGCCTCGACGGTCGACTCCGCCGTCCATGTCACGCGCGCCGGCGGCTGGGTCGTTGCCTCCGAGACGTGCGCGCTCGACATCGTGGGCGCCGAGTACGTCCGTGACGTCCGTCCCGGCGAGATTTTGCGCATCAGCGCCGAGGGTCTGGTATCCGAGCAGGGCGTGCCTGCAGCCGAAGAGCCCGCAAACTGCATCTTTGAGCAGGTCTACTTTGCCCGCCCCGACTCCATCATGAACGGCAAGAGCGTCTATGCCTGCCGTTACGACATGGGTCGTCAGCTGGCACACGAAGAGCCCGTCGAGGCCGACCTGGTCATCGGCGTGCCCGACTCCGGCCTGCCGCCTGCGGAGGGCTATTCGCACGAGAGCGGCATTCCCTTTGGCGAGGGCCTTATCAAGAACCGTTACGTGGGCCGTACGTTTATCGAGCCTACGCAGGAGTTGCGCGCCATGGGCGTGCGCATGAAGCTTAACCCGCTGCGCGACAACGTCGAGGGCAAGCGCCTGGTCGTCATCGACGACTCCATCGTGCGCGGCACCACCATGGTGCAGCTCGTCAAGATGCTGCGCAACGCCGGCGCCAAGGAGATTCATATCCGCATCAACTCGCCCGAGGTCATCTGGCCGTGCTTCTACGGTATCGATACCGACGTGCAGTCGCAGCTTATCAGCGCCAACAAGACGGTCGACGAGATTTGCGAGTATATCGGCGCCGATTCGCTGGCCTTCCTTTCGGTCGAGGGCCTGCTTAAGGTCATGCCCAAGGGCGGTTACTGCGATGCGTGCTTTACCGGCCGCTACCCCGTGGCGATTCCCGAGAGCTTTGGCCGCGACAAGTTCATGGAGGGCTTTAAGCCCCGCAACCTGGACAAGCCGCTGCACTTTGATGACGACGCCGTGGTCGAGAAATACGACGATCGCAGCTGGGAAGAGGAACACGGCGAGGCCTAAAACCTGCCAAAAAGGGACAGGTTTATTTTGGTAGGTTTTACCTGCTGTTTTGTTGATATGACGGCGCGCGTTGTTATGGCGCGCGCCGAAATGAACGCAACTATGAGCACCGTTTGGCGCCCGGGCGGCGCCACGGTAGTGGGAGAGGAAGGCTCAGATGAGCGACAGCAAGCATGTGACGTATGAGGATGCCGGCGTCGATACCGCCGAGGGCGGCCGCGCCGTTGACGCTATTAAGCAGATGGTTAAGGACACCAACCGTCCCGAGGTCATCGGCGGCATCGGTGGCTTTGGTGGCCTGTTCTCGGCTGCCGCGCTTAAGGATATGGAAGACCCGATTCTGATTAGCGGTACCGACGGCGTGGGCACCAAGCTCGTGCTCGCCCAGATCATGGACCGTCACGAGACGGTGGGCCAGGACCTGGTTGCTATGTGCGTCAACGACATTCTGGCTTCGGGTGCCGAGCCGCTGTTCTTCCTGGACTACGTTGCCATCGGCCACATCGAGGCCGAGCACATGGCAAAGATCATCAAGGGTGTGGCCGACGGCTGCAAGCTCGCGGGCTGCGCGCTCGTGGGCGGCGAGATGGCCGAGCACCCCGGCGTCATGGCTCCTGCCGACTACGACCTTGCCGGATTTACCGTGGGCGTCGTCGACCGTCCCAAGATGCTCGACCCCGCGAATGTCCGTCCCGGCGACGTGATCCTGGGCCTGCCTTCCACCGGCGTGCACTCCAACGGCTACTCGCTCGTGCGCAAGGTCATCGGCGTCGACGGCATTAAGCCGGGTACGCCCGAGGCCGCCGCTAAGGCCGAGGAGCTGAGCCGTCCGCTCGAGGAGCTCGGTGGCGCTTCGCTGGCTGACGCCCTGCTGGCCCCCACGCGCATCTACGTCAAGCCGGTTCTTGAGCTGCTCCGCGGCGGCGCTCCAGTGCACGCCATCGCCCACATCACTGGCGGCGGTATTACCGAGAACCTCAACCGCGCGCTTGCCGACGACGTTGACGCCGTGGTCACCCGTAACGGTGCCGAGATGGGCTGGGATGTTCCGCCCGTCATCACCTACGTGTCGCGCCAGGCCGAGCTCGCGCCCAACGAGGCATGCAAGACCTTCAACATGGGCGTTGGCCTGTGCCTGATCGTCGCCCCCGAGGACGAGGCTGCCGTGACCGAGGCCCTGGTCGCGCTGGGCGAGAAGCCGTTCCGCGTGGGCGAGTGCGTCGAGGGCTCCGGTAAGGTCGTGTACTCCGATGAGCGCTAACGAGCAGATGGCTGCTGCCGAGAGCCTGGGCTTTGTGCCCTATACCCGTCCGACCGGCACCGATACGGCCGAGCCGCTCAAGATCGGTGTGCTCATCAGCGGTTCGGGTACCAACCTGCAGGCGCTGATCGATCTGATCGCTGCCGGCAAACTCAACGCTTCGATTGAGCTTGTGGTGTCGAGCCGTCCTTCGGCTAAGGGTTTGCAGCGCGCTGAGCGCGCGGGCATCCAGACGCTCACGCTGTCCAAGGATGTCTACGCCGACCCTATTGCCGCCGACGAGATCATCGCGCACGAGCTGCTCGAACGCGGCTGCGAGTATGTGGTCATGGCCGGCTACATGCGCATGGTGCACACGCCGCTGCTGGCGGCGTTTCCCAACCGCGTGGTCAACTTGCATCCGGCACTGCTGCCGAGCTTTACCGGTGCGCATGCGATTGACGATGCCTTTGCGCGCGGTGTCAAGGTGACCGGCGTGACCGTGCACTTTGCCAACGAGATCTACGACAACGGCCCCATCATCGCCCAGCGCGCGCTGGCTGTCGAGGAGGGCTGGGACGTCGACACGCTCGAGGAGCATATCCACGCGATTGAGCACGTGCTGTATCCCGAGGTAGTTCAGATGCTCGCCGACGGCCGCGTCCACGTGCTGGAGAGCGGCAAGGTGGCAATTGACGCGCCTCGCGGCTAGCGGCGCACAGTACAATTTAGCTGAGTGGTCAGGGTGGTCATTGGCGCCAAGGCGTGCGTGGCCACCTTTTGTTTTGGGTAGTCATCGGGGACGTTCTTGAATGACTGGTCGTTTAAGAACGTCGCAGGTGACTAGGTGAGAGAGGTGAGCGCATGGCGGATAACGAAGCGCTGTTTACGCCCGAGCTGGTGTTTTTTGATTGGGAGTGCGCGACGCCGGATGAGGTGTTTGCTCGGCTCGAGGACGAGCTTGCACCTCGCGGTTACATTGCGCCCGGTTGGCTCGATGCCGTCCGCACGCGCGAGGATGCCTATCCCACGGGTCTTGCCATGCCGGCGGCCAACATCGCCATCCCGCACACCGATCCCGGATTTGTGGCTAAGCCCTATATCGCGGTGGTAAAGCCCGCGGCGCCCGTGGTGTTCAGTGCAATGGCGGGCATGGGTGCCCCCGTGCCGGCGCAGATCATCATCAATCTGGGCATCGCCGAGCCGAGCGGCCAGGTCGAGGCCCTGCAATCGCTTATGAATATCTTTATGGATGCCGCCGCCGCAGCCGATGTGCTCGGCCAGACCACATGCCAGGGCATGGTCGACGCCATCCGTCGCCACTTTTAGGGCCGGCACTTGGGGACTGTCCCCAACTGCCGGCAGAAAAGGAATGTCCCTAACTGCCGACAGCCAGAAGAGCCCCCTTTGCACCAAAATGGTGCAGATTGACCTGTCCCCCATGCACCAGGTGTGTCGCGGGGTCCGCGTTGTGACACAATGGCGTTTGTTCGATTCGTGATGCGAAAGGCCAACTATGGCAAACAAGAAAAAGAACTCCGAGGCCGCGCCGACGCCCGAGCAGCAGGCTCGCGCTGCCTCCAGCTCTCGTAAGAAGCAGCGCAAGACGTACGTGTCTAAGACCGTCAAGATCGTCCTGGTGGTTATCGGCGTGCTGGCAATGCTGCTTTCCGTCTCGGCCATGGCATGCTCCGGTCTCATGTCGCAGGCAGAGGATACCTCGAGCTACAAGCTTACCGGCGGTGTTGCTGCAACTATCAACGGCACCAACCTCACCGAGGACACCGTGACCAAGCAGATCATGAGCATGCGCACGTCCTACGGTTACACCAAGGACAAGGACTGGGCGCAGTATCTGGTCGACAACGACCTGACGCCCAAAAAGTACCGCAAGCAGCTCATCGATTCCTACACGCAGCAGATTCTGCTCCAGCAGGCGCAGAAGGAAAACGGCGTGACGGTGTCGGACGAGGAGGTCGAGAAGGCATGGAAGGACGCGTGCAAGAGCGCGGGCGGTGCCAAGGCCTTTAAGAAGACCCTTAAGACCTACGGCTATACCGAGGACACCTACAAGGACTCGCTCAAGGAGAACCTGGCACAGCAAAAGCTTAAGGACGCCGTGGCGCCCACCAGTAAGCCCAAGGACAGTGAGATCGTCGATTACATCAACGAGAACCTGTCTAACTACAACGATGTCCGCCGCTCGTCGAACATCCTGATCAAGGTTGATTCCGACGCATCTGACGAGGACAAGGCCGCCGCCAAGGCCAAGGCGCAGGAGTGCCTGGACAAAATCAACTCCGGCGAACTGAGCTTTGAGGACGCCGTGAAGCAGTATTCCGATGACACCGGCTCCAAGGAGAAGAAGGGCGATGTGGGCTGGGACAAGCTCACCACCTTCGTCGACAGCTACCAGGCGGCGCTCGAGGGACTAAACAAGGGCGATGTGAGCGACGTCGTCGAGTCGACCTATGGTTATCACATCATCAAGTGCACCGACTACTTCCATGTCGATAGCCAGGTCGATGACATTAAGCAGGTGCCCAAGGACATCAAGAAGTACATCTCCAACGTGGTGAAGACGCAGGCGGCCAGCACTGCATACAGCGAGTGGCTGGAGCAGTACAAGAAGGACGCCGACATTACCGTCAACCCCATGCCCAAGGACGTACCCTATAACGTGAGTCTAAAGGGCGTCACCAAGAGTTCGACCGACGATTCGTCGACGACTAAGTAATCATGGGGCGGTGCCCGCGTGAGTGCCGCCCACGCTATTGAGGAGGATATGCAGATGACCAACGAAGAGCTGCAGAAGGAAATGATCGCGGCCATGAAGGCCAAGGACAAGGTTCGCCTGTCTATCATTCGCCAGGTTAAGGCCGAGGTGAAGAACATCGAGGTCAACGAGCGTCGCGATGTGACCGAGGAAGACGTCAACAGCATGATCAAGCGTCTGATTAAGCAGACGAGTGAGACGCTGGAGATGTCCATTAAGGCCGGTACCGACCAGGAGCGTACCGACAACCTGACCGAGCAGGTCAAGATTCTGGAGAGCCTGCTGCCCGCGCAGGTTTCGGGCGAGGAGCTCGAGGACCTGATCGAGCAGGTCATCGCCGAGCTGGGCGCGACCTCTAAGAAGCAGATGGGCCAGGTCATGGGGGCACTCGGCAAGGCCACCGGCGGCAACTTCGACAAGCCGGCAGCAGCAAAGATCGTCGGAGCAAAGCTGGCTTAAGGGCTGGCCGACACATAGCCGATGCTGAGGGGCGTGACCATTGCGGTCGCGCCCTTTTTTGTTGGCCGATGAAGGGCGCCTCCCCTGGCTGGTCATTGGGTGCTCATTGGGGACAGACTTAAATGAGTGCCCAATGAGCAGGCACTCATTTAAGTCTGTCCCCAATGAGTGGGTTAAAGGTTGCGGGTTCTTTACGGGAATGTAGTGTGGGCTGCGGAAACGTGGTTCTTTCCGTACAATAGTTCAACTCGTGTAAACGCAGGGAAGGGACATTCATGGCAGACATGATCGAGATCAAGCATCTCAACAAGTACTTTGGCGACCTGCATGTGCTCAAAGATATCAACCTCACCGTCAAACGTGGCGAGAAGCTCGTAATGATCGGGCCTTCCGGCTCGGGTAAATCGACGCTCATCCGTTGCGTCGATTATCTGGAGGAGCCTACGTCGGGCGAGGTTGTCATCGACGGTACGCCGCTCACCAAAAAGAATCACCTGGAGATGGCTCGCAAGTACAGTTCCATGGTGTTTCAGCAGTTCAACCTGTATCCCAACATGACGGTGCTGGGCAACCTGACGCTCGCGCCCATCAAACTGCAAAAGAAGAGCAAGGAGGAGGCGACCGAGATCGCCATCGCTGCGCTCAAGCGCGTCGGCATGGCACATAAGGCCGGCGAGTATCCGCAGAATCTCTCGGGTGGTCAGCAGCAGCGCATCGCCATCGCCCGTGCCCTGTGCACCAAGCAGCCCATCATCCTGTTTGACGAGCCGACCTCGGCGCTCGACCCCGAGATGGTCCAGGAGGTTCTGGACGTTATGATTGAGCTCGCGCAGGAGGACATCACCATGATCTGCGTGACGCACGAGATGGGTTTTGCGCGTCAGGTGGCCGACCGCGTCATCTTTATGGAGGACGGCCGCATTCTGGAGGAGGGCACGCCCGAGCACTTCTTCGATAACCCCGAGAACCCGCGCTGCCGCGAGTTCCTGTCCAAGATTCTGCACTAGGCGCGGTGATGGACATGACGGATATGACGAGGGCGGCCGTGTCGCGCCGCCACTTTTTGCAGCTGGCGGGCGCCGGCATGCTCGCGCTGACGGGGACCGCGCTTACCGGTTGCGGCAACTCCGCCGGCGGCGAGGGTTCCGACAAGGGGTCCAAGCTTGCGGCCATCAAGTCGCGTGGCCATCTGAATGCCGGCGTTAAGAAGGACGTTCCCGGCTATGGCTATTACGACACCGCCAAGGGCCGCTTTGAGGGCATGGAAGTCGATTTGTGCTACCAGATCGCCGCTGCCGTCTTTGGCGTGAGCTACAAGGAGGCCCGCGCCCAGGAGCTTGTCGAGTTTACCGACGTAACGCCCAAGACACGCGGCCCGCTGATCGATAACGGCCAACTCGACGTGGTCGCGGCGACCTACACCATCACCGACGAGCGCAAGAAGAGCTGGGATTTCTCGACGCCGTACCGCACCGACTACGTGGGGCTCATGGTCAAGAAGCGTTCGGGCTTTACCTCGATTGAGGATCTGGACGGCAAGGTCATCGGCGTGAGCCAGGGTGCTACCACGCAGGGCCTGATCGAGCAGATGATCAAGGACAACGGCTTTAGCTGCAAGCCAGAGTTTAGGGCCTTTAGCGGCTATCCCATCATCAAGAGCTCGCTCGACGCCGGCAATATCGACGTCTTTGCCATGGACCGCTCCACGCTGGCCGGTTACATGAACGAGACCGTTGAGCTGCTGCAGCCCGAGGTCAAGTTTGGCGAGCAGGGCTACGGCGTGGCGACCAAGAAGGGCTGCGACCTTTCGGCCGTGGTCGATCAGGTGATTTGCGATCGCCTGGCCGACGGCTGGCTCGACCAAGAGGTCAAGACCTGGGGTCTTGTATAGGCGCATCGTCCAAGGAAGGAATCAAATGCTCGAAGGATTATTTGACGCCGACCGTTGGTCGACGACATTTCAAAATATGGGGCCCTTCTGGGAGGGCTTTGGCGTGACGCTGCAAGTGGTCGTTGCCGGCCTGCTGTTGTCGCTGGTGCTGGGCACGCTGCTGGGCGTGTTCTCTACCACTCGCTCGCGCGTGCTGCGCGCCATAAGCCGCGTGTACGTGGAGTTTTACCAGAACACCCCGTTGCCCGTGCAGGTGCTCTTTATGTACATGGCCGGTCCGCAGTTTTTGCAGGCCATAACCGGTGCCGACCAGCCGGTGCGCATCGCGCCGTTCGTGCTGGGCTTCTTGGGCGTGGGTCTGTATCACGCGGCCTACATTTCGGAGGTCATCCGCACTGGTATCGAGGCGGTTCCGCGCGGTCAGATGGAGGCGGCCCAGAGCCAGGGCTTCACCCGTGCGCAGGCGTACTGGTACATCGTACTGCCCCAGACATTCAAGATCATTCTGCCGCCGCTGTGCAACCAGGCGCTCAACCTGGTCAAGAATACGTCGGTGCTGGCGCTTGTGGCCGGCGGCGACCTTATGTACCGTTCCGACAACTTTGTGAGTCTGTACGGTTACCTGCAGGGATACATCGTCTGCTGCCTTATGTACTTCATCATCTGCTTTCCGCTCGCCATACTGGTGCAGTGGCTCGAGCGCCGCTCCAAGGAGCGTCCGCGCGGTGTGAGCCTGGCCGAGCTGGGGCTCGACAACGTAGAGGAGGCCTAGCGCATGGAAATCTTCAACGCGACCAACCTGCTCTACATTTGGGGCGGCTTTGTTAAGACGATCGAGATCTCGGCGCTGTCGATCTTTTTCTCGCTCATCTTTGGCACGGTACTGGCGCTCGTTAAAAGCTATGCGCCCCGCCCGTTCCGTATTTTGGTGAGCGCCTATATCGAGCTGTTCCGTTGCACGCCAAACCTGCTGTGGATCCTTTTTATCTACTTTACGGTGCAGGGTTTGGACATTGTGATTTCGACCATCGCCTTTACGCTGTTTACCAGCGCCGTTATGGCCGAGATTGTGCGCGGCGGCCTCAACTCGATTCCGCGCGGCCAGTTTGAGGCGGCGCAGAGCCAGGGCTTTGGCTTCTTTGCCACCATGCGCTACATCATTCTGCCGCAGACGTTTAAGACGATCATTCCGGCGCTGTTTAGCCAGTGCACAACTGTCATTAAGGACAGCTCGTATCTTTCGGGCATTAACGTGGCCGAACTCATGTACACGGCCAACGTCGTGATGGCCCACGCGATCGACCTGTCGCAGGTGCTTATGCTCTACGGCCTGGTGTTTGCGATGTACTTTGTGCTCAACTTTGGTATCTCGCTGCTGGTCCGCGCGTATCAGAGGCGAATGGTGGCAGCGTAGAATGTGGCAAAGGGACAGCCCCTTTGTCACATAGAGAAAGGAATCGCGATGAGCGATCTGGAGAACAAGAAGAATCCTGTGGTCATTACCATCGCGCGCGACTTTGGCGCCGAGGGCCACGAGATTGGTCGCATGCTTGCCGACGAGTTGGGGATTCCGCTGTACGATAACGAGCTGCTGGTGCGTGCGTCGCTGCGCGCGGGCGAGTCGCTCGACAAGATGGCCGCCTACGACGAGCGTCTGGCTGTGGAGAACATGGCGTTTCTGCCCGACCGTTACGATGCCCGTTCGTACTCGGACAAATTATTCCAAAAGATGAGCCAGGTGATTTTGGACCTGGGCGAGACCGAGAGCTGCATTATTGAAGGTCGTCTGTCCGATTACCTGCTGCGTAACAACCCCAACCACATTGCCGTGTTGGTGACCGCTCCCTTTGAGGACCGCGTCGAGATCGTGCGCAAGAAGCGCGGCCTTAACAAAAAGAAGGGCGCCAAGCTGGTCAAGCAGCAGCAGAAGGCGCGCGAGGCGTTCTATAAGCGCTATAGTGCCGGAAAGTGGAAGATGACGAGCGGCAAGGACATCGTCGTCAACCGCGCCAAGCTGGGCCGCGAGGGTTGTAAAGACGTTATCGCCGCTGCCTACCGCTACAAAGTGGCGCAACTCGAGGCTTAACCGACCAAAAACCACCACAAAGGGGACAGTGAACTGCCTCCCATTTCTTGGACATCGGGAAA
>CAUBGU010000009.1 GCA_958435545.1 uncultured Collinsella sp.
AGGTGTAGAACGCCGCCTGACGCTCGCCGGCCGCGCGGAATCCGCAGCCGTACGCGCCGCCCTTAACGCGGATCTCGTTCCACAGATAGTCGTAGGAGAGCGCGTTGGCGGCAACCGCCCAGGCGCCCGTCACGTCGATGCCCAAGCGACGCGGGTCGCACGCGCTTGCCGCAAAACAGATGTCGCTGGGGATGACAAAGGCCTCGTGGCGGTCGCACGGCGTCGGCACCACGAGCGCGTTGCGGCCGGCATCGGCACCATCGCCCGCACCCAGCCCCAGGTCACCCGCGGCATCCCAGTACGCGTCAAAGTCCTCGTCGCTGCCGGTAAAGCTCGCCATGCAGCCGTCGGCCACAAAGATGCGGCCCGCCAGCTCGGTAAGCTTGGCGCGCAGGCCGTCCAGGCGCTCGTCAAAGTGGTCGAGCAGATCGCGCAGGAACAGATAGAAATCAACGCCCGAAAGCTGCTCGCGCACCACGGCCGAAGGCGAGCTGTAGCTCATCGCGCGACCGAGCGCCGCCGAGTGGCCGTTGTTGATAAAGCCCTGCTCAAGCCCAATGCGAATCTGCGTGAGCACGTCGCGCATGCGGTCGGCGTCGGCGTCCGCCAAAAGCGTGCTCGACCATACCTCGCGCGGCAGACTCGCCAGTGCATCGATCTTCTCGGACAGGGCGCCGGCGCTCACCAGCAGGTAGGGGCGCACGCCGTCCACGTCGGGCTGCGTCATGACCTCGGTCGTAAAGCTCAAAAAGCCCAGCTTGCCGGCGAGCAGGTTGTCGAGTTCCTCGGCCGAATGCTCGCGCGTGGGCAGCTGCTTGAGCAGGCGGCAGAGCAGCGTCACGTAGGGCAGGTCCTCAAATGCGACGCAGCTCAGGTCGAAATACTGCATGGCGTAGGCCAGACGGTTGGTGGAGATGCCGTGACGCAGGCAGGGGATGGGCGCAGTCGTGTCCACAACGAGCGGCGGCTCGGGGCGCGCCTCGCCAATGTCGGATACACGCAGGCGCGGCAGCGTGGCCTTGTCCTCGGGCGTGTCCTCGGCCTCCTGCGCGGCACGCAGCACGGCCGTGCGCTCGACCACGTCCGCCAGCTCGGCATCGGTCATGGCGTCGCGCTTGGCAGCCAGCTCGGCAGCTTCGGCACCCTCCGCACCCTCGGCAGCGTCTACCGGCACCAGCTCAACCAGCGCCATATGGTCGTTTTCCAGCACCAGCTCGCGCAGCAGGTCCTCAAAGTAGCTGCCGTCCAGCTCGCCGCGCAGCTCCTCGTACACCGGGCCGTACTTGAGTGCTAGCGTCGCGGCGTCGTCATCGTAGAGCCAAGTGCTCAGCGCGTCGCACGCAATAGCCACGCCGTCGGCGATACCGTAGTCGCGCTGGCGAAGGTCGTATTCGTTGCTGCTGATGATGGCCTCCAGGCGCTCGCGCGGAACGCCATGCTCGCACAGGTCGTGGCAGGCGTCCTGGAACACGCGACACAGCTCGCGCGCCACGCCGGGCTGCGCGTTCTGCAGCATGATGAGCTCGTAGGGCTGCAGGCTCTCGGCCGCGGTGTAGCTCACCACGTTGCCGCCCAGGCCGGCGGCCAGAATGGCCTTCTTAACCGGCGCCTCGTTGGAGCCCAGCAGTGCCTCGAACAGGATATCCGCCGCGATCGTGCGCTTGCGGTCGAGCGCACTGCCCAGCACCAGGCCCAGGCCCACCAGGGCGTTCTCGGGCGTGGTGGCCATCTCGACGCGCTTATACTCGCAGGTCACAGGCTCCTGCACGTCCAGCGGATTGGGCGCCAGCGTGGACGGGTCCTCGTCGGCGGCAACGGCAGCGTCCATGCGGCGGCTCGCGGCGTTCGGCTGCGACAGATAGCGCTCGTCCAAAAAGGCCAGCGCGCGGTCCACGTCCAGGTCGCCGTAGAGCGTGATGTAAGAGTTGGAAGGATTGTAGTGGCGCGCGTGCGTGTCCAGGAACTGCTCGTAGGTGAGCGCGGGAATCGCGCGCGGGTCGCCGCCACTCTCGTGCGCATAGGCGGTGTCGGGATAGAGCGCGGCGTTGACGGCATCGTCCAGCACGCTCATGGGGTCGGACAGCGCGCCCTTCATCTCGTTGAACACCACGCCGTTATAACGCAGCGTGCCCTCGTGCAGGCTCGCGGCGCTGCTGTCGCCGTCGCCCTCCGGCAGGTTCAGTTCGTAGTGCCAGCCCTCCTGCTCAAAAATGGTGGGCTTGGTATAGATGGCCGGGTTGAACACCGCGTCCAGGTACACGTCCATCAGGTTGTACAGGTCCTGTTCGTTGGTGGTGGCAACGGGGTAGATGGTCTTGTCGGGGTAGGTCATGGCGTTGAGGAACGTCTGCATGGAGCTCTTGATCAGGTCCACGAACGGCTCCTTGACGGGAAATTTGGCCGATCCGCACAGGACCGAGTGCTCAAGAATATGGAACACGCCGGTGGAATCGGCTGGCGGCGTCTTAAAGCCAATGGCAAAGGCCTTGTTTTCGTCGTCGCACGCCAGGTACAGCAGGCGAGCGCCCGAGGCAGTGTGTCGCAGCACGTAAGCGTCCGAGTCGAGCTCGGGCACGGTCTCGCGGCGCTCGACGGCAAAGCCGTGGCAGGTAGTGCCGGGCACCAGCAGTGCAGCGGCTGCGGCGCGCGGGTCGGTTGAGGTGGTGGGCATATGCAGTCTCCTTTGACGCCCCAGCGGGGGCGAATCGAGTCGAATTCTCGAGAGTATACCCATATGGGGCCGCGGCTCTGCGGCGAACTGGAGACGATGTGGGTGGACTAGCCTAGCTAGGTTGATAACGAATGCCGCGGGTAGCCGCTGCACCTCACTAAAGTGAAATAACACCCCGTTTACCGAATCATTTAGGAAATATATGGACTCCTAAAAAGTTCTAATACAATATAAGTCATCTATCTATAAGCTGCTGATTCCTTGCAAAGGTATGGTTGATATGGTTGAAGCAAATAGCGTTATCCCCCTGTACAAACAGATTGTTCGTGCGCTTTCTGATTCGATCGCCAACGGCACGTACCGCCCGGGAGATAAGCTTCCGACCGAGGCGGAGCTCATCGAGCAATTTGGCGTGAGCCGAATAACGGTTCGCTCCGCAATTAAAGAAATGGAAGATGCTGGGCTTGTTGAGAGGGCCCGCGGCAAGGGCACGTTCGTTTCGTCGGACACACAGATGTATGCCGCGGACGACCGTGAGAGCTTTACCCATTCGTGCCAGCTTGCGGGAAAACAGGCGTCTACCAGGGTTCTCGCAATGGGCTGGGACTTCCCAAGCCTGCGAGACGCGAAGTTCCTGGGCGTAGACGATACCCAAAAGGTATTGCGTAGTCGTCGTCTGCGCCTTGTGGATGACAAGCCCACGATGCTGGAAACCAATAGCTATTCCGCTGCGCTTTCTTTTTTGGAGCATGAATCCCTCGAGGATTCGCTGATGGCGGTACTCGATCGCCAGGGGATCAAGATGGGCCCCAACACGCGTACGCTCGAGGTCTGCTATGCGAGCGAGCTCGAGGCGGCATACCTTAACGTGGAGCTGGACTCTCCGCTGCTTCTGTTTGTCGATAGACGTTATGCTCCAAGCGGCGAGCCGCTTTTCATCTCCCGTCAGGTGTACTGCACCGAGCGACTGAAGTTCTATTTGTAAATTAGAGATAGATTAGTCTATTTACCGACCAATTGTTACCGTTCGCGGATTTGGAAAATAGACACACCACGTAGGGCAGATTGCTAATATACTTTGTTATGACAATATAGTACGTCCTATTGGTATTGGAGAACTATGAATAAGATATTGCTAGCGAGTCATGGTTATCTCGCCCAAGGCATGAAAAGCTCTCTGGAGATTCTGATGGGCACCAACGATCGAATCGAGTGCCTGTGCGCCTATGTCGATGACGACACGAGGGATGTCGCAGCGCTTATCGATGCTTGGATGGAGTCGAAGGATCCGGCCGACACGTGGTTTGTCGTGACTGACATCTTTGGCGGTTCCGTAAACAACGAATTCATTCAGAGGCAGACCGCCGGATCGTTTACGTTGATCACCGGAATGAACTTGCCGCTGCTGGTGGAAATGGCTACACAGCTGGACTCCCTGGATGCGGACAAGGCCAAAGCCGCGGTCGAGGGATCACGTTCGTTTATCATGCTTTGTGAGGCGGCGGATATGCTCTCCGATGTCGAAGAAGAAGAGTTCTAGCTCAAGCTTCAACGAATAATTCAACCCTGTCATTACCTTTATTACGTGCGGAGATGATTACGATGATTAAGCTTACGAGAGTTGATTACCGATTGATTCACGGCCAGGTCGCCATGTCTTGGACACATGCGCTGGACGTCGATTGCATCCTGTGTGCCAGCGACGCCGTGGCAAAAGACGACATGAGAAAAGCCGCTTTGAGGCTCGCCCGCCCCAGCGGCGTTAAACTCGTCATCAAGGATGTTGACGCTGCTATCGAGGCGCTCAACAGCGGCGTCACTGACAAGTATTCGCTGTTTATCATTGTCGAGACGATCGAGGATGCCTATCGCCTTGCTAAGGGTTGCAAAGACATCAAGGAGATCAATTTGGGCGGAACTCGAAAGTCTCCCGAGACCACGCTTCATCCGACCCCCGCGATCTTTGCGACCGAAACCGATGCCGAGCATATCCAAGAGCTTGTGAACGATGGCGTGGTTATCGAAATCCGTCAGGTCCCCAATGACTCAAAGGTATTTGCCAAGGACGTTTTCTAGCTGGAAACATGCCATTGTCTAGCATTTATTAACTAGGTCCTCCTTTCTTTAGCCCGTCGATCATTTGATCGGCGGGCTTTTTATTAAAGAATAATCAAAAAATTCTGAAATAGTTCTTGCATAGTTAGTTATATAAAGTATTATAACGTCATGGGATGAATGAAGGGTTCATCCAAGTGAGTTAGGAGTAAGGGATGTTCAATTTCGATGAGCCTCGTTACGAGAAGGTTGTGAGCGATGCCCTCGCTCTCCGTCCTCAGATTGAGGCTGCCGTGGACAAGGTCTGCGAGCAGGGTTATTCCAACATCTTCTTCATCGGCTGCGGCGGCACCTGGGCCCACACGCTCCCGATGAAGTATTGGGTCGAGACCACCACGGCCGACGTCGACGTCCACTGCGAGATTGCCGCTGAGTTCCTCGCCTGCCCGCCCAAGACCTTCAACAAGGACTCGGTCTGCGTCTTCTCCACCCGCACCGGCACCACCCCCGAGATCATCGAGGCTGCCAAGTTCTGCCAGGAGCAGGGCGCCCGCACGCTGATGTATGTCTCCAACGACAACACCCCGGCCACCGAGTACGCCGATTACAAGTTCTTCAGCTTCGCCGAGGACGACGTCCTGTGCGAGGCCATCTACACCTACCAGATCACGCTGGTCGCCCGCTTCCTCAAGAACGCCGGCGCCTTCCCCAAGTACGACACCTTCATGGAGGAGTTCGGCAAGATCGCTCCGTACCTCATCAAGGCCAAGGACGCTCAGGACGAGCGCTGCGCCGCCATGGCCGAGGACTTCAAGGACACCGACTACCACATGGTGATCGGCTCCGGCATGCTCTGGGGTGAGGCCTACGACTACGCCATGTGCATTCTCGAGGAGATGCAGTGGATCAAGACCAAGTCCATCCACGCCGCCGAGTTCTTCCATGGCACCATCGAGCTGTGCGAGGAGGGCACGAGCCTCATCATGCTCTACGGCGAGGACGACACCCGTAAGCTCATGGACCGCGTTGACAACTTCACTCACATGCTCGCCGACGAGAAGGGCGTCCATGTCCGCGTGAACAAGTTCGACACCGCCGAGGTCGAGCTGCCGTTCAGCGACCCCGAGTTCCGCAAGATCGTCTCCCCGATGGTCACCTACACCATCACCGAGCGCCTGAGCTGCCATCTCGAGCACGTCCGTAACCACCCGCTCACCACGCGTCGTTACTATCACCAGATGAACTACTAATCCTCTCAAATTGCTGCGGTTGTCTGCAGGCGAGCTGCGCAGAATGCCTCGCCTGCAGACCTGTTTCTGGGGTTGATCGAAATGGTTGTCCAGTATCTTCTAGTTGCACTGGTCGCATTTATTGCGTCCATGGACGAGCAATTATTTGGCATTACGATGCTTGGTCGTCCGCTGTTTACGAGCCTGTTTGTCGGCTTGATCCTTGGCGATGTCCAGCAGGGCGTTATCGTCGGCGCTGCTTTGGAGTCCATGTTCATGGGCGCCATCATGGTCGGCGCGGCGGTTCCTCCCGAGGTCTATGCTTCCGGCGTGCTTGGCTGCGCGTTTGCCGTCATTACGGGTACGGGCACGGCAACTGCCGTCGCACTCGCCCTTCCCGTCTCAGTCTTCCTTCAGGTGTGGCGCAA
This sequence comes from uncultured Collinsella sp., assembly GCA_958435545.1. The sequence goes on from CAUBGU010000009.1 coordinate 6,384, forward strand.
CTTCTGCTACGCCGTTCCGGGTGCCTTTGCCTGCAAGAAGATCGAGACCGCTCTGGCAAATCGCGATCTTGCCAAGGCGAATCTGTACCATCTGACCATCGTGCCGCTGTCGATTGGCATTCCGTCTGCACTGCTGGTGTTTTGCTCGCTGTTCTTTGGTGCCGACCTCATCAACAATGCGCTTAACGCTATTCCGCAGTTTGTGATGGACGGCCTCAACGTTGCGTCCGGCGTCATGGTCTGCATCGGCTTCGCTCTTCTTATTAGGACCATGGGCGACAACAAGCTTCTTCCCTGGCTGTTCCTGGGATTCATTATGGTCATCTACCTCAAGATGGACGTTATCGGCGTCGCCGCTGCCGCTATCTGCGTCGCGCTGCTCCTGGCCTTCCGCGAGGGCTCGGCCGGTCCGCAGGCGGTTGCCGAGGATGAAGAGGAGGACTTCTAATGGCTACCCAGAACACCGATCTCAAAGAGGCCAAGAAGGACGCGATTATGACTCCCGATATGTATCGGAGCATGTTCCTTCGCCAGTTTACGAGCCAGTGCTCGCAGTCGTACGACAAGATGATGGCAATGGGCTTCATGTACACCATTCAGAAGCCCCTGCGAAAGATCTATCCCAACGACGACGATTACTATGCGGCGCTCGATCGCCATACCGAGTTCTTTAACATCACGCCTCATGTGCTTCCGTTTGTAGCCGGCCTTACGGTTTCGATGGAAGAGCAGGCGGCTGCCGATAAGAACTTCGACACGTCCTCGATTAACGCCATGAAGGTCGGCCTCATGGGACCGCTTTCCGGCATCGGCGATTCGTTCTACTGGGGTACGTTCCGCGTGGTCGCCGCCGGCATTGGTATTGGCATCGCGTCGACGGGCAACCCGCTCGGCCCCATCGTGTACGCGCTCATCTACTCCGTGATTAACTTTGCAACGCGTATCGTCGCCGCCCATCTGGGATACGACCTGGGAACCAAGTTCCTGCAGCAGTCCGAAGAGAACAACCTTATGTCTCGCATGACGCATGCTGCCGGCGTTCTCGGAATGACCGTCATTGGCGCGATGATTGCGGCACAGGTCTCGCTGTCCACGGCTTTGACCTTTGATGTGGGTGGTTCGGAGATTGTCCTGCAGGATCTGTTCGATTCGATCTTCCCCGGTCTGCTGCCCTTGCTGGCAACGTTCGCTTGCGTTGCCCTCTATAAAAAGGGCGTCAAGACCATTTGGATTATTATTGGTATCTTCGCGATCTGCATCATCGGAACAGGTTTGGGAGTGTTTGCGGCGGCGTAATGTTAACTCCTATGCTCGCGCGTTGGATAACTAACTGACCGTTTGAAAACGGGGTTCGGCGTAAGGCCGGCCCCGTTTTTTGTTTGAGGGATTTTCCGACCGTCCAAAAAACCACGCTCGCCCATCACTCACGTATCTCTCATCTCTCATTCGTCACTAATACGAGAGATAACAGAAAGACGAGAGATAATTACGAGAGATAACTGATCAGCAAAGAGACAGGCAATCATGGTATTGTCTCAATACTGATTGTTCTACCAGCAAAAACATGTTTAAATGAAACAAATGGCAGACATCTTATCTTTCATCTCTCACTTATCTCTAATATGAGAGATAGCAGAAAGATGAGAGATAATTACGAGAGATAACTGAGAGACGAAGGAAATCTATTCGCGGCATTCTCCGCCGGGCCGAGCGAAAGGACGTGCAGATGAACGAAAACGAGCTGACCGGTCTGCTCGAGTCTTTAAGGCGCATGGGCTCGGACGATCTTAACGTCGAGGTCAAGGAGAGCGCCACGACGCTTTCCCGCGACGTATGGGAAACGGTTAGTGCATTCGCGAATACCGCTGGTGGAATTATCGTGCTCGGCGTGAGCGAGCGCGCGGGCTTTGTCCCGGTTGAGAACTTTGAGACCGAGAAGGTGCTCAACCAATTCGTAGCGGGCATGGGTGATGCCGGCGGTCGCGGAAAACTGGCCAATCCGCCCAAATACACCATTGAACGCGTGGAGCTCCAGGGCACCGTGGTTCTGGTCATCACGATTGAGGAGCTCGACCCGTCGAGCAAGCCTTGTTATGTCATAGAGCGGGGCGCTCAAGGCGGCAGCTACAAACGCATCGATGACAAAGATGTCCCGCTTTCGTCGACTGAGGTCCTGTCCTTGTCATCGTATGAACGGACGAGCCCCAGTGATCGCGATGCAGTACCCGGCGCGGTCGCAGGCGATCTTGACGAGGCCCTGGTCGACCGCACGATAGAGCGTGCTTTCTCGCTGACACCCCGTGCAATGCGCGGCGCGCCGGACAAACAAACGAAGCTGGAGCGCCTAAATTTCCTTGATTCCCAGGGCAATGTCACCAAGGCTGGACTCCTAGTTGCGGGCACCTACCCTCAGCAGTTTTATCCCAAGCTCTTTATCGACATGGCTGTCTATGCGGGGACCCGGAAAGGCACGGCGGGGTCGCTGAGGTTCATGGACCACACAATCTGTGAGGGAACGTTGGGCGAGATGATCTCGGATGCTGTCGCGGCCGTCGCCAAGAATTTGCGGCGAACCTCGACCGTCCAAGGCGTCTCGCGTGTCGACTCGCTGGAGATTCCCGAGGAGGTTCTGCGCGAGGCAATCGCCAACGCCGTAATCCATCGAGAATACGGGGATCGGTTCTGTGGACAATCGATTGCCGTCGACGTCTTTGACGATCGTGTCGAGGTGACGAATCCTGGCGGCCTTTACGGGGGAAAGACTCGCGAGAACTTGTTTGACGGCAGCTCCCGATGCCGTAACGCGACGCTCGTGAAACTCATGTCGATTGTCCCGCTGCCGGATGGCGCAGGTTCGCCGGCTGAGGGCAATGGCTCGGGCATCCCGATGATGATCGATGCCATGCGCGCGCATGGTCTGGCCGAGCCCCTGTTCTGCCCGGGGTTCGATCGGTTCAAGGTCGTACTTTACCGTTCAAAGATCGAGCCGGTCGAACATGGCGGGGGCTTAATTGTGACGGCACTCAAACACTACGGCGAGCTGGGGACGCGTGAGCTGGCAGAACGCACGGGGCTTACAATTTCCCAGGTTAGGTCGCGCGTCAACGCGCTCATTGCTCAAGGCGAGCTTGAGCCCACGGCGCCGGCGACGAGCCGCAACCGCAAGTATCGACTGTCAGAGCGCGTGGAATAAATGCGTTAGTGGACGAGGCGAACCAATAATCGACCTTCAATTGGCGCCCACTAAGGTAAAGCGGTTGTTGCTCAGTCGACGGTGATGCTAATGACTCGGCTTACGCCGGCATGGCCCCGAACCCGTCTATCAAGAACAGCCTAAGAACCAGCTTGATGACATATCCCGGTTTGACTTCAGCCGTGTCAAAGACGTGACGCTCGGCGAGCTCGCTGCAGTATGCGTAGATATCGCGGATAAGGTCCGCGCCCGAAAGCGTAAACATGTAGCCTGCGTCCGAAAGCGCATTGGGCGCGGCGGGCAACTTGGCCATGTGGCAGAACGTTTGCAGGTCGGGCGCCATAACATTCTGGTAGTCGAGGTGGCCGCTGGCATCCTGTGCGGCAAGCTCCAATTGGTGCACAAAATCCAGCGCCGCCGCTAACACAAAGCTCGGCGTAGGCGCATTGACGTCCTGAGTAGTCGCCACGAGCCTGCCCGCCGCCTGCGTGACAAGCCAAGCGACCTCGCGCTGGCAACGCACGGCCTTGCGCGTAACCGGCTTGATGGACGAAGAAGAAACGCTCCCCTTAGGCGGATTCGAAGCAGCCATAAGACCCTCCCATGAACAATCCGGCCCAACAAGCCCGGGTGAAACACGTGCTACATCAGTATACAGGGGAGTGGGGTGGAAAAACGGGGTCGACAGCGTGAACTGCCGGCTCCGGATTGCTTGCCTTAGAGGCCGTACACTTCGACCATAGCTTCGCCAATGCGATGGGGCACGCCGGTGACGAGTGCGTTGCCCATGCAGAAGGCTCGATGGCCGTCAGTCATGCCCGTATCGGTCCAGCCTTTCGGGAATCCCTGAAGCTGGTCGAGCTCGTCGGGAACAAGACGGCGGAAACGGCCATCGGGACATTCGATGACGTGCTTGAAGCGGCTCGCTCCCGTGCCGCCTTCTCCTGTGAGGATGGTGCGGCTCGGCTTGTCGGTAGCATCCGGGAAGCTCATGGCACCCTCGGAATACGTGTACGTAAAGCCCGTCTTTTTGTTAGTGCGCTCTTCGCGCTTGCTGCCCTTAAGGTAGCGCCAGTCGGGAAGCTTTTCGTCGGAGATGTAGAACTGCTCCGGGACATAAGCCTCGTCGACAAGCACGTCGCCAAGCACGTGGCGCTCACCGTGATAGTCCTCGGCAAAGTCGCAGGTCAGAACATGACAGCCCTGCATGACGCCAGCATTCTTGAATTGAGAGGTCTTTTGGCCGACGCCAAAACGAGTTGAGTTCTCGTAGGGGTCGGGTAAAACATCGAGCTCGGACATCTCGTCGGGATAGATGGCGGGGAAGGCTTTAGCCATGACGCCGTTGTGCATGCGATCAACGAGATCAACCTTGCCAGCGTCCTTTTCGCAGAAGATATAAACACGCTTGCGACGCTGGGGAAAACCATATTCCGCGGAGTTGACCACGCGCCATTCGACCGTGTAATCGAGGTCGGCAAGGCAGCTTAGGATGATGGCGAAGTCGCGACCGCGCTGAGACGCGGGCGACTTGAGCAGACGATCGACATTCTCAAAGAGACCGAAGCGCGGCTTCTTCATCTCGAGGAAGTGGTAGATGTCCCACCAAAGGACACCCTTCTTGCCCTCGATGCCATGTGCCTGGTTAAGCGGGCGAGCGACGGAGTAATCCTGGCAAGGGAAGCCGCCGACAACCATCTGGACGTCGGGGATTTCAACCTCTCCGGCTTCAGCCTGTTCCAGGACTTTATTGATATCTTCGTTGACTACGGAATCCTCGCCAAAGCGGTCCATATAGCAGCGTGCCGCGAACTGACGAGCCTTGGTTCCGGGCGGTTCCCACTGATTGGCCCAAATGGTGCGAAAGGGTCCGGCGGGCTTCATGTAGAAATCTGGATAACGAGGGTCAGCATAGCCTTCGAGGCCCAAACGAAATCCGCCGACGCCAGCAAAAAGCTCGGCGATTTTGACCTCTGACATACTCACTCCCCCAAATCGCTGCAAATGCAAAGATCAAGGGTACAGAAATCGGGTTGCAAATGGAAGATCCCTTAGGGGATCTTCACGGTATAACCCGAATTTACAGTAGCATACGTATTAGATCATGTCTTATTTCGAGAGGATTTGCCATGTCCAAGAAGCACCTCGATTTCAAGCGCATGCTTGACGATACTGATTTTTCTGACCCCTCTAGCATCGAGCGGTATGCTGCCAATCTCGACGGGATGACGTTTCGCGACATTCTGGAGCTTGGCATTGCGCCGGAGGGGGAGAGCGCGCCTAAGGACTTTGGATCCAAGAAGTACAAGGGCGGTATGGGAACCCTGATCGAGGAGCGTTACTTTGGCTACAAGGCCAACAGCGACGACCGGCCGGACTTTCCCGAGGCGGGTGTCGAGCTCAAGGCAACGTGTTTTGACGTACTTAAAGACGGTCGTAAATCTGCCGGTGAACGTCTTGTCTTGACGATGATTCCCTACGACCGTCCCGTTTCGCTCGACTACGACAGCTCGCATCTCAAGACCAAGCTCAGCAATATCCTGCTGATTTATTACGGCCGTGACCGCTCCATCGACAAATACGACCAGCGCATTGAGCGTGCAGTCATGGTTCGTCTGCCCGAAGAGGATATGAAGATCATTCGCGCCGACTACGAGAAAATCATTTCGTACATTCAGGATGGTCGCGCAGACGAGCTGTCGGAGGGCATGACCACCTACTTGGGCGCCTGCACAAAGGGCGCAACCGAAGCGACAATGTGGGTCGACCAGTACTACGAGTACTTCAATACCGATACGGGCGAGATCGAACGCCGTCGCGCGAAGCGTCGCGCCTTTTCTCTCAAACGCTCGTACATGGACTATGTGCTTCACGCCTATGTTCTCGGTGCCCCGCGTATCGGCGAGAGCATCGTTCGAGGCGACGACGAGTCCATTGATTTCGAAAGCTACGTAACTGGACTGATCGAGCAACACTATGGCGAAACTGATCGCCAGATTGCGGAGCAGTACGGGTTGGAGTACACGGGCAATAAAGCGCAGTGGACAACGCTCGTCTATCGTATGCTCGGAATCAAAAACAATGCTGCCGAGGAATTCGTCAAGGCAGGCATTTCCGTCCGAACCGTTCGAGTTAACAACAGGGGGCACATCGAACAGGCTATGTCGTTCCCACCGTTTGAGTTCAAGCGTTTGATTGAAGAAGACTGGGAGACGTCGCCTCTTCATGCGTGCCTTGAGACCAATCGCTTTTTCTTCGTTGTGTTCCGTGAGGACCACGATGGCGTGCTGCGTCTCGACCGTTGTTTGTTCTGGGCGATGGGAGAAAACGAAATCGAAGGTCCTGCGAAAGCTTGTTGGGATGAGACGCGAAAGGTGATACGTGAGGGCGTTGAGCTCAATCCGTATCGGGATGCGAGCGGAAAGCTCAAAGTGACTAACAATCTGCCCGGTATGGCGGACAACCCAATTGTTCACGTTCGCCCGCATACGTCAAAAGCGGCTTACAGGTTTGCCGATGGAACAGAGATCGGTGACATCGCAAGGAATGCTTACGAACTGCCCGACGGGCGCTGGATGACGAAGCAATCGTTCTGGTTCAACAAGGGCTACCTGGAGCACATTCTGGGGCTGTAGCGTTTTGGGATTGTTTAACGATCGAGCTCCTGCTCCTCAATGCCTCGATGTCATCTCTACAAATAAATCCCCTCACCGAGTTGCTTGTGGAACTCGGCGTGATGGTCGCGTGCCCAGGTAAAGAGCGCCTGGTCAAAGTCGGTACGCGTGGCCGGGACGCCAAAGACGCCGGCAACTTCGACGCGTATAAACTCCAGTGCCGGCAGCTTGTTGATGGCAGTGAGGGCAAACGGGGACGAGGGCTCCTCGAACAGATAGCGGCTGCCTTGCAGCGCGTCGCAACTGGTGCACGTGTTGCCGAGCGACGGGGCTTTGGAGGCTCGCGCGCCTACGGGCTTGTAGCCGCAGCGCTTATGAAGGTAGTCGCGGATCTCGCCCGGTACGCAGCCAAGAGCGGGCACGATGGCGAGTGCGTTGGCGTTGGCCGTGTCGATGGCAATGTACCCGGCTTCGTTGGGCGCGTGCGCGATGGCGATGCTCTCGTCGTTATCGGTTCGATAGGGAATGCCGAAGGCCGCGACCGAGGTCTCTTTGTGACACTTCCAGCACTCGCGCTTGCCCAGTACTAGATATATATACGGCGCTGAGGGGTCGGATCGGTCAACACCGGGCAGCCACTCGGCAAAGGGCTCGGGGTTGACGCCGCTGGGTACATACCAGATTTTCTTGGTCCGGTCCCATTTGGCGCCCAACGCCTTGGCTTCTTCTTTGTGCGAAAAGGGAACATCGAGCTCGGTGCGCATGGTGGCTCCTTGGTGCTGCAGGTGCAAGTGCCTCAAGGATACCGCAGCGGCGGTTGCTCGATGCGTGCGGCTGTAGATGGCCGAGTTTGTGCTGGTGGCCGGCGGTGTTTGCGGTCTTTACGGGGCGGTTGCGGCGCGGCGTTGGGCCCGTTGGACGAGTGTTTTGGCCGCCTAAGAAGTCGCGGGGCGCTTTGGCGGGGCCGTGCCGTCAAGCAAATGGGCAGGTGCGTGGCCGGCTTTTGGTCAGTTGAGCGGCAACCTTGTCAAAAGCTTGACGAATTTGCGTCTAGCGGTGAATCTCGGGGACGATACGGACACGACGGCGGCTGTGGCAGGTGGCCTTGCCGGCATCGCGTACGGATGGCGAGCCATCCCTGATGCCTGGCTCGAGAAACTGCGTGGGCGCGACGTGATAGAGCGTTGCCTCTTCGATTGATGCACGTGCAATGGACTCCGTCAAGCTGGCAAACGAGCAGGCGCAGCCACTTCAGCAGACGGGAAGCCGTCTGCTAGGCTCTGGTAGCTCGCCCGCTGATCCAGGTTGACCAGGGACCATTACGCCATCGCGGCATCCACCTTCAACATGCTCGAGGCACCGCCCCAGACACGTCGGCGCGATGCCTCGATGGCAATGTGCCCGGCTGACAGTGGCTCCATGCACGAGAGGTGGCGTCTTCTAGCTGTCCGGCCCGATTGGCTGGCGGAGAAAAGCGTGGTAGCGCTGCGCAGAGGGGCTGACAAGGTGGGAGCATCCCTCTGCCGTCCCGCATAGACGTACCATGGTAGGGCGATGCACTTGCTTTTGAAGACGATGTGCTCGCTCTGCAATTCGTAGGGGGCAATGAGCCATGAAGTACGGAATGAGGAAGCCAAGTATCAAGAAGTCGATAAGTGCCAGGACAAGGGGCCGGGCTACCCGTGCGGTGAAGAGGGCGCTCATCCCTGGATACGGCAAGAAGGGCATGGGCCTTCTCCATCCGAAGAAGGCCCTCTACAACAAGGTCTACCGCAAGACCACCTTCGGGCTGGGCGACATCCTCAAGCACCTCAAATGACCCAGGGGCCCCGCAAAGCGGCGTCGCCCTATAGATGATCGCTCCGGCACACGGCGCAATCTGGCGCGACAACCCCATGCAGATCGTCGACCTCTATGACAAGTGGTCGCGCGAGTACCAAGAGGACCAGGTCACGGTGGTCTACGACACGATGTGGGAGGGCACGACCAAGATCGCTCACGAGATTGCGGCAGAGGTCGCACGTCAGAGCCCGAGCACCGTCGTGAAGGTCTTCTCGATTGCGCATGCCGACAAGAACGAGATCATGACCGAGGTCTTCAAATCGAAGGCGATCGCGGTGGGTTCGCCGACGGTGCTTGGCAGCGGTCAGCGCCCTCATTGGTGCAACGGAGGATGCCGGGGGAGAAGGTGCTGGGCCTGCCATGAGAAAGTACGTGTGCAACGTCTGCGGCTACGTCTATGACCCGGAGAGGGGAGACCCCGACAACGGCATCGCTCCCGGGACCGCCTTCGAGGACATCTCAGATGACTGGACCTGCCCTGTCTGCGGGGTCCCCAAGGAGGACTTCAGCCCGGCGGATTAGCCAGAGCCGGGACATGGGGCATGAGAAGCGGGGAGGCGCGCCGAATGACGCACCTCCCCGCCTGCTTGCGCATGCATTGTCGAGGCACCAAGGAGACGCCGCGACAGGTGACACTCATGTTTTGCATAGTTACTTGAGACGCGCCCAACATGCTGCAAGACTGGTGGCAACAGCAACGTTTGGAGGCATCATGCCGCACACCAGAAAGCTCGAGCCGGACATCCGCTGCCCGCTCGAGTACGGACTCGAGGTCTTCGGAGGGAAATGGAAGAGCCGCATCCTCTGCGTGCTCTCGAAGAAGCAGACCCTGAGATACGGTCAGCTGAGGGAGGAGATGACGAACATCTCCGATGCCGTGCTGTCGTCGTCCCTGAAGGAGCTCCTGCGTGATGGCCTCGTGCAGAGGAGGAGCTTCGACGAGATACCCCCGCGCGTGGAGTACTCGCTCACGGAGCGCGGCGAGTCCGTCGTCCCGATCCTGCGCGACATATGCAAGTGGGCGGGACTCACAAACCGCGAGGTGACGACCGACGCGCCGAGGCAGTGCCAGGTCTGCGACTTTGTGGACGTGAAGGTGGTGCCGGCAAGGACAGACGCACCGCTCGTCCCAGGAACCCGCAGGTAGAGACCAGCTACGGGCAACAAGAGCAACTCAAGTTCCGCCCCATATCTTCCTCCATCCGCGTGAGTCTCCTATCTTGAGCGGCATCCGATACGCAGAGCAGCGCGGTGCTGCTCGGGAGAAGGAGGAAGCCATGCTTAACGAGAACGTCATCAAGGTCCTGAACGAGTCCATGTGGGACCTCGCGACCTGCGCGGACGGAAGGCCCAACGTCGTGCCCGTCGCCTTCAAGGAGATCGACGAGGAGGGCAACCTCCACATCGGCGACGTCTTCCTGCAGACGACGCTTGCGAACCTAAAGGCCAACGGCGGCAGGATCGCCCTCTCCGCCTACAACCCCAAGACCCTCGAGGGCTACCAGATCAAGGGGACGGCAACCTACACGGCCGAGGGCGCCTACGTCGAGAAGTTCAAGGGCGAGGTCGAGTCCATGTTCAAGGGTGCAGCCACTGCCAAGGGCGCGCTCACGGTCGTGCCGGATGAGGTCATCGTCACGACGCCGGGTGCCGACAACAAGAAGGTGCTCGTCTAGCGCAGCATGAACCGCCCGAGCTCGGAGCGCTTGGAGATGCCGAGCTTGGCGTACGCGCTCGAGAGCCTGTTCTTCACCGTGCCGGCAGAGATGCCCATGTGCCGCGCTATCTCGGCGTTGCTCCATCCGCGACACGCCAGCATCGAGACGGCGAACTCCGTGGTCGAGAGGTTGTCTGCCACGCTCTCGCCGGCATCCGGGTTGTGGATCCTGCGCCAGCCGTAGCTGAAGCGGTACGTTATCTCGATCACTCGCGAGAAGTCCTCGGGGTAGCCGGCCTTCAGGCACTTCTCGACAAGTCCCTGCAATAGCCCGTGGTGCTCGCCTATGGTCTCGTACAGCCCGTCTGGCCTCGACAACGCCCACGCGCGCTCGAAGTGCTCCCTGGCGTGGTCGGACTCCTTCAGGCTCATGTATCCCATCGCCTCCCCTAGGTGTAGGAACGTCTCCGATATCGGATAGCTTCCACGCTTCATGACCAGGGCGTTCTCGGCCATGCCCACGCATTTGCCCCAGTCTCCGTTGAGGTAGGAGGCATGTGCGAGCAGGTAGCTCGCAAAGAGGCGCAGGCCCTCGGGCAGGCTTGCCGCGCACGACGCGAACTCCTCCATCGAGAAGGGCGTTGGGAGGTGGAGGAGGACGCCCGCCGCGGCACCAAAGAGCATGCGAGACGCGCGAAGCGGCTCTGACTCGCCCTCGTCGGCATCCGCCGAGCCTTCTGCCACGATCGCCCCCAGGCACGATCGCGCCTGGGCGATGTGGTTGAGCGAGAGGCTCGCGAAGCCGCAGATGAGATTTCCCGAGAGACACAGACCGACGTCGTCGGCGTCGAGATACGCAGTCGCCGCGGCGTCCGCCGCTTCGGCCTGGCCCCGGAAGTAGAGAGCCTCGGCGCGGGCGATGGCCTGGACGTCAGGGTCGTCGAATGACGCCACCGCCGCATCGAGGCAGCCCGGCTCAAACGACGTGCACATGAGCGGCATGGGCAGCCGGGGAAGTGCCACGTTCTCGGTCTCCAATGTCTTCTCCTCTCGCCAAACGTATCTTCGCCGCTCAGCTGTCCGTTGTGCAAGGCGGAATCGGGGACCGCGATGGGGGAGACGAGGCGGGGGTCTTCCGGTTGGCCGTTTCGCCCCCCAAACGACACTACCGACTTCGTCCGCGAGAGTGTAACATTGTGGCGGATAAGACCCCGGACGAAACGGAGCCGCCCATGAAGTCCCTCTGGAAGACACTCTTCCTGTGTGTCATCTCGCTTGCTCTGGCAGGAATCGTTCTTCCCGCGCAGGCGCTTGCCGATGACGGCCCCACCGAATCCGTCACTATCACGCCCGCCAGGGTTCTGAGGGTGGGGATCTCCGGTCGGGCCTGGAACGACTCTGATGCGTTCGCTTTCAAGGTGACCGGCTTGAACGGCGCGCCCGAGCCAGCCGATACCACCATCACGGTGACAAAGGAGGACACGCTCTCCTTCTTGCCTGACCACGCCGAGATCAAGGTCGGTGCCATCACGTTCACGGAGCCTGGCACCTACCGCTACGAGGTGACCCAGGTACAGGGCTCGGATCCCGACATCGTGTACGACACGCACGTGGGCGCGTTCGAGTTCGTCGTCGGGCGCGTGCAGGGGGAGCTTGTCGCCGTGGGCAACGGGTTCTGGTCGCCGACCTTCACGAACTCCTACGAGCCCGCCCTGAACTTCACGGAGGCAGGTGGCATCACTCTGTCCGCGGTGATGAACGGGCGCGACTCCGTCTATCCCGAGTACATGGTGACCGTGGTGCCTGAAGACCAGGCGTCTAAGGCGCTGCTCCTCGGGAGGCAGGTGGGGCAGTACGTTGGAGTCTTCAGGTTCCCCAGCGCGAAGGATGGCCAGCCGGCAACGGTGGACTTCTTCGAGGTCCGCGACGGAAAGCCGATTGTCTTCACCAAGGAGGACGTCGGCAAGACCTACAGGTATTCGCTGGTTTCAGCTAAGGGCCTCAGCTACCCCGCCACCGCCTACGACATGGCCGAGCGAACGCTTGCCATCGAGGTGGGCAGGCGTGACGACGGACGTGTAACGGCCACCACGACGTTTACGACGGCTGGTGCGGATAGCGAGACCTACGTCTACACGGCAGGCGAGAAGCCCGCGAGGGCCGCGGTCGTGTCCTTCGTCAACACGTTCGCGCCGCGGGGCCAGGTACGGCTTGGGGCGAGGGTGACCCTCACCGGCCGCGAGCTTGCGGGGGGCGAGTTCTCCGTCGAGCTTCTCGACGAGCAGGGCAACGTCTTGCAGACTGCCGCGAACGCAGCGGACGGCTCAGTGACGTTTGCCCCCATCACCTATACGCGCATGGGAACGTATCGCTACTCCATCCGCGAGGTCGCGGGAGACGAGGAGGGGATCACGTACGACGCGAGGGTCTACCAGGTGACGGTCGTCGCCGAGCAGATAGACCCGGACGGCAGCCTCATACCCGAGGTCTCGTACGGTGATGGAGTCAACGAGGCCGTCTTCAACAACGCCTACGTGGCGCCGGAAAAGCCGAGCAGCTCGCCGAGTCCGAGAAGCCTGGGGGGGGGTCACAGCTGCGCGTCGCCGAGGAGGCCCCCGCGCAGACGGCTTTGAAAGATGAGCCCCGCTCACCCATTCCTGCTACCGGTGACCCTTGGGCGACTCCGCATTTCCTGGGGATCGCTGCCGCGGGTGCTGCACTTCTCGTCCTTCGGGCCCGCCTACGCAATCAGTGACAGGTCCGGCGCATGACGAGGCGGTCGCCCGGCGTGTGAAATGGGCTGCCCTTCGTGCTCCTGGACTCGGACGTCGTCTGCAATGCGCTCGGCGCATGCGGCTACCAGCTGGTCTTCTCTTCGTCGGTCACGGCGCCCGATGCCTCGTCGACGAGATAGAAGCCGAGAACCTCGGCGTCCCTTCCCTCGTCCTGCGGGTACCACTTCTCGAGCACGAACTCCTCTGAGGTCAAGCCCTGCCCGTCGGTCTTCTCGCCGTTCGAATAAAGCCGGTACTCGACCGTCACGAGCTTGCCGTTCTCCTTGTCGGATGCCGTTCCCAGCCTTGCGTACATGTCGCCCTTCGCGTTCTCGTCGAAGAGAATGGCGTCGAAGACGTCCATGTCGGGCACGATGCCGTTGTCCTCCAGATAGACCGCCAGCGAGCGCATCCTATCCTTTGTGGCCTCCAGCTGCGCTTCCGCCTCGTTGCCAGAAGCATCCTGGCTTGAGCCATCGGCAGCCGTGTCGTTCATTCCGGAGGCCGTGTCTTCCCCAGAGCCGGAAGCATCGCCTCCGGCTGAGGACGACGAGTCATTCTCGGGTGCGGGACTCTCCGTGTCGTAGAGGGCCGCCTCGCTCCACTTCTCCATCAGGAAGGGGCTGTTTGTCCTCCAATAGTCGGTCGTCGTGTCGCGTGGGTCGTATCCCGGCCACGCAACGGCGAGATAGTCGTAGACCTTGTCGGCGAACTGGTCGGGGACGCCCTGCGCCACGGCACGCTCCTCGCCGTCGTGCATGAGGGGCCCATCAATCAAGAGCTGGGCGCCAAGGCTCAGGGCAGCCAGAACGATGAAGAGGGCGAGAATCCCCCTGGCAAGCCTTGCTCCCTTCCCGTTCGCGCTCTGGAGAGGGGTCTTTCGGGCAACGCGCGCGATGGCAATTCCCAGCACGACAAGGGATGCCACAGCCAAGAGACCCGCCACCGAGGCGTAGCCGCACCTGAGCATCCAGCCTGCATCCGCATCCACGCCGTACAGCATGCCGCAGTAGGCGAGGACATGTGCCGCCATGAGGGAGAGGGCAAGCTGCAGCGCCGGATGGAGCCTCTTGGGGCCGCGGATGCCCGCCACGACGGCGCGCGCCTTGTCGACGTCCGCGTAATCGAGCCAGGATGCGGCTTCCTTCTCGTCTGGAAAGCCCGCGAACCGCTTGACGGGGACGGCGGCGTAGCGCACGAGCGCCTCCTCGGCGTTCTTGCCGCCCTCCGGAATCGCCGTCACATAGGAGAGGAGATAGAAGAGCTTGAGCTCGTCTCCCTCGAGAAGCGCGCTGTCGGCGTGCGAGAGTGCGGCGGCGGCCGCCTCGATCTTTCCGGTCTCGATGTCGGCGCGAGCCATGCCGAGGAGAAGCTCGCATGCCTTCTTCGGGTTCTTCCCGGAGCGCCCGTGGTAGAGCCTGAGCGCGTAGTCGTGCCGAGAGGTGGGGGAGAGCTTCCAGAGGTGCCGATGCATGAGGGCTGCCGAGGAGAGCAGGACTCCCCATCCGAGCACGATGGCGGCGCCGAGAAGCGCGAGAAGGGCGCCTACGCCCGCGAAGGCATCGAGATTCGCGAGGAAGAACACCGTCGCCGCGATGACGAGGGCAACCGAAAGAATCCGAGGACCGATATCGAGGACATCCGCCAGACGTGCGGTGGCAATCCCCTCCTTGTCCAGGGCGAGGGGGTCTGGGATTTGCTCACTGCGGTCGTAGAGGTCTGCCCTTTTCGTGTCTGCCATGGGCTCCAGCCTTTCTCGAGCGCCTTGTCCCGCACCTCTCCTATTCCGCCTGCGCTGCCGTCATGTCGATGACGCTAGCTGCGCGCACGCCGGACTTCTCGCTGCCCTTAGCCCACAGGTCAAGTGCCTGCCAGCCAAAAAAGCCGCGCCTCCGATTGGGCGAAGGCGCCTTATTGGAAGGATACCAACGAGCGCTGCTCAGGACCATCCTGCCGAAGCACTCATCCCACTTGGTGAAGTAATCGGGCCGAAAGCTCAGCCGTCGCTCCTGTCCGCTGGCAGCTCGAATTCCCCTCGGTGGCCTTGTCTGTGTGTCAGATTTCCAAGATAGACAATGCATCGTGATGCAATGCAATTCGATAATCGCGTTGTCGAGAATCCCTACTGCTGACCTGTCGGAAGGAGAACCGATGCCAAGCAATGCAATACTCAACCATCAACGGAGACGTCGGGCAGTTCTCGCGGCCTTGTCCGCGCTTGCCCTCGTCGTTGCGTCTGTGCTCCCCATGCCCGCCCTAGCGGCGACGAGCGACTCAGATGCCGGAAGCGGCTGGGAGATCCCCAAGTCCAAGACGGCGAAGTGGCTCGAGGAGGGCAAGACCGCCGAGGTCACGCTCCAGCTTCCGAGCGCCGAGGCCGTGATGTCCTCCGACATCGTCTTCGTCGTCGACAACTCCAGCTGCAGGGACGCCTCCATCGCCGGCGCCACCGACACGCTCGACTGCCTCGTCGACGAGGTGAAGGGCGTCGACCAGGTGCGCGTGGGCGTCGTGTCGTTCAAGGGCGACGGCCACGTCGAGAAGGACCTCGCCACGCTGACCGCAGACAACGTTGGCGACTTCAAGAGTGCCATCACCGGTGGGTACACCGGCACCATCAAGTCCGGCACGAACATGCATGACGGCCTGCTCAAGGCCCAGGCCATGCTCGACGCCGATTCCGCCACGCCAGCGAACCGCAAGTACGTCATCCTCGTGAGCGACGGCCTGACGCGCCTGTTCACCGGCTCCGACGGCCAGGTCAAGGACATCTACTACCAGTACACCTACTCGGACCAGAACTCCCTGAGGCCCGCGAGCGACTTCAAGGCGACGGACTTCTGGTACTTCGGCATGATCGACGAGTGGCGCCAGGCGCGTACGCCCGACTCCACGTCGTACGCGATGCCGTACGGCGATTGGAACACGTACTACTCGCACCTTAAGCAGTGGGTGGCTGCCGACGGCGACAAGTACGCGCTGAACTTCACGACGTACGGAAACGACGGCGGCGCCGCTGTCGTCAACGGCCAGCGCGTGAGAAACTCGGCGGGCGAGATCACCGACCCCAACTTCACCTACATCGAGCATGGCACCCAGGCCGACCACGCTATGGCGCCCGACCGCGCGGTCTATGAGGCGTACAACACGTGGCAGGCGCTGAAGGGCGCCGGCTACAACTGCTTCGCGGTGCGCACCGGCAGCGACTCCGACTTCTCCGTCAAGTTCATGAACGAGCTCAACGGCGGCAACAACCTCGGCTTCTCGCAGATCGCCGACAACATCCTGTACGCATGCGGCGCAGGCTCCACTATCACCGACTCCATGGGCAAGAGCGAAACCTACGACTTCGACTTCGTTCCCGACTCCGTCGCGCTGAGCGTTGGCGACGAGCAGCTCGAGGCCACCGCTACCGGCGAGAACGCCTGGAGCTTCCACAGCAAGGGCGACACCAAGGCGCGCTTCACCCTGGTCTACGACCCCAGCGCGGATGCCTACACGCTCACTGCCAACGAGGCCGTGTCGAACTTCGCGCCCGTGAAGCTGACTTACAAGATCACGCTTGCGCAGGCACCCACCGAGCCGGGCGACTACTCGCTGGCGGCCAACGGGAAGGCTACGCTCTCGCCCGTCAACTCCGCTGGTGTACAGGGTGCGTCGGAGGACTTCGAGGTCCCAACCCTGGCCTACTCGGTTGCGGCGCCTACTCCCGAGCCCAAGCCCAAGCCGGAGCCCACGCCCGAGCCCAAGGACGAGGGTACTCCTCAGCCAAAGCCCGAGCCCAAGCAGCCGGCCAAGGCTAGTGCCGAGAAGATGCCCAACACCGGTGACTCCACCCCCTCGAGCGCGCTTGGGGTCTCCCTTCTCCTTGCTGGGGCCATTGCCACAGTGGCTGGCGTGAAGATCGCAAAGAGGCGCTAGCTGTTGTGTGCCAAGACGTTGTTTACGTCGACGATGCGTGACATCGGGGGCAGGCCCCCGCACGCGCTGTGCGGACGGTCCCAATTGTAGTGCTCCAGGAAGGGGGCGAGGGCGGAGGCCCTCGCCCCCTTCGCTCTCCCATGCGCGGGCGTACTGCCACTTCTGCGCCAGCGTGCGGTTCATGCGCTCCACCTTGCCGTTCTGCCGGGGGCTGAAGGGGCGGGTGTACTTGTGCTTGACGCCCCGGCCCTCCAGCAGCGCGTTGAAGTCCCCGGAGCGGTAGGCCGGCCCGTTGTCGGTCATGACCCGCTCCACGGAGACGCCCAGCCCCTCGTAGAACGCGAGCGCCCGGGACATGAAGCCGCAGGCCGTGCCCTTCCTCTCGTCGGGCAGCAGCTCGGCGTAGGCGACGCGGCTGTTGTCGTCGACCGCCACGTGCAGGCACGAGAGCCCGGCCCCGCCCGGGGAGCCGCAGCCGCGCCCGAGGGCCCTGTGGCCGCCGCCGTCGGGTATGCGCGCCACCTTCTTGACGTCGACGTGGACGAGCTCCCCGGGGCGCTCGCGCTCGTAGCGCACGGCCGTCACGGGGCCGCGCCGCCGCACCTCGCCCGTGACGCGGTCGATGTCGGCCAGGCGGGGCAGGCTGTGCCTGGCGACGATCCGGGCGCACGTGCGGGCCGGCACGCCCGTCTCGGCCGCCAGGGCGAGCGGCGCCAGCAGCATGGCCCTGCGGGCCTCGCAGGCGCGCTCCTCGACCTCGGGGGGGGCGTGAGCCTGGCGAGCCTGCGCGGGCGGCTGCTGCGGTCGGCGAGTCCCTCGCCTCGCCTGGCGCGGGCGAGCCACTTGGAGGCGGTCTGGCGGCTGACGCCCATCTGGCGGGCGGCCTCGGCGACGCCGAGGCCGGACCCTATGCGCGACACGAGCGTCTCGCGCCCCTTCGGGGTGAGTTTTGCGTTAGGATGCTGGGACATGGGAGGCCCCTCCTCTCTGGGAATCTAGACAACTCACAGCTTGGCAGGTGCCTCTCTATTTGTCACCACTCGGGTGTAAACAACCTGTTGACACTAAACATCTAGACGTCGACGAATGAGCGCTTTGGGTGCGCCATGGCGAAAAACCGCCGGTCGTTTATCGAAACCTTTTCCGCGCCGCTGTCCGCTACCGACGCGCATGCTATCTTCGCGCCATGAGCTACTTTATCGTTTCACATAACGCTGCCTTGGCGCTTTTGGCGCATATTCCGAACCCCCGCTTTGGGGATTCGGAACCAGAGGTCGTGTCGATTGCAGGCGCCTGCGCGCTCTGTGACCAAGAGGCGCAGGAGTTCATCGATCACTACGACCTTGGGATTGACGTGCTGGACCTGATGGTGCCGAAGCGAGCCGACCGCCGGCGGACCAAGCACGTCGCGACGCACCTGTGCACCAATGAGCTCCCGGCGGGTTCGTTTATCTCGCTGGGCCACTGGAGAGGCGACCTGGGTGCATACGTGTGCTCTCCCGAGCTGGCGTTTTTGCAGGCTGTGCACGACGGCGATGCGGCGGAGGCGATTTATACCGGCTACGCCATGACGGCGGACTATCGGCTGGATAACCTTGCTCCCGGTGGGGTGACAAGCAGAGATATGGGCATGCGCGACGGCAAGCTTACGACCATGGAGCTCATTGCGGCGTATATCGAGAAGTCCCCTAAGGTGCGAGATATTGCGAAAGCCAAGGCATTGCTTGCATACGTGATCGAGGGGTCGCGCTCGCCAAGGGAGTCGGGGCTTTGCATGTTTATGTCGCTACCTGCGCGCTACGGTGGGTATGCGCTGGGCAAGGCCGAACTGAACAAGAAGTACTTCATTCGCGATGGGTACAACGATGGGCGCAAACGTAAGCTACGCGTGTTGGAGCGCATGCCCGATATTACGCTTACGGCGAAAGCCGAGGTGGGCGTGGACAAAGTGAGGGCCGGGCTGCTGCCCGAAGTCCTTACCGCACTGGTCGATTACGATAGCGATGCCATCCATGACGGGAGCGATAAGATCCACAAGGACGCCGAGCGCCGCAACGAGTTGCAGCTGCTCAATGGGGTGGCGTACTTTACGGTGACTACCGACCAGGCAAGCGACTACGAAAAGCTCGTTCGACTGTGCGAACGCATCCGGCGCAAGCTGCACCGGAATAAACGCCCCGTCTTTAACAGGGCAATGAACGAGAAACAGCGATATCTCGCTCTTGCGCGCGTCGAAACGAAGCGGTTTAAGCTTTGGCAAACCGTAATCGAGGCACATCTGCGTTGGTAGACGCGATTGTCGGGCGTGTAGCCAAGGCCCCTATTTCCAGGTCTAATACTTTTCCCGAGAAGTGAACGAGTCAAAACGGACCCTCGAAGCATCGACACTTTTAATGGCTCATTTCCTGCGGTTTTGTCGTTGGAATCCTGCGGTTTTGATGCCAGAAAGTGTGGGTGCTTCGAGGGTCCAAATAAGGTCGTTCACTTCTTGGGAAAAGTATTAGACCTGATTATAGGAAGGTCGATCAGATGTGGCTGCGAGGTCCATCCGAGCCCGATTGTGGTGATCGCCGGGGTTGTTGGGGCGGTTTTGGCCTTGGTTGGGGTGTTTTCGTCGGCGCAGAAGCGACTTCTGGCACGGTTGGGGTGGTTGCTGGCGTTGTTGAGGTGGCCTTGGGTGCTGCGGTGCCTTTTTGGTTTGGCGACATAAAACAAAACAGCCCAGAGACATAGCCTCTGAGCTGCGAACATTTGGTGGGCGTTAGAAGATTTGAACTTCTGACCTCTTCCGTGTCAGGGAAGCGCTCTCCCCCTGAGCTAAACGCCCGATCAAGGGTGCGCAAGCGCGCAAGGGATAATATAACGGAGCCTGAACTCGGTGGCAAGAACATTTTTAAAAATCGCTTACATTGTGGAATTCGGGGGCTTTGTCATATCCATCTCAAAAGAGCCTGCTGCCGCGATTTGGCTGTCGCATAATGCAAGGCCATTGCGGTATCGAGCTATGGAAAGACGCCTGCGGAATTGTCCTACCGATAAGCGGACAAGCCTCCAGCTGGTGACTTCGCCGTGGTAAGGTAAGCCGAATTGTTTCCAGGCTGTTTCGGGGGAGTGGAATGAGCAAAGAGTGTGTCGAGCAGGTCGAAGGCGCAGGGGCTTCGGTGCCGATGACCGATATATCGAACATTGATGTGCCCGAGGGCACCGACGAGCTCAGCCGCAGCACCCGCCGTGCATGGCGCGAGCGCCTGAACAGCGCTTCGACGCGTAAGATGATCACGGGCGTCCTGGCTACGCTGGTGGGCGGTTCGTTTTGGGGCTTCTCGGGCACCAGCGCGAGCTTTCTGTTCGATACCTATCACGTCGACACCTTGTGGCTTATGAGCGTGCGCCAGATTCTCGCCGGTCTACTCTTTATGGCCGTGGTTGTTACGCGCGACCGCGAGCGCCTGATTAAGCTCTGGACCACACCCGCCGATCGCAAGCAGCTGCTGCTCTTTACCGCCTTTGGCCTGCTGTTCAACCAGTTTTGCTATCTTTCGGCCGTGCGCCTGACGAACGCCGGAACCGCGACGGTGCTCCAGTGCCTGCAGCTCGTTATCATCATGGGCTACGCCTGCGTGACCGATCGCCGTATGCCGCGTACTCGCGAAGTCATCGGCATTGGCCTGGCTCTGGGTGGCACCTTTTTAATCGCTACCGGCGGTGACCCTACCAGTCTGAGCATATCGCCGCTTGGCCTGGTCTCAGGCCTTATGTGTGCGGTTAGCGCCGCCTGTATGGCGGTGATTCCCGCCAAGATTCTGTCCGAATACGGTAGCCCTATTGTTACGGGCTCGGCTATGCTTACGGCGGGTGTCGTTTCGAGTGTCTTTGTGCAGCCGTGGGCTCATATGCCGGCCCTCGATGCTGCCGGCATCGAAGCGCTCGCGGTGTTTGTGATCGTGGGCTCTTTCCTGGCGTATATGCTCTATATGCAGGGCGTCAAGGATATTGGTTCCGTACGCGCGAGTCTCATCGGAACTGTGGAGCCGGTTTCGGCGACCATCACCAGCGCAGTTATGCTGGGGACGGTGTTTTTGCCGACCGATCTTATCGGCTTTGTCATGATCATCGTGATGATGTTCCTCACGGTGTAGCTGGCGCCGCTGCCAAGACGGAAAAGGTGTTGTGCCGCATTTTCGCCAATTGACGTCCGTGTCTGGAGTTTAGCTGTCGATGCTCAAAATGCCATAAACTAGTAACGTTATGGACTTTTTCATTGCGACTCAATTGCGAGGATTTCTTTATGGCTGGTAATCACTTTAAGGGCAGCGATAGCGGCCGCCCTGCAGTTCCGCCGCGTCCGAACGGGGCTGGTAAGGCCGGCACGCCGGGCGGCGCTGGACAGGGCGGTTCCGGTAAGCGCGTGTCCCCGGGCGAGACGGCGATGTTTACCGCTCTGTACGAGCAGTCTCAAAAGGCAAAAAAGACCGGCCGTGCAAGAGGGAATGTCTTTGCGGGCGGTGCAACCTCCACGTCGCAGCCGAGCGGGGCTCCTTCGGTACCCGCGAACAACGCAGGTGCTGCCAACGCCGCGAATGCCGCCGGTAACGTTAATGCCGACAAGGCCGCCAACAATACTCCCTCTGCCGGTGGCGCGGGGCTTACGGGTAACCTTGGCACGATTTACACCGGCGCCTCCGAGACTGGCACGTTTGCCCGCCTGGATGATAGCGGTGCCGAGTTTGCGGGCTCGGGTTCCAAGGAAGATTATTACGATTTTGGCTTGAACTACGGTAGCGACGCTTCGTCGAGTTCGACCTCTGACGGTCTGGTCCGTCATCGCCATCGCAAGGGCGAGCGCAAAAAGCGTCACACCGGCGCCATTATTGCCGCTGTAGCCGCGGTGCTTCTCGTTGCGCTTGGCGCAAGCGGCTTTATGCTGCTTAACTCGGCAAGGACCGTAAAGAGCGAAGCGAAGGAGGCTGTCAAGATCGTCGGTGGCCTTAAGGACAAGGTCACGTCGGGCGATTTTTCGACGCTGCCTGACGACGCGAAGAAGATCGATGAGCTCTGCGACAGCATGAAGGCGGAGACCTCGAGCCCGCTGTGGGCGGCGGCTTCGTTTATCCCGGTGTATGGCAGTGACATCAACGCAGCCCGCACCATGATTGATGCCCTGTCCGATGTCTCGAGCAACGCGCTGGTTCCCATGGCCGACAACCTTTCGCAGGCCACGCCCGGCAAGCTGTTCCAGGACGGCATGATTAACGCGTCCGCGCTGCAGGCGGTCGCCGATTCGCTTTCTGATAGCTCGAAGGTGTTCAAGAGCGCCAACGAGAAGGTCCAGGGCATTGGCGATACTCATATTTCCCAGGTGACCGAGCTGGTCGATAAGGCCAAGGACGGCTTTGCCACCCTCAACGGTGCGGTCGACGCGGCGGAGAAGGTCGCCCCCGTCCTTCCCCAGATGCTCGGCGCCAACGGCCAGACGCGCAACTACCTTATGTACGCCATGAACAACGTCGAGATTCGTGCCTGCGGCGGCTTTGGCGGTTCGCAGGGCCTGATTTCGGTCACCGACGGTCAGATGTCGATTGGCGAGTTTGTTCCCCGCATTGGACTCAGCGAGGATGAGGCAGTCGAGAGCGTCGACGAAGAGGATGAGGCGCTGTTCGGCAACCACAGTAACCTGTACAACTCGGGCAATACCTATTCGCCTGATTGGCCCCGCAACTCGCAGCGTGTCGCCGCGCTGTGGAAGTCCCAGTATGGACAGGACGTTGATGGCGTCATCGGTATCGACCCGGTGTTCCTGCAGTATCTGCTGGGCCTGGTCGGTAATGTCTCGCTGCCCGACGGAACGGTTGTCGACGGCACCAACGCCGCAAAGGTCCTCATGCACGATGTGTACTGGAACTATCCAGTCGAGGAGTCTGACGGCATCTTTGCATCCGTCGCCAGCGCTGCCTTCGACAAGATCCTTGGTGGTATCGGCGATGTCGATGTTACGAAGCTTGTCAGCGCCGTTGAGCGCGGTGCCGAAGAGGGCCGCCTGATCGCTTGGATGAGAAACGATGATGAGCAGAATGCCATCAAAGAGACGGGCATTGACGCTTCGCTGCCCGATCCGGATGATCCGAGTGCCGATCCCGTTGCCGGCGTTTACTTTAACAACCTGAGCTTCTCCAAGCTCGACTGGTATCTGAACGCCGACACGCAGATTGGCCAGGGCGTGAAGAACGGCGACGGCACGTGCTCCTATCGCATCACCGTTACCCTGACGAACATCATGACGCAGGAGGAGGCTGGCAAGCTGCCCGACTACGTTGCGGCGAGCGCATCCGATGCCGCGCGTGACGACGAACGCCTGAATGTCTCAGTGTTTGCCCCGACGGGCGGCAACATCAGTGACCTTACGGTTGAGGGCACCCAGTTTGGTCTTGGCGCCGCTACGTGGCATGGAATTCCCTTCTATTCGGGTACCGTTGACCTGCATGCTGGCGAGACGACGACGATCACGTATACGCTGACCACGTCGGCCGAGGCGGGGGACAAGCCGCTTACGCTGCGTCAGACTCCTACATGCCAGGCGGCTCGCGACAGCGCGTCGGCGTAGGGTTTTTCTGGTAGCGCAGATAATCGAGTACCATTTTGGGGCGGACAGGCAATCTGTTCGCCCCTATTTTGTAAGGAGAGCGCATGAAGTACTTTGGCACCGACGGCTTTCGCGGTGAGGCCAACGTTGGGCTGACGGTAGAGCACGCTTATAAGATTGGCCGTTTTGTGGGCTGGTATTACGGCGCCAACCGCAGTGCTAAGGCGCGCGTCATCGTGGGCAAGGACACACGTCGCTCGAGTTATATGTTCGAGGCGGCGCTGGTGAGCGGTCTGGTCGCGAGCGGTGCGGACGCCTACATGCTGCACGTGATCCCGACGCCGGGCGTGGCGCATCAGACCGTGGAGGGCTGCTTCGATTGCGGCATCATGATCAGCGCGAGCCACAACCCGTTTTGCGATAACGGCATTAAGCTCGTCAACAGCGACGGCTTTAAGATGGACGAGGACGTGCTGGAGCTCATCGAGGACTACATCGATGGCAAGAGCGAAGTTCCGCTGGCCACGGGCAACCACATCGGTGCCACGGTGGACTACATGCAGGGCCGCAACCGCTACATTGCTTCGCTCATTGCAAGTGCGAACTTTTCGCTGCAGGGCGTCAAGATCGGTATCGACTGCGCCAACGGCTCGGCTTCTTCGGTGGCCAAGCCGGTGTTTGACGCGCTCGGTGCCGACGTGCGCGTGATCAACGCCGCGCCCGATGGCTTTAACATCAACGTCGACTGCGGCTCCACGCATATGGAGCGCCTGCAGCGCCATGTGGTGGAGCAGGGCCTGGACGTGGGCTTTGCCTACGACGGCGATGCCGACCGCTGCCTGGCCGTGGACGAGCGCGGGCGCGTGGTCGACGGCGACCAGATCCTGTACGTGTGCGGCGTGTATCTGAACAAGCACGGGCGCCTCTCGGGCGGTACCGTGGTGCCGACGATTGCCAGTAACTTTGGCCTTGTCAAGTCGCTGGAGCTTGCCGGCCTGAGCGCCGTGACCAGCGGCGTGGGCGACCGTCACGTGTATGCCAAGATGCGCGAGGGCGGCTACAGCCTGGGCGGCGAGCAGACGGGCCATACGATCTTTGGCGATATCGAGCGCACGGGCGACGGCATTATGACCTCGCTGCGCGTGATGGAAGTGATTCGTGCCGAGCGCGAGACGCTCTCGCAGCTCACGGCTCCGTGCAAGTTGCTGCCGCAGGCGCAGGTGGCCGTGCGCGTGGCGGACAAGGACGCCGCGCTCGAGAACATGGGCGTGCAGAACGCCATCGCCGAGGCCGAGGCTGCGCTGGCAGGCGAGGGCCGCGTGCTCGTGCGCAAGAGCGGAACCGAGTCGGTTATCCGCGTGCTGGCCGAGGCGCCCGACCAAGCATCCGCCGATGCCGCCATGAAGCGCATCGCCAACGCGCTCGAGGCTCTGTAAGGTAGTCATTGGGGACGTTCTTAAACGACTAGGTGGAAAGGGGGCGCCGCGGATTGGTTCCGCGGCGTCCCCTTTGCGTTGGCGTGTCGGTTATGCCTTACAGTTCGTAGAGCGTGGTGAACTTGTCCTGCAGGTAGCTGCAGTAGTAGCGGGCATCGAACGCCATGCCGCACGCGCCCTTGATGAGCTCCGGCGCGTCCTTGGCGCGGCCCCACTGCCAAATGTGCTCGCCCAGCCAGGCGCGGACGGGTGTCAGGTCGCCGCTCGCACAGGCGCCGTTGAGGTCGACACCGTCGCGGCACATGGCCGGCACAAACATGGCGTCGTAGGCGCTGCCCAGCGCATAGGTGGGGAAGTAGCCAAACGAGCCACCGCTCCAGTGCGTATCCTGCAGGCAGCCGTGCGTGTCGTCGGGAACGGGAATGCCCAGGTACTCGTTCATAAAGCGGTTCCAAAGCGCGGGGATGTCCTTGGCCGTGGCCTCGCCGGCAAACAGCATGCGCTCGATCTCGTAGCGCACCATAACGTGCAGCGGATAGGTGAGCTCGTCGGCCTCGGTGCGGATCAGCGAAGGCTGCGCGATGTTCACGGCGTGGTAGAGCGTGTCCTCGTCGACGTCGCCGTAGACCTCGGGTGCGTGGCGGCGCAGCACCTCGAGCAGCGGTCCCATAAAGGCGCGGCTGCGACCCACGGTGTTCTCGAAAAAGCGGCTCTGGCTCTCGTGGATGCCCATAGAGGTGCCGCCCTCCAGGCAGGTGCGCGCATAGGCAGGATTGACGCCCAACTCGTACATGGCGTGTCCCGCCTCGTGGATGATGCTGTAGACGTTGGAGATGCAGTCGTCCTCGTAGATGTGCGTCGCGATGCGCGCGTCACCCACGGCAAAGCCCTCGCTAAACGGATGCTCGGTAAAGGCAAGCGTGGTGTCGTCCAGGTTCAGGCCGACAAGCTTCATCAGGTCGAAGCTCATGGCACGCTGGGCGGCCTCGGGCACGCGGGCGTGCAAAAAGTCGGCAGCCGGTTGCTGGCCGCGCTCGCCGATGGCGTGCACGAGCGGCACGACCGTGGCCTTGACCT
>CAUBGU010000010.1 GCA_958435545.1 uncultured Collinsella sp.
CGCCTTTCCTTCCATTCGTCACCTTCATTACTCCAACGACGAATTCTAGGCGGTGCCCCCTCCCTTTCAAGAGAGGGCGGAGGCGGGGCATGCCCCGCCTCTTACACCACATCTCTGCGCGCTACCCAACCCGACTGGTTTAAGGCGTATTGAAGCCAATTTTAATGAACATACTATAGGTTATGTTCATTATCTTTTTGGATGTAAATGCTATTCACTTAGCAACAGTACTCATATTTGGCATTTTTTGTCCACCGCCATATAACTAACGCCCTATAGCAGACAAAAAACAGGCCGCAGCCCATCGCTGCGGCCTGTTCGGAAGCAAAAGTGGGCGCTACGCGCCGTAGCCCATCGCTTGCAGTACAAACATGACGACCGTCAGCACCGTAATCACGCCGATAGTCGCCCAAGTGAGCACGTTCCATACGCGGCCGTTGCGGTTGGCGCCCATAATGTGGCGATCCGCCGCGATAACCACCTGAAATACCAGGACTACGGGCAACAGCACACCATTGATGACCTGTGAGGTCATCATAATCTGGAACAGATCGACGCCGGGCATAAGCACCAGCACGGCAGAGATACCGATGATGGCCGTAATGATGCCGCGATAGACCGGGGCCTCGTCCCAGCTGCGGTCGGCACCGCGCTCCCAGCCAAATGCCTCGCAGATAGCGCTCGACGTAACGCCCGGCAGCACGCAGGCAGCCAAGAAGCTCGCCGCGACCAGGCCCGAGGCAAACAGTACCGTGGACCACTGACCCGCAATAGGCTCCAACGCGCGGGCGGCATCGGCAGCATCGCTAATCTGAATACCCGCCGGGAACAACACCGTACCGGTCGTGATGATAATAAAGCCGGCAATGACATCGGCGGCAAGCGAGCCGCTCACGGTATCGATGCGCTGCAGCACGATATCGTCCTCGCCCGCGTTCTTATCGACCACGTTGTTCTGCGCCAAGAAAATCATCCACGGCGCGATGGTGGTACCGATCGTTGCGACCACGAGCGACACGTAGCTGGGGTCATTTTGAATGTTAGGCACGACCAGGTCGACCGCGACCTCACCCCAGTTGGGGCCAGCCATAAACGCGGCGACAATATAGGTCACGAACACGCAGCTCACCAGCAGCAGAATCTTCTCGATGCGCTGGAAGCTGCCCGACATGGTAAGCATCCACACCAGCAGCGCCACCAGCGGCACCGAAATGCTCGCCGGCACGCCAAAGAGGGCAAGGCCGCTGGCGATGCCCGCAAACTCCGAAATGGTCACAGCCGTGTTGGCGATCAACAGCGCCGCCATAGCAAGTACACTCTTGCGCACGCCAAAGCGCTCGCGAATGAGCGATGCCAGGCCCTTGCCCGTGACGCAGCCGCAGCGCGCCGCGGTCTCCTGCGTCACGATGAGCAGCACAGTCATGACGGGAAGCATCCAGAGCATCTTGTAGCCATAGCTGGCACCCGCGCTGGAATACGTTGCAATGCCGCCGGCGTCATTGCCCGAAAGCGCCGCCAGCAGACCGGGACCCATAGCGCCAAAGATGGCCGCGATGGTCAACTTTTGCTTGGTGCCCGACTTTTGCTTGGTATTTTGCACGCGACCACCTAACCCATGACCGACATGGTGAGCAGCACCGCAGCGGCGCAGTACGCTACGCACGAGATCATGACGGCAATAACGTTCATGGCGGTGCCCGACGTGTTGAGGTCATGCTCGTCACGCCAGAACAGCACCATCAGGTAAATCACGGCACTCATGTTGCCAACCAGGCAAATGATGGCAGCGATATTAAAGCACCCGGTAAAGAGTTGCTCCTCAAACATGGGCGCATCGGGGAACGCAGCGGTGCGCACCAGCTGGGCGCACAGATAGGTCACGAGTGACAGAATCAGGCCCATGCCCGTGCTCTGGAAGAAGAACCCCAGATACGGCTTGGGCTCGTCGTCGTGACCGTCATACTCCAGGAAGTAGTTCTTGACGAACGACACCATACGCGAGGCAGCCAGCAACACGAGCGGCATGGCGCACATGGGGAACACCACCAAATGCGCGGAGCCCAGCGCCGTCCCCAGCACCGTTGCCATGATGCACGAGGCGATGCCCCACACGACGACCCAGTACTGACGATGCACGAACCAGCTGAGCACGTTCGTCGAGTCGTCCGACGCGCTATCGCCCGAGCCGACACCGGCGATCTGCAGGTCCTCCTGATGCTCCTCGGCAATAACGTCCATGGCGTCGTCGAAGGTCACGATGCCCAGGATATGACGGTTCTCGTCGCAGACAGGGATGGCAACCAGGTCGTACTTGGTCATCTCGTCCGTCACGTCTTCCTGGTCCTCGTCGGGCGACACGTAGACCAGATCGCGATAGGCAAGCTGGCCCAGCGTGGCGTCGCGGTCGGCCACGATCAGCGTGCGCAGCGAAAGCACGCCCGTCAGCATGCCACTCGGATCCTCGGTATAGACGTAGTAGACGCTCTCAAAGTCCTCGTCGAGTTTGCGAATCGCCTCGATGGCGTCGCCGACCGTCGCCGTGGCGGGCAGGGAGACAAACTCCGAGGTCATGATGCGACCGGCGGTGTTGTCCTCGTAGCCCAGCAGATTACGAATCGCCTTCTCCTCCTTGACGCCCATCAGGCGCAGGAGCTTCTCGGCCTTCTCATAATCGAGCTCGTCGATCAGGTCGGCAGCGTCGTCCGGGTCCATCATGGCCAGCATCGACGATGCGTCGGTATCGGACAGGCCCTCGAGCATCTCGGTCATGAGCTCGTCGTCATCGAACTCCGAGATGGCCTCGGCGGCCTGTGCCGTATCGAGCTGCGCGAACACCTGCGCGCGCAGGCGCGGGTCGAGCTGCTCGATGATGTCAGCGATGTCGGCAGGATGCAGCTCGCCAAGCGTCTTGTGCGACACCGAGAGCTGGATGTTCTTAGTCGAGCGATCGAGCAGGTCCATGTAAGACCAGGCGATAATGTCCTCGCTGAGCGGCTTGCCCAGGTGCTTCATAAAGCCCTCGACGACATGCTCGAGTGTGGGGCTGATTGCGCGCAGCAGACCGCGGGCGCCGACCTCGGCACCCAGCAGGCGCAGCTGATTTTCACCCGACATGGAAAACTTGATGTCGTTGACGCGCACGACCTTCATGCCCTGCGTGTCGACAATCTGCTTGTTGAGCACGTCGCGGGCAAGCAAGAGTTCGGTCGGCTGCAAGTACGAAAAACGGATTTCGGTGGCCGACGTCTTAAGGTGTACACCCGTCTCGTCGATACGGTCGACCCATTTGCGCCAGCTGATCATAAACGGCGTCTTGCCGGGTCCGCGGAACGCGAGCGACGTCACGTGCGGAAAAACTTCGCCGGTAGCAATACCAAAATCGTTGACCACGCCGAGCTTTTCGCCGTCGACGTCCAAGACCGGCAATTTGAGCATCTCACTCAGATAATTCAATGGTGCTCCCCATCATTATTCCTCCGGACGCGACCGCGCGTGCGGCGTCCGGGGGCTTCTGGATATGTATACGCATGCGCGGGCGGCACGCCGCTCGACGCTTACACCCCGTGCATGCGCAAAAAGCACCTGCATGGGGTCATCGACTGTATGGTCGAGGTTTGGATTTCACCTGTAACCTTTCTCTTGACCCTCATTAACCGCAGTAACTATAGCATCAGCATCGCCCTGCGGCATCGAATTTATGCGCTGCACATTGCAGGCATACCAAACGCTGACGCATCCGTGACATAGCTGTTGGGGACGTTCTTAAACGACTACCCAATGACTACTCTGTGGTGTCGTCGTCCTCGGCAAGTTGGGGAAACACGGCGTCCTTGGGCATGGTGACCTTCGTCAGCGAGGTGAGCTTTTTGCTCAGCGACGTGTCCGTCTTGACCAGGTCGCTGAGCGTCACGATCTTGTAGCCGTCGGCAATGAGGCCGTCGATAATCTGCGGCAGCGCCTCGAGCGTCTGCTCGGCGCATTCGTCTCTATCGGTGAGCAGCACGATATTGCCCGGCGTCACCGAATCGAGCACCGTCGAGACCTGTTCGTCGGCACCGTTTAGCAGCCAGTCGCCCGAGTCGATATTCCACGAGACCACGGCGGAGACCAGGTCCATCGCATCAATCCAGTTTTGCTCGTCAAAGGCAGCGTAGGGAGCACGCAGCAGCATCGTCTTCACGCCGGTCGTCGACTTAATCGCATCGGTGCCTTTCGTGATCTGTTCGCGTACCGCCTCACGGTCCTGACCCTTGAGCGAATCGTCGCTGTAGCTGTTGGATCCGATCTCGCACCCGGCGTCGACAATCGCCTTGGCCGTGGCAGGCGAGGCCTCGGCCGCATCGCCCGAAAGGAAGAACGTCGCGGTGACGCCCTTTTCCTTGAGCACCTGCAAGATCTGTTTGGTGGCGCCGCTCGGACCCTCGTCAAACGTCAGCGCCACGTACTTTTTGTTGCCCTTGGGTGCCACGCTGGCGCACGCAACAACGCAATCGGTGGCGGGCACAACCTCGCCGCGGTCTTGCGTCTTGCCTGACTGCTCACCAACCCACACCTCGGATCGGCCCTGGACACCCCATGTCTGCACATACTCGATAGCGCCCGTGCCCTCGACCTTGAGCTTGGGCTCGATAACCGTAGCCTGAACCTCGTGCTTCTCGTAAGTGTTACGGCCATCCTTGACCGTCACCTTCTCGCCACCCTCAAGTTCGCGGCTATCCCATTTGCCCTGCTTCACGCGCTTGCCGTCGACCTTCACCGACAGCTTTTCGCCCCCATGGCGCTTGAGCACGCTGTCATCGACGGCCAGCAGGTCGCCTGCGTCGAAAGCGTCAGTCAACTCCTGGTCGTCGATGAGATTCTGCAGCGTAGAGCCCACACGCACCGCGATCTTCTGGCCGTTGAGCTCCACGTCCACACTGCGGTTGACGTAGCCCACGACGGCAGCGATAAACAGCACGAGCGCGCAACCCACGGCGATGAGCGCGTAGGGCAGGCGAGACGAACGACGGGGCGTACGGCTGTTGCCGATGCGCGCACTGCGGTCGCTAAACCCGCGGCTATGGTTGAGGTACATCGCGCCGGGCTTACGGTGACGCTTGCGCTGACCGCTGGGCAGCTGCCCCAAATCGCGGCGCGCCGTCGGACGCGCACCCGAACGCTCGTTTAAGTTGGATCCGTTTTGGCGCATGTGCCCTCCCCCATAAACACAGCAAGCCGGAGCAACAGGTCTCCGGCTTGCCTCCCATCATTTGGTACGTCGCTATTTTGTAGCTTTTGACGAGCCTCCGCTCGCCTTTTTGTATTCGTCCTTAAAGGCCTTGAACATGCCGCGCGTCTTGCCGAGCTGCTTGCCCAGTGCGCGACTGCCCTTGTCCACGGCAACCGATCCCTTGTCGTCGAGCACCTTGGCGCCCTTTTTGACCTTGTCGCCCACCACGACGCTGGCCTCGGCGGCCTTGGCAGCCGCACCGCCCGAATACCCGAGCGACTTGACCTCGTCCGAGACGACCATCGCGCCGTTCTCGTAGCCGCGCAGCATCGTCGGCGGCACCTGCGTGTCACCAACCAAAACACTCGAAGCAGCACCGGCGGTCACATAGAATGCCTGCACGATGCCCGAGCGCGGCTTGAACTCAACGTCCGAGCAATAGCCCACGACGTCGCCCGATTCCGTGCGCACGTCCATACCGACCCAGATGATGCAATCGTCCAGGTTGATGTCGAGGCGCTTGGCCGCAGCGGTATCGTAGGTGCCCTTGACGTCATCAACCGCGATGGCGCCCTCGTAGACACCAATGGCGTCGAGCGCTACGAATCGGTCGGGACGCTCGATCATACCCGCGATATCGGACTGGCGGACCATAAAGCCGACCACGCGCGTACCGCCCGGGGTAAAGACCGGAAAGTGAATCTTTCCGAGCTTTTTAGGGCTGCGCGGTGTGCCGTCCTTTTTGGTACGCTTGTCCTCAGTAGGCTTGCGATAGATCTTGGCGCCGACAAAATCCCCGGCGCGCATTATGCCTCGGTCGAGGGCTCCGCAGCCTCGGTATCAGCCTCGACGGCGTTCTCGACCACGACGTCGGCGGCAGGCGTCACGTTGCCGCCCGAAATGGCGTCGTTGAGCTGCTCGCGCAGCTGGTCCATGCGCTCGCGGGCCAAGTCGACCTTGGCGCGCAGGTCGTCGGTCTTGGCGTCGACCATCGGGCCAAAGTCATTCACCGCAGCACGGGCCTCCTCGGCGCTGTGCTCGTAGGTGTCGCGCATATTGTCCCAGGCGTCGTTGGCGATATCGGCAGCCATGGCGCGGGTCTCGGCGCCCGAGCGCGGGGCCAGAGCAACGCCGACAATAGCGCCGGCAGCGGCACCAAAAAGTGCGCCGGAGACAAAGCTGAAAGTCTTACCCATGATCATTCCTCTCCTGCGGGCACGTCGGTGCCCACCGTTTGAATGCTGTCCATTATACCCGCAGCGCATCACTTGCCGCTCCGCTCATCTGCGTACGGCAAAGGCGCAGGTACGTGATGGTGATAAACGCGTAGGCCTACTCCTGGGGCATAGCCGGCATGGCCACCGTGGCACCCGGGTCCTCGCCGGCGCCGTCCACGAGCGGCA
This sequence comes from uncultured Collinsella sp., assembly GCA_958435545.1. The sequence goes on from CAUBGU010000010.1 coordinate 6,613, forward strand.
GGCCGCCCTCATGCGCAGGTCCTGCCGGAACCGTCGCCGCACCGCCAAAGACGGCAGCGGAGGCCTCGTGGTTCTCGGCAACCGCACCCTCGGTATCAATCGCCACCTGGGGCTCGTCGTCAAAGTTGGGGACGCCTTGGGGCTCGGTGGGAACGGGCTCGGCGGTCGCATCGGCAACGGGCTCGGCGTCGACCGGCACATCGCCCTCGTCAGCGCCCTCGTCCTCGGCAGCATCTTCGCCGTTCGCAGCGGCGACGGCCTCGCGAGGATCCTTGCCCTCGGCCTCGGCGCGCATGCCCAACACCAGGTTGCGCAGACCCGCGACCGTGCCTTCCACGTCGGGGGCAGGCTGGTCGGCGTGCAGGTACGCCCAGTCCATCATAAAGGTGGCCGAAGACAGCGCACCGATGGCCAGCGCGTCGTCGGGGCACGAAAGCTCAACCTCAAAGACGCGCTCGTCGTGCTCGCTTACACGCGTGCGGCCGCACGAGATGCTGCCGGCAAGCCCGGTCTCGTTCATGAGCTCGACCGTCACATGCTCAAGCAGATGGCAAAGCTCGGTCTGGCCCATGCAGTCCTGGAACTCGCGACCGGAATCACCCAGGCACAGGTGCTTGGCAATCGCCGGCACCAGGTAATACACGCGCGCCGTGGCCTCGATATCCTCCGAGGTCATGAGCGGCATGCCGGGGTTCACCAGCACATGCGCGCAGATCTTGTCCTCGCTGACGGTGACCTTAAGGATGTTGAACAGGCCTGCCATAACTCTCCCCTACTCTTCCTTGTCCTACTCGTCGCCGTCGTGCGGGTCCACAGAACCCGCACCCGACGTCGTCGGCTCGTCTACCGAAGACTCGGAATCCTTCTTATCGGTTTCGGCCGGAGCGATCACGCGAATGAGCGAGATGCGCTGGCCACGCATCGACTGCACCTTAAACTTGTACCCCGCGACCTCAAACACCTCTCCGATGTCGGGCACCGAGTCGCAAAGCTCCAAAATCCAGCCGGCGATGGTCTCATAATCATCGCTTTCCTCGAGCGGCCAACCAAGCTCAATCGCGTCATCGCACGAAAAACGCCCATCAACGAGCCACTCGCGGCGCGAAAGGCGCGTGAGATACTTGTTGTCGGGGTCGAACTCGTCCTCGATCTCGCCGACGATCTCCTCGACGATGTCCTCGATGGTGATAATGCCGGCCGTGCCGCCGTACTCGTCCACGACCACCACGATCTGGTCGTGCGAGGTCTGCATCTCGGACAGCAGCGGCAGGATGTCCTTGGTGTCGGGCACAAAGGTGGCGTCGCGCAAAAAACCGGCGATGGGCTGGTCGCCCTTGCCGTCGAGCGCGGGCTGAATCAGGTCCTTGATGTGCGCAATGCCGGCGACGTTGTCGGGATCCTCGTGATAGACGGGGATGCGGCTAAAGCCGGTCTGGCGCATGGTGGACAGCACGTCGGCGACCGTCTCGTCGTCCTCGCACATGGTGGTGTCCACGCGCGGCACCATGACCTCGCGGGCAACGGTGTCGCCCAGGTCGAAGATCTCGTGGATCATGCGCTTTTCCTCGTCGAGCAGGTCGTCCTGCTCCGAGACCATGTACTTGATCTCTTCCTCCGAGACGTTTTGGCGGTCGTCGGCGCTCTTGATGCGCAGGATGCGGGCCAGACCATCGGAGCAGGCGCCGGTCAGCCACACGAGCGGACGGGCGATCTTCTGGAACACGGAAAGCGGGCCCACGACCTGCTTGGACACGCCCTCGGCATTGGCCAGGCCGATGCGCTTGGGGACGAGCTCGCCTATCACGATGGACACGAAGGCGACCGCGACGGTGATGATGACCGGCGCCAGGCCGCGCGCGATGGCGGAGAGCGGCGCGATGCCAAAGCTCATGAGCCACGTGGCGAGCGGGTCAGACAGACTCGTCGAGGCGACGGCGGACGAGGCGAAGCCCACGAGCGTGATGGCGACCTGGATGGTGGCGAGCAGCTGGTCGGAGTCGGCAGCCAGCTTAATGGCGTGCTCGGCGCGCTTGTCGCCTTCCTCGGCCTCGTGCTCCAGCACGGCGCGCTTGGCCGTGGTGAGCGCCATCTCGGACATAGAGAAGTAGCCGTTGATGAGCGTCAAAACGAGGGTGGTGATAAGGGAGATGGTTATGTCCATCGGGAGTTTCTCGAACCTCCAAGATTCGGGACGTCAGGTCAAAACGTTGATGGCGGATAGGGCAGTTGCACCCGGCGGGCACCCGGACGGGCCCGCAGGCGCAGGCGCAATCGCTAGATTACGAAGAGGATCACCGCCATGAACTGGAAGATGCTGCCGGCGAGCACCCACAGGTGGAACACGCTGTGCAGGTAGCGCACGTTTTTGGCGATATAGAATGGCACGCCCGCGGTGTAGCACACGCCGCCGACGGCGAGCAGGGCAAGTGCCACGGGGTTGAGCAACGCCACAAGTTCGGGCAGCTTAAAGACAACGAGCCAGCCCATCAGCAGATAGACCAGACCGCTTACCCAATGCGGTTGACGCTCGCGCATAAAGCACTCGAGGGCGATGCCGATAATGGCGATGGCCCATACGGCAAAGAACAGCGCAGGGCCGCCGTCGTTTGCGAGCGTGATAAGGCAAAACGGCGTATAGCTGCCCGCAATGAGCAGGTAGATGCAGCTGTGGTCGATGATGCGAAACACGCGCTTGGCGCGCGCGGGCTGAATCGCGTGGTAGAGCGTGGAGGCTAGGTATTCGAGGATAATGCTGACACCATAGACAATCGCCGCGGCCATGTGGGCCGGGCCTCCGCCGCGCAGGGCAGCGAATACGATCAGGAGCACCAGGCCCGCGATACCCAGCAGGCAGCCGACACCATGGGTGACGGAGTTCATGATCTCCTCGCCCACCGTGTAGTGTGGAACGGCCGCGGTCTTGGGTCGCGGCTTAGAACTGTCGCTCGAATCGGACATGCAGGTTACATCCTCCAACGTAAAGAGTTCTCAACACTATATCAAAGCGTCTAGGTACGTGCGAAATTTGCACCATACGTGACCCTTTGTTTACCCATTCTTTGTCTGTTGACGCATCAACGGCGAACGTCCATAATGCGCTTGCATTAAATGTTGATGTATTAACATCTTATAGGAAAGCTTCTTATGTCTCAAAACGCACGTTCCCATCGAAAGCTCAAGATAGCCGGCATCGTTGCACTGGTGGCTGTCGTTGCGCTGCTCGGATTTGCCGGCAACTTTCTGTTTGATTTCGCGCTGAATCCCCGCGCGCCATACACCATGAAGATGATGCAGGATGGCAAAGACGACAAAAAAGGTGAGCAGCCGGATGTCGAGGAAACCGAGGCGCGGGCGTGGTTTAAAGAGAATCGCGAGAGCAGCAACCTCACCGCGGACGACGGGACTGAGCTCGCCGCTTGGTATTTTGCCGCGTCGGAGAGCACGCACGACTACGCCGTCTGCCTGCATGGATATACCAACGAGCCCATCGGTATGGCCCGATACGCCAAACGATTCCATGACCGCGGCATGAACGTACTCGCACCCGCCGCCCGCGCCCACGAGCGCTCCGGCGGCGACTATATCGGCATGGGCTGGCCCGAGCGCCTCGACATCGTCGCATGGATCGAGCGAATCGTTCAGGCTGACCCCGAGGCGCGCATCCTAGTCTTTGGCGAGTCGATGGGTGCGGCAACCGCCATGAACGTCGCGGGGGAATCTCTGCCCGCAAACGTGAAATGCATTATCGAGGACTGCGGTTATACGAGTGTTTGGGACGAGTTTTCTCTGCAGCTCAAGGACGTGTTCGGCCTGCCCAGCTTTCCCCTGCTCGATGTAGCAAACTTAGTGTGCAACGTGCGCGCAGGCTACGACTTTCATAAGGCGAGCAGTGTGGAGCAACTCAAACACGCGACAGTTCCCATGCTGTTTATCCACGGCGACCAGGACACCTTTGTACCGTACAGCATGCTCGACCAAAACTACGACGCGTGCGCCAGCAAGGTCAAGCAAAAGCTCACTATCCATGGCGCCACCCACGCCAAGAGTGCGCAAGTTGACCCCGAGCTCTACTGGAACACAGTCGACAACTTCCTCGACGAGTATTTTTAGGAAATAGTACGGTTTACTGGTCTATCTGACCCCCTAGCACTTCCAAAAAGCCGCCCGTGGGCACTGTGCTCACGGGCGGCTTTTGCTAACGTTGCGCTACAAAAGCGCTTATTTTGTCCAATAGCTAGGCGCTACTTGACCTCGATGAGCTCGTACTTGCTCGTGCCCAGGCCGATCTTCTCGGCATGCGCGATGCACGCGCGCCAGTCGGTGTCGGGATGCGTGATGCAGAAGGGGTCCTTGGCCTGCTCGCCCTCCAGATGCTCGTGGTTATGCTCCATCTTGGCGGCGCTGTCGGTAAGCTCGGTGTTGGGCAGTGGCTCGGATGCCATGACGGCATCGGCGCAGGCCTGGTCGATGGCGACCGGGTCGAAGCTCGCGAACATGCCGATATCGTTGACGATAGGCGTGTCGTTTTCGGGATGGCAATCGCAGTTGGGGCTGATATCCATGGCAAGCGAGATATGGAAGCTCGGGCGGCCGTCGACGACGGCCTTGGTGTACTCGGCGATCTTGCAGTTGAGCACGTCGGCCGCGGCGTCATAGCCGGGCTTGATGCAGTCCTGGTTGCATGCCGCAATGCAGCGTCCGCAGCCCACGCAGCGATCGTGGTCGATGGCGGCCACGTGGACCGTGCGGGTGTTGCCGTTGGCAAGCTCGCGCTCGCGGGTGTCGTCAAACGAGATAGCGCTGTGTGCACAGATCTTTTCGCAGGCACGGCAGCCAATGCAGTGCTCGGTCGCGACGTTCGGCTTGCCGGCGGCATGCTGCTCCATCTTGCCGGCGCGGCTGCCGCCACCCATACCCAGGTTCTTCATGGCGCCGCCAAAGCCGGCCTGCTCATGACCCTTAAAGTGGGTGAGGCTAATCACGATATCGGCATCCATGAGCGCCTGACCGATCTTGGCCTCGTGCACGTACTCGCCGCCCTCGACCGGGACGAGCGCCTCGTCGGTGCCTTTGAGGCCGTCGGCAATGATGATCTGGCAACCCGTGGCATACGGGGTAAAGCCGTTCTGGTAGGCGGTATCGATGTGCTCGAGCGCGTTTTTGCGGCTACCGACATAGAGCGTGTTGCAGTCGGTGAGGAAGGGCTTGCCACCCAGCTCCTTCACGACATCCGCGACGGCGCGGGCGTAGTTGGGGCGCAGAAAGCTCAGGTTGCCCAACTCGCCAAAGTGAATCTTGATGGCGACGAACTTGTTCTCAAAGTCGATCTGCTCGATACCGGCGTGACGGATGAGGCGCTTGAGCTTGTCGAGCTGGCTCTCGCGAGCATGCGTGCGCAAGTTGGTGAAGTACACCTTAGCGGGCGCTGCGGGTGCAGTTGCGGTCATAGATCTATCCCCTCGGTCTATATGGCGTTACAGACATAGAGGATGGTACCAGTTAAAGCAGAGTTAAAGTCAAGTACGGCACCTAGTCATTGGGGACGTTCTTAAATGACTGAAACCACTCATTGGGGACGGACTTAAATGAGTGCCTCGCCGCCCGGCAGTTAGGGACGGTCCTTGCCAGCCCGGCCGGCGAATCGGCAAAGGCTGTCCCCGATGACTGGTCATTTAAGTCTGTCCCCAATGACCACTCTTGCTGGGCGCCTGCTGCTGGGTCGCCATCGCCTGCGTGAGCCTGGGCATGCAGCACGTCATCGGCGTCTGGCAGGAAAGGCGTCGCGTGGGACAAAATCCCCCGTCCCAAAATGCGTGTGATGTATGGTCGGCCTAGGAGGGCTTGCGCGCAACCAGGTGGGCGCGGAAGCCTTTCTGCGCCTCGAGCTTGAGCAGGAGGAATCCGGCCCTCTCGGCGAGCGCGCGAAGCTCGGACATCTTGCAGATCCGGACATCGCCGTGACCTGCGAGGCGCGCCAACGGCAGCTCAAAGGTGTTCATGAGCCATACCACGAAGTCGCTCGACGTGTAGTCGCGGAGAATCAGGCGCCCGCCGGGGCGCAGGACTCGGGCCGCCTCGGCGAAGAACCTCTCCGGATGCGGGTAGTGGTGGAAGCTGTTGGAGCAGAGCACGGCGTCGAAGCTCCGGGGCTCGAAGGGCAGTGCCTCCGCGTCTCCGACGACAAAGCTGACGTTATCGAGCTGCTTTGCCCGGGCGACGTCGATCATCCCGGGTGTGAGGTCGAGTCCAGTCAAGTGCTTGCTGGGGTACCGGGCGTGGAGCAGTTCTAGGACGGCTCCGGTTCCACAGCCCACGTCGAGCGCGTCCTCGAACGGTTCGAGCTCAAGCTCCTCGAGCATTTGCGGATAGTCGTCCTTGCACATCTCGTAAATGCCGGCATGGCCGGATTCGTAGACCTTTGCCGCCTCGGTGAACTCCTTGATGGAGAGCTGCTTGAGCTCCTCTGCCGATCTTGCCATGAGCCCTCCTATTCCTGGACCTTCAGCGCCTCGGAGAGGCTCACGCGCTTGATGGAGCGCGTGTGTAGCAGCGCCACGACCAGGTAGGTCGCAAAGCCAATGCCCACGCACGCCGCCATGGACCAAGCGGGCACGTAGATCTCGATATTGCCGTTGTAGGCGAGCAGCATCGAGCGGAAGATGGCCGTGAGCGAGCCAATAATGACCGGCAGGCTCAGCACGAGCGACGCCGCCACGCACAGCGTGATCGAGCGGATGTACAGATGCGAGATCTCGCTATCGCGATAGCCAAAGACTTTCATGTAGCTGATCGAACGGGCGCTGTGGTCGATCACAGCCTTGGTCAGCAGATACATAAACAGCAGGAAGATAAACACCGCGAGGCCAACCATCATGCCGATCATTTTGCTCATCATGCCGATGAACTGGTCGCCCACGGCACGCATGTCGTCGGGCGTGGTGTCGCCGGCAAAGTAACGAGCATCAAGGTCGAGCTTTTCATCGCTCACATAGCCGTTAAAGTAGGCCGCATCGTTGTCGAACAGCTCGTTAAAGTCGTCGATACTCATGTAGATATTCATGTCCGACTTGGATCCCCAGACACAGTCCTTGCCCGCGTACTCAAGGGAATAATGCTCACCCTCGTACTTGTCGCTGAGCGTGACCTTCTGGCCCTCACTCCAGCCAAACTTATCGAGCAGACCGCCGCCAAAGACGACGCGTCCGTCGCCCACATCGAGGTCCTTCCAGTAGCGCGAATCGGGCGAGACGCCGTAAATGGAAATCGTCTCCTGCCCATTTCCGTCACCGCGGTCGTATTGCAACTGGTAAACGGCATATTTCTCGGCCTGCGCGATTGCGCCCGCGCCGTTGTCGGTCGTATTGACCGGGTGGATATCGTCGTTGTCAGTGTCGATCTTGGAGGCCTTGTCGATCAGGTCGATAGCCTCGTCGCGGTTGCAGCCGAGGGCATCGGCAAGGTCATCGAGGCGCGCGTAGAGCGCATCCTTCTTGTCCTGGACCTTGGCAAGCGCATCCTGCGCTGCGGTCAGGCTCTCGGCAGACGGGGATGCGGCCGCGGCATCGGCTGCCGCCTGCGCCGCATCGGCCGCGTCGTCAAGCTCGTCATCGGCATCCTGGGCGGCGGAAAGCAGCGCGCCGTCAACCGACTGCAGGCGCTCGAGCGCCGACCACTGCTCGCGCTCCTCGGCAGTGCCCTCGAGCTCCAGTGGCGCCTTGAGCGTGTACTGGTGCTCGGCGACCAGGCTTGTCTCGAGGTTGTCCGCATAGTGCGTCATCGTGGGCAGAATCGCCAGGCCAAAGAGCAGCAGCAGCGACGCAAACGCAATGCCCACGAAGAGCGTGGCGAAGTTGCCCAGATTGCGCAGGAAGATACGCAGGCGGAAGCGGGAAACAAAACCCATGCGCTCTGGCAGTTGCATACCACGCTTGGTACCCGACTTGCCGCTCGCTTCGTGACGAAGAAACTGCAACGGCGTCTTTCCCATTTTGCGAAGCAGACCCACCAGCGTGATGAGGATGAGCGCGGCGGCGGGAACCACGGCGCACTTCACGAAGATCTCCCAGCTCCAGTACACCTGGAAGGGCGGCAGGCTGTACGATCCGTAATACAGGCTGCGCATGGGCTCGGTAAAGAACACAACGCCGAGCGCAGTGCCCAAAAGCGCCGCGACCACGCCCACGATGGCGGGAAGCGCAAGGTAGTGCAGCACGATCTCGCGTCGACGATAGCCGCTGGCGAGCAGCGTGCCGATGATGGCGCTCTCCTCCTCGATGGTGGCGTCGGTAAGGACCACAAAGACAAACGCCATGATCACGATGATGATGTCGAGCAGCGTCATCCACATCATGGAGTCGCCGTCCACGTCATCGCGCGCATAGCCAATGCCCTGATTGGAATCGGCATCGACCAGATCGTCCACGCGCGCATCGGCATCGGTCAGCGCCTCGACCATATCCTGCTCCGCATCGATGCGATCCGCGGTGGGGAGGTCGCGATCGGTAAAGGTAAAGGAGTAGGTGTAGGCAGGCGCGCCGCCGGTATCCTCGAGCGCGGCAAAGCCGGCGTCGGTGACCTCGGCCACGCCATAGGTGATGGTGTTCACCGTAAAGTCCGAATTGTTGAGGAACAGCGCCTGGCTATCGGGCTGGGTCATGATGCCGCAGATGGTATAGGTGCGGCCCTCAAGCTCGACCTTATCGCCCACGGACAGGTTGTTATTGGTGGCAAAGACACGGTCGATGGCCACCTCGTCGTCCGCCTTGGGTTCCCTGCCCTCACAGTAGGACGCGATATCGACCTTGGTGCGGTGCGCATAGGTGCGCAGTGTGCGCTTGGTGCCGTCGTCGCCGGCGGTCTTTTTGATGATGGCGTCGATGGAGAAATTCTTGTAGAGCGTGACGCCGCCGACGTCGTCGGCCGCGCCCTCGGCTGCCTTGAGCTGGTCTTTGGTGGCCTCGAAGGAGGTGGTCACGCGGCCGTCCTCAATCGTGTACGCATCGCGCATGTCGTCGATAAGGCAGCCGATGGAGTGGGCCGCGAGCAAAAAGCCCGAGGTGAGAGCGATGCTTCCGCACATAAGCAAAAAGATGCCCAGGTACTTGCCGATATTGCGGCGCAGCTCGCGCGGGAGACGTTTTGCGAGAGGTGTCATGGCGCCGCCTACCAATCGAGCTCGGCGGCCGCGACGGGCGACTCGTTGAGCTCATCCTCGACGATGCGCCCGTCGCGCAGGCGCAGCACGCGATTGGCCATGCGCGCGATGGCGGCATTGTGGGTGACAATGATGATGGTGCAGCCGTAGGTGCGGTTGACATCCTCCATGAGCTGCAAGATTTCCTTGGACGTCTTATAGTCAAGCGCGCCCGTGGGCTCGTCGCACAGCAGCAGGCCCGGGTTTTTGACGAGCGCACGGCCGATGGCGCAGCGCTGCTGTTGGCCGCCCGAGACCTGGCGCGGGAACTTGTTGCGGTGCTCGTAAAGGCCCAGCGAACGCAGCAGGTCGTCGACATTGAGCGGGTTTTTGGACAGGTGCGCCGTGACCTCGATGTTCTCCTTGATGGTGAGGTCGGGCACCAGGTTGTAGAACTGGAAAACAAAGCCCAGCTCACGGCGGCGATACTCGCCCAGGTCGGCAGGATTGAGCACCGTGAGGTCGCAGCTGTCCACCATGATGGAGCCGCCGTCAGCATCCTCCAGGCCGCCGATCAGGTTGAGAAAGGTCGACTTGCCCGAGCCCGAGGGTCCCAGCATGACGCAGATCTCGCCGCGATTGATGGACGTGTCGATGCCGTCGAGCACCGTCAGACGTGCATCTCCATCGCCGTAATGCTTTTTGAGATCCTTGACCTGGACGTAGACTTTCTTCGTCGCCATACTACCCCCCCATTGTTAGCCTTTTGCTACTTTTCTAGGGTAATAGTAAACCTAGGCGAACTATATTTGTGTGACGAGCGCAACTTTTTCCAAACTAGTCACTGGGGACGTTCTTAAATGACTAGCCGCAAGGGACACCCTTTCGCCACCCGGCAGTTAGGGACGCTCCTTTCCTGCCGGCAGATGGGGACAGTCCTTGCCACCCCACTCGCCAACCCAGCCGGCAAAACAGCTGATCGGCAAAGACTGCCCCCAATGGCTAGTCATTTAAGTCTGTCCCCAATGAATACTTTTGGCCATTTAAGTCTGTCCCCAATGAGTAGGTGGCTAGGCGTGGGACTTGGCGTGGGTGAGGGCGAGGCCTACGGCGGCGATGGCCACGGCAAAGAGTGCCGTGACGCCTAGGTCGCAGGCGATGTCGCCCAGCACGGCAGACGTCAGGTCCGAGGCGAGCGCCTTGCTAATCGCGTCGTTCACCCAATACGTCGGCACAAAGTGCGCCACGGTCTGCACGGCCGAGCCCATGAGCGACAACGGCATCCAGGCGCCGCCCAAAAACGTCATGAGCATGCCAAGCAGGTTGCCCACACCGTTGAGCAACTCCTCGCGCGCGCCCAGGCTCGAAAGGGCAAAGCCAACGGCCAGTGGCGTCAGCGCTAGGGCAAACGTTGCCGCCAGCGCCAGACACACGCGGCCCACGCCGACCTCGGCAACCGCACCGGCAAAGCCCACGACGCCCAGCATGATCGACACAAACCAGATGCAGACGGTGAGCACGGCGGCGGCCGCAAACACAGCAAACGAACGCTGGCGCTCGGAGATTGGGCCGGCATCCATACGACGCACGCGCTCGGGCTCGTTCATGCCCGAGAACACCAACCCCACAGATACGATGACCGACGAGATAATCGCGTACGCGCCAAAGTTGAAATACGACTCGAGCGTGGCGGCGGCAGTCGAGTCGACCTTGACCTGCTCGATCTCGACCTCGGCACGCTCGGTGGCCGCGTGTTCGGCAGCCTTGGCAACGTCGCCGTTAGAAGCAGCGGGCTCAAGTGCGGCCGCAGCGCCCGCGAGCGAGATCCAGCGCGAGGCCTCGGCAGACGAAAGCGCCGCCGCCATGGTGCCGGCGCCGTAGGTCACATCGAGCTTGGGCAGAGACTCCCCCGCGCGGGCGGCTGCAACGAGGTCGCCCTCAAACCCCTCCGGGATAAAAAACACGCAGTCGGCGCTGCCCTTGGCGCTGTTGCTCTTGGAGAGCGCGTCCGCAAGGTCGTAGGTGCCGTCGCCGACGCCCGTGACCAGCTCAAAGCGCGAACCCAGATGCTTGGTAAGCGCGCGCGAAAGGTCGCTGTCGTCGCGGTCGACCACGATCACGTTGGCATCGTAGGGCTTGTACTCGGTGAGCTGCGACGAGTTCCAGCTCACCGATGCCGCGATGAATACGCCCATGAGCGAGATGAACACCGTATAGATGAGCAGGTAGAACGGGTGCGCCAGCGCCATGCGAAGCGCGGTCTTAAAGGTGCTCATAGCGGCTCCTTCCAAAGATCAGCGTAGCGGCGGCGACAAACACCAGCGCCATAAGGACCAGCGCGCCAGCGCGAACGGCAAACGGCCCCAGGTCCTCAAAGAAATACAGGCGATTGAACATGTCGCAGATGAGCTTGACGGGGTTGAGCCAGCACTCGGCCGGGCAGGCGCGGGCGACGTCGTCGGCAAGCGCCATCGCCGGCTCGCCGTAGAGGCCGGCGAACAGGGCGCACGTGGTGGCAAAGCCCGTGAGGATGCCCGACTTGGACGCCTTGCCACCCTTAACGGGAAGCGTGCCCACAAAGAGCCCCAGGCCCGTGGCGGCTAGCGCGGATGCAGCACCGCCCAGCAGGCACAGCCCCTCGCGCCCGCCAAAGTCGACGCCAACGACTAGGCGCACGTAGCCAATCGCAACCGCCATCGAAGCGAAGGAGACCAGCCACGAGCCGACAAAGATGCCGGCTAGCGACGCCGTCTTGGAAAGGCCACCCACGCAGCGGCGCGCGCCAAGGCCCGACAGATTGGGCTGCAGGTCGACGACGCTCAAAGCGGCAAACTCGGCAGACATCATCGCGACCAGGCCAAAGAGCGCGTAGTAGTAAATGGTCGTGCCGTCGGGCGTGGTGCGCGTCAGGCTTACGCGGCGGGTGCCGCCCTCGAGCGACAGGGCGCGCGCAACCGCCTCTTGGTCGGCGAGCGCCGCCGGGTTGTCCTGGGCAATCTGGGACATGAGCTCGGCATTTTGTGTATACGAGCTTGCCACCGTCTCCAGGATGCTGCGATCGGTGAGCACCGATGATGCGCGCGAGCTGTCGTAGCTCGATAGCAGTGTGAGCTTGGGTACGCCTGCGTCGTCGACCGTATAGATGCCCGCAACCTCGCCGGCCTTAAGCGCACGGTTCGCATCGGCTGCGTCGTCGAGCTCGTGGATCTCGAGCAGCTGATCGTCGCCTTCCTTGGCAAGCGACGTCGCCACGCCCTTAAAGGTCGAGGCGTCCCAGACCTCATCCGCTACGACGGCTACCGGCACGGGGTCGATCTTGCCGTCGGAGCTGAGGTTCGCAAACATAAACATGAACATCGTGGAAAGCGCGATGGGAAAGAGAGCGCCCCAGACCCACGTGCTCGGCCGGCGCAGCAGTGTCTTGACCGTAGTGATGATGGTGTTGAACATGACCGCCCCCTAGTCGCGCAGCTCGCGGCCGGTGATCTCGAGGAACACGTCGTTGAGGGTCGGCGGTTCGGAATAAATGCGGCCGAGCGCCACGTCATGCGAGCGCAGCGCATCGAGAATGTCCGTCAGGTTATGCGGGCTCGCCTCGCACGAAAACGTGAGCTGGCCCGCCGTCGCCGACAGGTCCAGGACATGCGGCAGGCTCGCGACGGCACCGAGCGCCGCGCTCGGCACCTCGCCGACCTCGATCACGATCTTCTCGCCCATCTGAATCATGCGCTTGAGTTCGTCGTTGGTGCCCTGCGCCAGCACGCGCCCGCCGTCCATGATCATGATGCGGCTGCAGATCTGCTCGACTTCCTCCATATAATGGCTGGTATACACCACCGTGGCGCCCTCGTCGCGCAGGCGGCAGATGCCCTCCAGGATGGCGTTGCGACTCTGCGGGTCGACCGCCACCGTGGGCTCGTCAAAGAAGATGAGCTCGGGCTTGTGCGCGATGCCGCAGGCGATGTTGAGGCGACGCGCCAGGCCGCCCGAGAGCTTGCCGGGGCGGAACTTGGCAAAGTCGCCCAGCCCGACAAAGTCGATCGCCTCGTCTACCAGCGCACGGCGGCGCTTGCGGTCGCTGACGTAAAGGCTGCAGAAATAGTCGATGTTCTCGCGCACCGTGAGCTCGTCGAACACCGCTACCTGCTGCGGGACCACGCCGATGCGGCGCTTGAGGTCGTAGCGAGCGGGCGTCATGGGTTCGCCGAACAGCTCAATGGTGCCCTTGTCGTAGGCAAGCAGCTGCAAGATACAGTTGATGGACGTGGTTTTGCCCGAGCCGTTGGGGCCCAGCAGGCCAAAGATCTCGCCGGGGGCGATGCTCAGGTTAAAGTGGTCGAGCGCAATAAGGTCATCGTAGCGCTTGACGAGGTTTTCGACGTGGACGATGTCTGTCATGAGGCGGCCCTTCTGTTGCTTGCGGCCCGGTACGATTGCATCATCGCAGGAGCGGGCGGCGCGCACCAGTGAGCTTTGTCACGAGTGCGGGGCTTGGTCGCGTGGCCCGCCGGCGCCCCCAATTTACCGTACGGGAGGAATGTCACGGTTGCGCAGGCGGCCCCTCCACCACGCGTAGCTTCGCGTACAATACCCGTATGAACAGGCTTTTCGACAAATCGATTGTGCTGGCGTGCTGCATTGCGGCCGCCATGGGTCTTGCCGTGGACGCTCGTCTGGTTGTGGCGTTTTGCCTTGGCGTTATCGCCACCTCGCTGGCCGAGGTCGCACAGGAGGAACGCACGCGCCGTGTAAGCGAGACCGCGAGCTGCGCTTACATCATCGCGGCTGTCTTCGTGCCGCCGTTTGTGCCGTTTGCGCCTCTCATCCTCTATGACATCGCGCGACGCGTGCGCCGTGAACGCATCTGGCCCGCGCTGGCGATTGGCGCCGTGTTTGTCTGCGCGCTTGTCGCGGACCTTCGCGGCGGCGCGCTCACCACCCGAACACTCCTGCTGACCGCCATCCTTTCGGTTGCCGCCACCTTGCTATCGCTACGTACCGCCCAACTGGAGCGCGAGCAACAGCGCATGCGCCGTACCCGCGACGAGCTGCAAGAACGAGCCCTCGCGCTCGAAGCGCGCAACCGCGACCTTGCCGACCGCCAGGACTACGAAGTCGAGCTCGCGACGCTCGCCGAACGCGCCCGCATCGCGCGCGAGATCCACGATAACGTCGGGCACCAGCTCACGCGCGCTTCGCTTCAAGCCGAGGCCTTGCGCGTGGTCCATGCCGATGAGCCCGGCGTCGCCGCCGATTTCGCCGACGTCAAACGCACGGTTGACGAGGCGCTCCAGCTCGTGCGCGCCAGCGTCCACGCGCTCAACGACAATGCGACTGACCTCTCCGTGCAGCTCGGGCGCATCGTTGGAGGCGCACGCACGGACAGCGGTCCGCAGATTGAGCTTGAGGTTTTGGCCGAGCATGCGCCCGCCAACGTCGCCAACTGCTTTGCGGCGGTGCTGCGCGAGGCGCTTTCCAACGCCATGCGCCACGCTTGCGCCCAAACCGTCACCGTACGATGCATGGAACATCCGTCGTTTTACCAGCTTGTCGTTACCGACGATGGCGCGGGCGGGGTCCAAGCAAGCGGCCGCGGCGCTGCGGAGGGCATGGGGCTCGCCTCCATGCGCGAGCGCATCGAGGCGCTTGGCGGCACCTTCACCGCCGGCCCGCGTGCCAGCGCCGGCGGCTGGCGCGTGTTTGCCACCGTTCCCAAACATCAAGGAGATGAGGGCCGATGAGGCTCATCGTTGTCGACGACGACCGCTTGGTGGTCGATTCGCTCAAGATTATCTTGGGCGCCCAGCCGCAGATCGGAGTGGTGGGCACCGGTGCCAACGGCAACGATGCGGTGGCGCTCTACGCCGAGCACGCACCCGATATCGCGCTGCTCGACATCCAGATGCCGGGACGCGACGGCCTTTCGGCCGCGCGCGAGATCCTTGAGCACGACCCTGCGGCGCGCGTGGTGTTTCTGACGACGTTCTCGGATGACGAGTACATTGTGTCGGCGCTCAAGCTGGGCGCCCGCGGCTACCTGATCAAGACCGATGTCGCCGCCATTCCGCCGGCGTTGGCGCAGGTCATGGACGGCAAACGCGTGCTCGAGGGCAAGGCAATCGAGGACATCGATTTTGACGGAACGGGCGTCGAGGCGGGCACACCCCGCCGGCCCGCGGCCTTTGCCGGTCTGACCGACCGCGAGTTCGAAGTCGCCGAGCTCATCGCCCGCGGCCTCGACAACAAGGAGATTGCCGCCACCGCCTATATGGGCGAAGGCACCGTGCGCAACCACATCAGCTCGATCCTTGCCAAAATGGGCCTGCGCAACCGCACACAGATCGCCATCGCCTACCTGCGAGGGTAATTACCCGGCGACCGACCGCCCCGGCATAGCAAAATGGCTGTTAACGATTTAATACCATTTCAAAACCATGCCGGATTACGGGGCTAAACTCAGGGCCCCCATCCATACCCGCGTTTTCTGCAAAATGACGGCTCGTCTACCTGCGTTTTTATTTTCACGAATATCAGCATGGTTGGGGACTCGTGATTCAGCCCCGTAAACCGGCATAGTTTTGTTCGGGCAACCCCGCACGAGTGCCTCCGCCAACCTCGCGGGACCAAAATGATCCGTTTTCCTTCGCCCCCAAGGAATCAGCCGGAACCGCGCGTCACTAAATCGGCCCATCTACTACGTTTGACTCGATACCCCCGACCATATCCCCGTTTTCCAGAAAACAGCAGGCGTTCTACCTGCGGTTTTGTTTTCGCGTTTTTCGGCATGGTTGGGGGTAAGGGGCTAAACGTAGTAGATAGGCCGTTTTCGTGGCGCGCCCTCCTCCCCAACGCACAAAAGCGCCGCCACGGAGGAGGGAGATGCCTCCGTGGCGGCTGGGGGGTAGGAGTAGGTCGGGATTTAGCCCTACCGGCCGCCCGGGGCTTTTTGGCCCCGGGCGCTGTCGACGTGCCTAGCGCTTGCGGATACCCCAGACCAGGGCTCCGACGCCGGCCATGGCGATGACAAATGCCATAAGCAGAGCGGCAGCCTGCTGGTCGCCTGTGGTGGGCAGGAAACCCTTGACCGTCTTGACGATGTTCGTCACGGTCTTGGGCGTGCCGGGATCGGGCATCGGCACGGGCGTCTCGGGCTTCTTGTACGCGTTGTTGAACACGATACCCTCGACGCTCTTGTCGCCCTTAGTATAGGTAACGCTCGCCTTGAGGTTACCCTCACCGTCGTCGACCACGTTGACGGTCGCGGTAAAGACGGACTTGTCGTAGGTCATACCGGCCTCGTCGCCCTTGACTTCGCTGATGGCGTAGACGTACGTACCGGGCTCGCTGTACTCAAACTTGTCGAAGTTGATCTTACCGTCGGCATCATTGGTGACGGTGGACTCGATGTCCTCGCCAACGAGCTTAAAGCTAAACTCGTCCTTCTTGAGCTCGCGTCCCTCGAGCACCTTGAGCGCGCCGATGGAGACCTGCGTGGGCATGGCGTGATACTTGTTGGTAAAGCCAGCCGACTCGGTGGTTCCCTCGAGCTTGTGCGTCACGGTCAGCGTGCCGTCGCCGTTGTCGGAAACGGTGGTCACGACGGTGTAGGTCGTGCCGTCATAGGTAACGCCCTTGTACAGGCTGAGCGCGTTGGGGCAAGCCTCGCGCAGCGTGTACGTGTGCGTGCCGGGCGCCTCGTAGCGGATCGGGCTCAGTGTCACAGTGCCGTTGGCGTCGTTGGCGCCGCTTGCGACAACCACGTCGTCCTCGAGCAGATCAAACGTGAACTCGCCAGCTGCAAGGTCGCGTCCGGTCAGACGCTTGACCGTCTTGACCTGATCGGTCACGGAAGAATCGGTAGGCGCCACGCTGTAGGTGTTGGTGAACGTGAAGGCAGCACCGTCGTCGCCTTCGCGCTTGACGCTCAAATGTCCGGTGCCGTCGTCAGTCACGGTGTAGGAAACCTTGCGCGTGGCGGTGGCATCGTTGGTCACGCCAGGGGCGCTGCCGGTCTCGGTCACCGTATAGGTAAAGGTGTGCGAGCGCGGAGCGGTGGGGGCCGCAGGCTCGGGCTCGTCGGCGTTGGCGTCAGCGTCGGCCTCTTCAGTCTCGGTCTCGTCAGCCTCGTCGGCCTCAGCCTCGTCAGCTTCGTCTGCCTCGACCTTATCGGTCGCGTCGTCCGTCACGCCCAGGGCGCGGTTGAGATCCTCGAGCGTAAAGTGGATCTTGCCAAAGTCCACGTTACCGGCTGCGTCGTTGGTTACGGTCGTGCGCTCGGGCATCGGGGCACCTGCCTCGTCGGCGGTCACGGTAAAGGTGAACTTACCCGTGATGTCGGCCGGGGTCAGGCCCTCGGCAACCTGGAGCTTCTTAGTACCGGTGAGCGCGGCATCCACGGCGTCGGCGCCGTAGACGTTCTCGAACAAGGGCTCGACGCCGCCGTAGTCGACCGTCGCCGTCAGGGTACCGTCACCGTTGTCGACGACGATAACCTTAAAGCCAAAGCTCCACGTTGTAGCGGAAACGCCATTCGGCAGCCCGAATAAATCTTCGTAGGCCGTGTAGTTAATGGTCCAGGCAAGCTTGCCGTCCTTATCGGTACGATGGGCAAGCCCAGCAGACTCAAGATCGGCAAGCATCTTGGTGTCGTAGTGCAGAGCATCAAAGCTCACGTGCCCGCCGATATTGGGCTTGAGATTTTCATAACCCACAAGCTCACCCTGATAGGCGATACCGAACCAGAACTCGCCGTCGGCCATCGGGCGACCGGTCAGGGTCTTGGCGGCAACGACCTGAGCGGCGGTGCCACCAGGCGTGTTGGTCGTAGCGCTATAGCTGTTGACGAACGGGACCACGGCGCTCTCGACCGCAGCCGCGCCGGTCTTGTACTCGGTCACCAGCGTGCCCTCGGGACCGCCGGAAACGGTCGTCGTGGCGGTGAGCGTACCGGCGGTGTCGTCGGCGATGGCGATCGTCACGGTGCGCGCAGCGTCGTCGTAGGTGTAACCGGGCTGGCCGTCGTTCTTTTCGGCCACGGTGTACTTGAAGGTCTTGCCGGCGTCAGCCTGCGTAAATTTAACCTCGTGACCAGCCAGAATGTCGATCAGTCCGACCGTTGCCTCTGCCGCTTCGGGGGACTTGAAGCTGTTGGCCCCGGGCAGCAGACCGAGCGCGCGAGCCGAAGCGTCGTCAGCAGGTGTCACGGTAAAGGCGAACTGGCCCTCGGTCATGGGGCGGCCGTCCAGATACTTGCTGAGCCACAGACCGCCGGTCGCGGTGTAGTTAAGCTCAGTGCGGTACGTGTTGGCAAAGCGTCCGTTTTCCTTCTTGGTGACGTTGGCGGTCAGGTTGCCATCGCCGTCCTCGGTCACGGTTACTTCGGCGGTCGCGACATGTGCGTCATACGTCATACCGACCGTGCTGCCCGCGTTCTCGCGAATCTCGTACTTATAGGTTCCGGCGGCAGCGTAGTGAATCTTGCCGAACTTGATGGCGGCGATGCCGCCCTTCGCGTCCTTCTTGCTCACGGTTACGGTTGCGGGATCGGGCAGCGGGGCGCCTTCGGGGGCGGTGATGGTAAAGCTGAACTCGTCCCCATCCGTCCAGTCGCGGCCGCTGATGACCTTGCTCAGGTCAAAGTCGAGCTCTGCATCGAGCGGGGTCACGCTGTAGGTGTTCTTGAACTCGGCGGGCTCGGCGTCCTTCAGGACATGCTCGGCCTTGAGGGTACCGTCGCCGTTGTCCGTGATGGTGGTCTCGATAGTGTACTTGGCGTCACTGTAGGTGATGCCCTTGCTGGTGGTTCCGCCCTTGAGCTCGCGCAGCGTGTAGGTGTGCTTACCAGGCTTGGTGTACTTCACGGCGCCCATCGTGATCTTGCCTTCGGCATTGTTGGTACCGGTAGCGATGACCTTATCGCCCTCGACGAGCTCGAAGGAGAACTCGCCTTCCTTGAGCTCACGCCCGGTCAGGACCTTGGTCGCGGTGATCTGGTCGGTGACGCTCGTCTCGACAGGCGTCACGTTATAGGTATTGGTGAACGTAAATGCCACATCGCCGTCCGGCTTGCAGGATACGCTCAGATTGCCCTTGCCGTCATCGGTCACGGTGAAGGAAACCTCGCGCGACAGCTTGGCGTCGTTGGTCACGCCAGCGACCTCGCCGGACTCGGTCACGGTATAGGTAAAGGTGTGCTCGCGCTTCTCGGGCTTCTCGCCCAGAGCCTTGTTAAGGTCGTCGAGCGTAAAGGTAATCTTGCCAAAGTCGACCTTGCCCTTGGCATCATTGGCCACGCTCGCATTCGCGGGCATGGGTGCGCCCTCTTCACCGGTCACGGTAAAGGTGAACTTGCCGGCAATGTCAGCCGGGGTCAAGCCGTCGGCGACCTGCAGGTTCTTGATGCCCGCAAGCGATGCCTCGGCAGCATTCGTGGTGTAGGCGTTCTTGAACTCGATACTCTTGACGTCCTCGGCGCCCTTCAGCTCGTGCGTGGCCACC
This sequence comes from uncultured Collinsella sp., assembly GCA_958435545.1. The sequence goes on from CAUBGU010000010.1 coordinate 26,243, forward strand.
AGCCGGCCCTTGCCGTTATCGCTGATGGTCGTCACGATGGTGTAGAACGCGTCATCGTAGTCAATACCGCCGGCGTTGCCCTTAACCTCATGCAGCATGTAGGTGTGCCGGCCGATCTCGGTGTACTTGATGGCACTGAACGTCACCTTGCCGTCGGCGGCGTTCTTAACGGTCTCGATAAGATCAGAGTCCTCACCCTTAATCTCGCGCAGCTCAAAGCTGAACTCACCGGCCGTAAGGTCGCGCCCGGTCAGAGACTTGGTCACGTCAATCTTGTCGGTAGCGCTGGACTCAACAGGCTCCGCAGTGTAGGCGTTCTTGAACTCGGTCTCGTCGGCTTCGCTCCAAGTCACCTTCACAGCGGCGCTGAGCTCGCCCCTCTTGTTGGGCGTTACCGTCACGGTGACCTCCGCGACGTTCTTGCTGTAGGCAATGCCGTCAACCGTGGTCCCGGCGTTCTTTTCGCTGACCCTGTAGACGTACGTGCCAGGCTCGGTGTATTTGATCGTGCCGAAGTCGATAACAGCCTTACCATTGTCGTCCAGATCGTCCTTGGTCACAGACGCGGTCACGGGCGCTGTCGCGGACTCGGGTATCGGGGCACCGTTCTCGGACGTCAGCCCAAACTCAAACGTGTCCCCCTTCGTCCAGTCGCGACCCTCGAGCACCTTGGTCAGGCCAAAGCCGGCCTCGGTTTCTACCGTTGCCGGCGTCATGTTGTACGCAAAGCTAATCTTGCCGTTGTTGCCCAGGTAGGAATTGACATGCGTCGCGGTCGCCTTGGCGGACACGTTGTTCCACTTGGGGTTGAGAACGTCGGTCGCAGTGCCAGTGTTGTTGCCGCCCACGCTGCCCTTGGTAGTGTGGAGCTCGTCGATAAAGGCCAGACGCGCGGTTCCCACGCTAAACGAAAGGTTGCCGTCCTTGTCGGCAACAATAGCGCCGTCAAACTTCGCAGCGTCGCCGCCGATAAACTCGATGACGGCGGTGGCGGGCTTGGCCTCGCCGTTCGAGCCCTGCTCCTCAAACTCATCCTTGTAGTAATAGGTGCCGGTATCTGTCAGCGAATTCTTTGCAGGCTGCGTGCAGCCCTTGTCCGTGTAAATGGGAGTCTGCTTCTGGAAGTAGTAGTAGCGGTTGGTGTCGGCCGGCTCAAAGGTCGCGACCGTATCACCCAACGCACCACCGCTCCACTTGTTCGCGTAGAAACTCACGGTCTTGGTGCCGTCAACGACAGTCGTATTGTTCTCGATGTAGTCCTTGAGTCCCGTGACCTTCTCAGGCGTAAACAGGTTATCGAGGGCGTCCCTCTTCACGCTCGAGGCATACTTCACCTGAATGGGCTTAACGCTGTCGACCGAAAGCTTGCCGTCTACGGTCTTAAAGTGACTCAGCGGAATCAACGACGCAGGAATATTGACCGTTACGATATCGCCCTTCTGGGGATTGTCATCGCCGGCGCGCTGCACGGTAATGAGCAGGTCTTTTGCCTTGCCGGCGAACTCGTAGGTGTCGGTATTGGTCTCTTTGTTGACCGTCTTGCTCGCCTTGGTAAACGGCGTGCCGTTGATGACGACTTCGGCAAATCCGTCGACCTGCATAAAGTCGCCTAGCTCGTCGGTAAACGTGATGTAGCCGGACTTGGTCTCGTCGTAGCCCTTATGGATTTCGGTCGGATAAGGCGGCTCCGATGTGATGGCCTGAGAGATGTCATCGAAGACCTTCTTGAGCTCTTCGGCATTGGTCGCCGACTTATAGTAGTCGGAGTTTTCCGCACGCGTGCCGTGAGCGTTCCATGCCGTGGCATTGGGATAGTTGCTCGAAACGGCCTGCATGAACTTGTTTTCTTGGCTTGTATTCGAATCTTGGATACTGGCGCTGGGGTTCGCACCGTCAAAGATGCCGATGGTATAGACGGCAGCCTTGCTGTCCTTCATATTCTTGGCAGCCGTCACAGCATCGTTGGCGACGCCAGGGTCAAACTTGTCAACTTTCGTTGGCGTGCCGTCGGTAAAGAACACAACAATCTTCTTGGCGTCCGCGCGACCAGAAGTGATGCCCTCGGCCAGTTCTAGACCATAGTCGGCACGCGTGGCGCCGGCAGGCTTAATAGCCTTAATTGTTTTCTTAAGATCAGTCACGCCGGGGCCGGAGCAATCGGTCAGGCCCGACATCACCTGCGAGTAGTTGTAGGTGTAGCCGTCAGCGCGATAGGTATCATTACCGACCTTTTTGGTCGTATCTCCCGAAAACTTAACGATAGCAACCTTATGTTGCCTATCCACGCCCTCGATACCCTCGTTTTGCTTGGCAATAGTATCGATAAAGCTATAGGCAGCGTTCTTCAGAGCTGTAATGCGCTTAGTGTTGTCGGTATCGCCCATAGCGCGATCCATTGAGCCAGAAGCATCCAGCACCATCACGATGTCGAGCGGCGTGGTAACCGTCACGGTTGAATTAGACGTCGAGGACATGGCCGAAAGTGTAGTCAGAAAATCCGACTCTTCGTTTTCCTCGGTTGCCTTGACCGTCTTGTCGGTCCAGATTCGGCCGACGTTTTGGGTCGTTACCTTATTGCCACCGTGGCCTGCCGCCCAGATTTCCCAGCGACCGCTGGTATCGGGGTCGACAACCTTTCCGGCCATTGTCGGTCCGTCCATTCCGGTGCTGGACCTGGCGTTGGCCTCGGGCAGCATGGCAAATGCTGCAGCCGGCAACACCAGCACTACGGCCAGTATCACCGCCAAGAGACCCCTCGTGTACTTACTCATCGCGTCTCCCTTCTCGCAGGCTCAGACCTTGCATCAGCCTAAAGTTACGGAATAAGACGCAATTAGGGCAGGTGACACATGTTCCAGATTCGGTTTTGGGCGTGAGACAAATGTCTCACCAAAGTTGAGACACGAGCGTTTTCGCAGGAAAACGGATGCGACTCGGAGCCAACAGGTCAAAATGATCCGTTTTCCTCCGTCCCCGGGGGCCCATTTCGTGGCAGACGGGTCACGCGGCAGTCCTCGCAAGGCAAAAATGATTCGTTTTCCTCCGTCCCCGGGGGCCCATTTCGTGGCAGACGGGTCACGCGGCAGTCCTCGCAAGGCAAAAATGATTCGTTTTCCTCCGTCCTTGGGGGATCAAGGGCTGTTACTGATATGGTGCCATTTCAAAACTATGCCGGATTACGGGGCTAAAGTCGGGACCCTCATCCATACCCTCATTTTTTGAAAAACGGCAGGCTATCTACCTGCGGTTTTGTTTTTGCGATTTCGGTATGGTCGGGGGTTCGCCATCCAGCCCCGTAAACCGGCATAGTTTTGTTCGCGACGGTACAACCGTGCGTTCACGCGCGGGGCCGGTGGGGCATTTTTGCCCCACCGGCCCCTATTCCACCGCTATTCCGGCTTGGTTTCTACTGTGGGAGTCTTGTCCGCTGCGACTGGGGTGCGAGCAGTGTCCATAGTCAGGCAGTGTTTGGGACAGCTCTCGACGCACTCGCCGCACACCACACAAGAATACGGATCGATCGACCACGTTCCGCCCTTGCGATCGACCGCGAGCGCGCCCGCCGGGCAGCGACGCGCGCACATGCCGCAGCAGATACACACGTCCATGTCGTTAACGATATGTCCGCGCAAGCGCTCGGGCGCCGTCAGCTTCTCCTGCGGATAGCACACCGTTACCGGCTGCTTGACCATAGAACCCAAGGCCGTCTTGGCAAATGTCAGCAAACTCATGCCGCGCCTACCTTTCCGTACAGCTAATGCAGGGGTCGATGGTCAGGATAATCATGGGCACGTTGGCAAGGAGCACGCCCTGCAGCGCATGCGTCAGACCCGCCAGGTTTTGCGACGTCGGCGTGCGCACGCGGAAACGGTCCAGGTTCTTGGTGCCGTTACCGCGCACATAGTAATACGCCTCGCCGCGCGGCTGCTCAATCACAACCTCGCCGCGTGCGCCGTCGGCCGGCGTAAGCTTGGTGCGCCCGCCGATCCCGTCGTGCGGAATCTTGCCCACAAGCTCCTTAATGATGTCCATGGCCTGCGTGACCTCGGCGCAGCGCACCTGGCAGCGGGCATAGCAATCGCCATCGGTAGCAACGATGGGCTCAAACGCAGCCAGATCCGCATAGGCACCGTCGTCAAACATGCGCACGTCGTAATCCACGCCCGATGCGCGCCCAAACGGACCGACCATCGAAAGCTCCAGCGCGTCTTTCTTGCTAATCACGCCCACGCCATGTAGGCGCTCGCCGCAGCTGTTGTCGTCCAAAAACGTATGCACCAGGGCCTCGTAGTCAGGACGCATGGCATCGAGCGTCTGGACAATGCCCGCCAGCTCGGAGTCCTCGATATCGTGCTTAAGGCCGCCGATCTCGTTAATCGAAAGGATCACGCGCCCGCCGCAAGTGCTCTCAAAAATCTTGAGTATCTGCTCGCGCAGGGTCCACGACCGATAGAACAGCGCCTCGAAGCCAAAGGCGTCGGCGAGCAGGCCCAACCACAGCAGATGCGAATGAATGCGCGAAAGCTCGTGCAAAATGGTGCGGATATACTGCACGCGGCCGGGCACCTCGATGTCGAGCATGCGCTCGCAGGCGTTGGCATAGCCATAGCTATGGCCCACGGCGCAGATGCCGCAGATGCGCTCGGCGATGTAGCCAAACTGATGCATATCGCGCTTTTCGGTGAGCTTCTCGAGTCCGCGGTGCACAAAGCCGATCTGCGGAATTGCCTCGAGAACGCGGTCGTCCTCAATCACCAGGTCCAGATGAAGCGGCTCGGGCAGCACCGGGTGCTGCGGGCCAAACGGAATTACGGAGCGATGAGCCATGGACCTTACGCCTCCTTTTTCTGCTTGTCGCGGGCGGCCTTGGCGGCAAGCGCCGCGCGAACCTTGGCCGCTTTCTCGGGATCCATGGCGGCGAGCTTTGCCTCCATCTTGGCAGCCTTGAGCGCGGCCTTCGCAGCAGTCTCATCATGCTGAGTATCGGAGCCGGCAGCCGCGGCGGGCTTGGCGGCAGCGGCGCCCGCGACATCGCCGGCGCCCTCCCCCGCAGCAACCGCAGCCGCGGCGGCCTTTTCGGCCGCAGCCTTGCGCGCCTTGGCCTCGGCAGCCGCGCGGACCTTCATGGCCTTCTCGCGCGCGGCCTTCACCTCGGGCGTGATCACACTCATGGGCTCGGCGGTCGAGACCTGGTAGAAAAAGCCCTTAAAGTCGATCTGCATATCGGTAATGGCAAGACCAAACAGGTCGTGCGCCTCGTTTTCAAACGGAAATACCGCCGGATAGTACGAGCTGATGGACGGAATCTCCTGATACTGATCAATTCCCTCAACCACCAGGTTCTCAATCGCATAGCTGCCGTCCTGCGCAATATGCTCCTGAGCAGCACGAACGTTGATAA
>CAUBGU010000011.1 GCA_958435545.1 uncultured Collinsella sp.
AGGCCGAGGAGATGCAGAAGTTCTACAGCGAGAACAAGTTCAACCCCATGGCTGGTTGTCTGCCGCTGTTGATTCAGATGCCTGTCCTGTTCGCCCTGTTTACGCTGCTGCGTAACCTGCCGCAGTACTTTAGCGACGGCACGTTCTCGTTCTTCAACATCCTGCCTGACCTTACCACCACGCCGAGCGCTTCTTTTGCCGATGGCTTTATGGTTGCGCTGCCTGCACTGGTTTGCCTGATTCTGTTCGCTGTCTTGACCCTGATTCCGCAGCTGTATATGTCTCGCAATCAGACCGGTCAGCAGGCCCAGAGCATGCGCATGATGGCCGTCGTCATGACCGTCATGATGCTTTGGATGGGCTGGAGCCTGCCCGTCGGCGTTCTGCTGTACTACGATGTGTCTTCTGCCTGGCAGGTTATCCAGCAGATCTTCGTGACGCAGAAGGTTATCGACAAGGCTAAGGCCGATGAGGAGGAGCGCCTCAAGAACGCTCCGCTGCAGGTCGAGGTTACCCGTCGCGAGAAGAAGCCGCGTCCGCACAAGAAGAAGTAGTGGGATAGTATTCTTATTTAGGTACCTAACTTTTGGAGTTCGTTATGTCTGAAGAGATCGTCGAGGATATGCTTGAGGAGGTTGCCCCGCGGGTCGCGGGCGATTATCCCGAGATTGCACAGCGTTACAAGGCTGGTGAAGAGCTGACCGATGAGGAGCTCGACACCATTGCCGATGTGGCTATTTCCATTCTGCGTTCCATCCTTTCGCACTTCGATGCGGCGAACTCACCCATCGATGAGTATGAGGGTGACGAGGGCGAGTTGATCCTGGACGTAACTGCTCCTGATCTTGCTGTTCTCATTGGCCGTCATGGACGTACCCTCGATGCTCTTCAAGTTATGTTCTCCCTGTTGGTGAGTCGCAAGCTTGGCTTTAGGTATCCGGTCATCGTCGACGTCGAAGGTTATAAGAGCCGTCGACAGGACAAGGTTGCTTCTATGGCCCAGTCCGCTGCCGAGCGCGCTATTCGCACTCATAAAAGTGTTTCCTTGCCGCCTATGAATGCCTACGAACGTCGACTGGTTCATATTGCCCTTCGTGGTAACGATGCTGTCGACACGCATTCTGAGGGCTCTGACCCCGATCGCCATGTTGTGATTGTTGCTCGATAATCTTCTCGAGTCTATGCTAAGGGGACGTGGTTTCCACGTCCCCTTTTTTTGTCAAAAGTTCTCGATACACTGATTTTTGTCAGAAAGGAGTCGTCTTGTTTGTTTTAACTGATGAGCAGGCAAGCCAAATGCTGGGCCGTCTTATTTCGTATCGCAAAGACTATTCTTTGAAGGTCTCCGACGAGAGCCTTCGTGTCTGTATCAAGCATCTTGATCTTGTTCTGGAGGCCAATAAGACTACAAATCTAACGCGCATCCTGAATGTTGATGATGCAGCCGTCCTTCATATTCTGGACTCACTTGTTTTACTGCCCTATATTGATAAAGCTCCTGAAGGTGCTTTGCTTGATATGGGTACCGGTGCTGGATTTCCAGGTATTCCGTTGACTATTGCAAGTGGGCGAAAGGCTACCTATATCGATTCCGTTGGCAAGAAAGTAGATGCTGTTAACTCCTTTGTTAGTGCGCTTAGACTCAAGCATGCTTATGCCGTTCACGATCGTCTTGAGGAATATGCTCGATCCCATAAGAAGCAATTTGCAGTTGTGACCGCCCGTGCGCTCGCACCATTACCGGTTCTCGTTGAATATGCTTCTCCTTTTCTAAAAGATGGTGGTCTCTTTGTTATTACGAAGGGGAATCCATCTGATGAAGAGTTTCAATCTGGTATTGCTGCTGCAAAGATATGCGGCTTTACCACGCTTATGACGGACGACCTTGATTTGCCGAATGGTCTGGGTCACCGTGAATTTATTATCCTTAAAAAGACTCGTCATGCCTCGGTTTCTCTTCCTCGTGCTAATGGCATGGCAAAAAAGAATCCGCTTGCCTAGATGTTTCACGTGAAACATAATGGATAGTGTCGATTGTTATGTTTCACGTGAAACATAACAATCGATGCCGAATCGGATTGTTTCACGTGAAACATCCTCCATTCAACAGCTTTAAATACACCAGGAGGGACCGTGGGATTTCGCGACGTTAAGCGTTCTAAGAGTGCAAAAGACACGCGTGTCATTGCTATCATCAACCAAAAAGGCGGCGTAGGTAAGTCCACCACGGCTGTAAATCTTGCAGCAGCGTTGGGTGAACTGGGCCGAAAGACGTTAATTGTCGATTTTGACCCGCAGGGTAATAGTACGAGTGGTTTTGGAATCGAAAAAGAAGAACTCGATCACTGCATCTATGATGCATTGCTGAACGATGTTCCGGCGGAATCGCTCGTTCTTGATACAAATTGCAATAAGGTATTTATAATCCCGGCAACTATCCAGCTTGCGGGTGCGGAAATCGAACTTGTCAGTGCGATTGCCCGTGAGACTCGCTTAAAGGATCTGCTTGAGCCTGTTCAGGATGAGTTTGATTTTATATTCATCGATTGCCCGCCATCGCTTGGTTTGCTGACCATCAATGCGTTAACAGCAGCAGACAGTGTTTTGATTCCTATTCAATGCGAATATTACGCACTCGAAGGTGTCACAAAGCTGCTTGAATCGATGAAGATGGTTAAAACACGCCTTAATAAGAGCCTTGATACTTATGGCGTGCTCATGACTATGTACGATTCGCGTACATCGCTTTCGAACCAGGTTGTGGAAGAGGTTCAATCGTATTTTGGTGACAAGGCATTCAAGACCTTGATTCCACGCACAGTTAAAATTTCAGAAGCACCCTCGTTCGGAGAGCCAGTAATTACCTATGCGCCACAGAACAAGGGCGCAAAGGCGTATATGAACCTTGCTAAAGAGGTGATTAAGCGTGCCTAGTCCTAAGAAGCGCGGCGGCTTGGGTCGTGGTCTCAATGCACTGGTCTCAGAAGCTGAATATGAGACTGGTGGATCTGCAGCGTCAGCATCAAATGCCGTTTCGGAAACTAAGCTTCCAATCGAAGACATCGTTCCGAACCCAAATCAGCCACGAATTCACTTCAACGAGACCGAGCTTCGAGAGTTGAGTGAGTCAATTCAGGAGCATGGCGTTCTTCAGCCGCTTCTTGTGCGCAAGTACGGTAATGGCTATGAGATTATCGCGGGTGAGCGCCGTTATCAGGCTTCGAAACTTGCGGGTCTTGAGGAGCTCCCCGTCATCATTAAAGATGTTGATGATGAGCAGATGCTTGCACTCGCACTGATTGAAAACCTTCAGCGCTCTGACCTTAACCCCGTCGAAGAGGCAAAGGGATATCGACAGCTCATCGATGCGAGCGGTATGACTCAAGAAGCCTTGTCAAAGGCTGTCAGCAAGTCTCGTTCCGCAATCACCAATTCGTTGCGCCTGCTTGATCTTCCAGAGGTAGTTCAGCAGATGATCTTCGAAGGCAAACTGACTGCTGGTCATGCGCGTGCAATTCTTGCGGTTCCGTATGAAGATGCGCGCATTAATCTTGCTGAGAAGGTTGTTGCAGAGGGATTGTCTGTCCGTGCGACAGAAAATCTTGCCCCACTGTTTTCTGCCGGAGAGACGCCTAAAACACCTCGCCCTGCAACGCCTCAGTCTTTTAAGAAGGCTGCACGCGTTCTGCGTCAGGTGTTTAACACGAACGTTCGCGTCAAGAGCTCGCGCGGCAAGAATAAAATCGAGATCGAGTTTAAGGATGAGGAAGAGCTGTCTCGCATTCTTGGCGAGATGATTCAATTTGACCAGGGAGATCAGGATGAAGAATAAAGTTCTGACTGCTCTTGCTTTGGCTGCAACTGTAGCGGTTGGTGCGTTTGCGGGATTTAAGATCGCAACAGACGATGAATTGCGTGGTCGTCTGCTTCGCGGAGCGCAAGATATCGTCGATACGTCCAAAAAGAAAATGGATGTTATGACTGAGGATGTCGCTATGCGTACAGCTCAGGTAACTAAGAATCCCAAGATTAATCAAGATTGGGTTAACCATCAATGGGAAAATGTAGGCTTTTAGGTACCTAACAATTACTAGCCTTTTTTAAGGGGTCCTTGTCTGAACGCCAGAACAAGGACCCCTTATTTCTTTCGAAAAAGTTGTTGAACAATCGCTCGATGCGAATTAGCGATAGATATGAAACAGCCCCGGTTGCAATTAAGCAACCGGGGCTGTTCGATGTTTCACATGAAACGTTTAGGTTGGTCTCCCCTACGCGTTCTTCTGAACCTTGAAGCGCTGCTTGAGTTGGCCGCAAGCAGCGTCGATATCGTTGCCGCGAGAGTTACGGATCGTGGTCTCAATGCCACGGGACTCAAGACGACGCTGAAGGTCTTCAACCTTATGAATCGGTGACGGTTTGAGAGGACTGCCCTCGATATCGTTGAGCTGGATCAGGTTGACGTGGCACAGCGTGCCCTCGCAGAAGTCGCAGAGCGCCTGCATCTCGGGGTTGGTGTCATTGACGCCCTCGATCATGGCGTATTCGTATGTCGGACGGCGGCCGGTCTTTTCGGTGTAGAGCTGAAGGGCCTCGTGAAGGCGCAAAAGCGTGTACTTCTTAACGCCCGGCATGAGCTTATTGCGCGTGGACTGAATGGCAGAGTGCAGCGAGACGGCGAGCGTGAACTGCTCGGGAATGTCGGCAAACTTGCGAATACCAGGAATGACGCCGCTGGTGGAGACAGTGAGATGACGTGCTCCAATACCGATTCCATCGGGGTCATTAAGAATACGCAGTGCCTTGAGGACCTCGTCGTAGTTGGCGAAAGGCTCACCCTGGCCCATGAACACGACGCTCGTCGCGCGCTCACCAAAGTCGTTGGAAACATGCAGTACCTGGTCAACGATCTCTTGAGCGGTCAGTGAGCGCTTGAGGCCGTTCAGACCGGTAGCGCAAAAAGCGCAGCCCATACCACAGCCGGCTTGGGTAGATACGCAGACAGACAGCTTGTTGCGACGAGGCATGCCGACGGTCTCGACGGAGATACCGTCGTGGTACTCGAGTAGGTATTTACGAGAGCCATCCTTAGACACCTGCTTGGCGAGCTCGGTCGGCGTGTCGAAGGCAAATGCCTCCTTCAGCTGCTCGCGGAAGGCCTTGGGAAGGTTGGTCATGTCATCAAACGAACAAACGTTCTTCTCAAAAACCCATTCGATGAGCTGCTTTGCGCGAAAAGCGGGTTGGCCGAGTTCGGCGACAAGTTCGCGAATATCGTTTTGGCTCAAGTCGCGAATGTCTTGAGATTTAGTCCTGGGATTCATGGAAGCCTTTCGATTTTGGGGAAACGTAGAGGGTATCGCTACAATATGGTATCAGCTGCAGAAATTATAGAGGAGGAGTCTGCCCATGCCGGGTAAAAGCCTAGAGAACATGCACGTAGCGGTCTTGGCGGGCGGCCATTCCGCCGAACGCGAGATTTCGCTCAATTCTGGAAAGAATGTCGTGGTGGCACTGAAGGAGGCCGGCTACACCTCGGTGGAGCTGCTCGACACCGCCGCCGATGGCTTTATGGTGACTATGGCGACCGGTGGCTTCGACGTGGCGTTTATCGCCATGCACGGCGCCGGCGGCGAGGATGGCGCCATGCAGGGGGCCATGGAGACGCTGGGTATCCCCTACACGGCGTCAGGCGTGCTCGCCAGCGCATGTGGCGCCGATAAAGAGGTTTCAAAGCTTCTGTATGCCAAGGCGGGCATCCCCATTGCCCCCGGCCTGGCGCTTGAGGCGGGCGACGAGGTCGATATCGATCGTATCGTCGAGATTTGTGGCGAGCGGTGCTTTGTAAAGCCCGCCGTCAACGGCTCCAGCTATGGCATCTCTCTGGTCCATGAGCCCTCCGAGCTACCCGCGGCAATCGCCAAGGCGTTTGAGTACGGCGACAAAGTGCTGGTCGAGAAGTGCATCGAGGGTACCGAGATTACCGTCGGCGTATACGGCGAGGATGACGTGCGCGCCCTGCCGATTGTTGAGATCCGTAAGCCCGAGGACTGCGAGTTCTACGATCTGGACGTGAAGTATGTGGACCCCACGGATATCCATCGCATTCCGGCGCAGATTTCGCCCGAGAACTATGCTCGTGCTCAGGAGCTCGCCTGTGCTGCCCATAAGGCACTCGGCTGCCTGGGTATCTCGCGCAGCGACTTTATCGTGAGCGAGGATGGCCCCGTCATCCTCGAGACCAACACGATTCCCGGCATGACCGATACGTCGCTGTATCCGGATGAGATTCGCCACACCGATGACATGACGTTCCCACAGGTCTGTGACAGTCTGATTCGTATGGGACTTCGTCGAGCGGGCGTTGCATGCTAATCGAGGACGCTGTTTCGTCGGGAACGCCGCAGTTTGTCATCGATTCCTATGCCACGCTTGCCGAGCGTGCCAAAACCCAATCGTTTGGTCTCATCGAGGAAGATGTTATCGTCCTCGATACCGAAACCACGGGTCTTTCGGTGCAGGACAATGAACTGATTGAGATCTCGGCTGCCCGTCTTTCGGGCCGCGAGATCGTCGACCGGTTCGATACCTTCGTGCACCCCAAGCAGCTGATTCCCGCCGAGATTACCGAACTCACGAGCATTACAAACGCCGATGTGGTGGATGCCCCATCGGCCGTCGATGCCGTGGCCGCTCTCGCCGATTTTGTCGGCGGCTGCCCGGTGATTGCGCATAACGCCACCTTCGACCGTTCGTTTATCGAGTCGGTCAAGGGCGGTGTCAACGTCAGCGACATCTGGATCGATTCGCTGGCACTGTCGCGCATCGCACTTCCGCGCTTGGCCTCGCACAAGCTGTCTTTTATGGCCGACTTGTTTGGGTGCGATTCGGTGTCGCATCGCGCGAACGCAGACGTTGATGCCCTGTGCGGTGTGTGGCGCGTGCTGTTGGTTGCGCTTACCGACCTGCCTTCGGGCCTTATGGCGCGCTTGGCGGACATGCACGCGGACGTGCCTTGGTCCTATCGCCCCATTTTTTCTTTTTTGGCCGGCCAGAACCCGGGTTCGATATTTTCGCTCAGCGCCGCTCGTGCTGACGTGCTCAAGGCCGATCGTGCAGACGATCGCGTTGATGCGGACGAGTTGCCGGTCCTTAAGATGCCGAGCCGTGAAGAGATCGAGGCGGATTATGCCCCCGGTGGCCTAGTCAATCGCATGTATCCCACGTACGAGCCGCGCGATGAGCAAATCGCGATGGCGCTCGAGGTCCGTGACGCGCTCGTTACGGGAACGCATCGCGTGATTGAGGCGGGGACGGGCGTCGGCAAATCGATGGCTTACCTGGTGCCTTTTGCCGAGGCCGCACGCCGCAACAACATCACGGTTGGTATCGCGACTAAATCGAATAATCTTGCCGACCAGCTCATGTATCATGAGCTGCCCAAACTTGCCGATCAGCTGGACGGAGGCTTATCGTTTTGCGCCCTCAAGGGCTATGACCACTATCCATGCTTGCGCAAGCTTGAGCGCATGAGCCGTAGCCAAGTCGAAATTACGACTAAGCGTGATCCTGCCGACACGCTTACGGCGGTCGCGGTCATCATGGCGTACGTGTGTCAGTCGGCCGATGGCGACCTCGACTCGCTCGGCATTCGTTGGCGCAGCGTCAACCGTCCCGACTTTACGACGGCCTCGCGCGAGTGCGCCCGTCGCTTATGCCCGTTTTTCCCCGATAAATGCCTGGTCCACGGCGCCCGCCGCCGCGCGGCGCATGCCGATGTGGTGGTCACCAACCATTCCCTGTTGTTCCGCAATGTTGCGGCCGAGGGCAGAATCTTGCCTCCGATTCGCCACTGGGTGATCGATGAGGCCCACTCCATCGAGCGCGAGGCGCGCCGTCAATGGGCGCGCGTGGTGTCGGCGGATGAATCGCGCGTTCTGTTTGAGCGCCTGGGTGGCTCGAGCACCGGTGCGCTGAGCCAGGTTTCCCGCGATTTGGCAACCTCGGAGGGCTCTACGCTCTACCTGGGTCTTACTGCCAAGGCGACGTCGACGGCTGCCCGCGCGAGCATGGCGATTGCCGATGTGTTCGATGGCGTGCGCGAGCTTGGCCGCCGTGCCCGCGGGGGCTATGACAACGCGAATCTGTGGATTGGCCCCGAGCTGCGCGTGTCGGATGACTGGCACGATTTTTTGCAGTCGGCCCATACCGCAATTGATGCGCTGGGCCAGGCGGATAAAAGCGTAGACGCGCTGGTGCAGGCCGTCGCCGCCGATAAGCCCGAGGTCGTCGTCGACCTGGGCGACATTTCGCGCCGTCTGCACGAGTTGGTCGAGAATCTCAAGCTCATCATTGAAGGCACGGATGAGCACTACGTGTACTCGCTGCAGGTTAACCGTCGGCTGCGTGCGGGCGGGGAGTCTATGACCGCCGAGTGCATCGATATCGGCGAGGCCCTGGCGAACGAGTGGTTGCCCGAGGTGCACACGGCCATCTTCGCTTCGGCGACCATGACGGTGTCCAAGAGCTTTGAGCATTTCAACCATGCCGTCGGCCTTGATCGCATCGGTGCGTCGACATCCTCATCGCTGCACCTGGATTCGAGCTATGACTTTGACTCGAATATGGCCGTGGTCGTGGCGGGGGACATTCCCGATCCGCGCGATCGTGAGCGCTATCTGTCGGCGCTCGAGTGCGTGCTGGTCGATGCCCATCTCGCCATGGGTGGATCGGTGCTCACGCTCTTCACTAACAGGCGCGATATGGAGGATCTGTATGCCCGTGTCGAGCCCAAATTGGCGCGAGCGGGTCTGGAACTCAATTGCCAACAGCGTAACTCGTCCCCACGTCGTCTGCGCGATCGGTTTATCAACGAGCCGACTTCATCGCTCTTTGCGCTCAAGGCCTTTTGGGAGGGCTTTGACGCCAGCGGCGAGACACTGCGTTGCGTCATTATCCCCAAGCTGCCGTTCTCGAGCCCCACGGATCCTCTTTCGTGTGAGCGCAACCTGCGCGAGGACCGCGCTTGGGCGCGCTACTCGCTGCCCGAGGCGGTGCTCGAAGTCAAGCAGGCCGCCGGCCGTCTCATCCGCTCGTCGACTGATTGCGGCGTGCTCATCTTGGCAGATCCGCGCTTGGTGACAAAGGGCTACGGCAAGAAGTTCTTGACGTCGCTGCCCACGACTTCCTACCAGCGTATCGAGTCGGCGCAGATCGGTCATTATTTGCAGCTGTGGCGTGCACGCCACGAGCGACGCCGTTAAAGCGGGCAGGTCAGGCTCTTCGCCATATCGCATAGACGCTTTGCCGAGGCGGGGTCATCCAGTATGCGGATGGCTCCGCCCGCTGCGATTACCTGGCAGAACAGCCAGTGCTCTGACCCATAACGCACGGTCACCGTCGCCATGTCTGCCCCGTTTGGCTCAATCGACATGATGCCGGCCCAGTCTAGGCGCTCTGCCATGTCGAGCGGCATGAGGAGTTTTGCGCTCTGCTCCGCTTGGGAAAGGGATTCGTGGAGGGACAAGGACGCGGATGTGTGGCGCTCCACAGAATCGTCGGTAAGGGCAAGGCCTTCGATTTTGTCCATGCGGTAGGAGCGCTGCGCATCAACTTCGACATCCCAGGCAATCAGATATGTTTGGTCGCCATGCGTCGCGATGCGCAGGGGGTCGATGAGACGCTCACGCGGCCGTGTGTCGTCCATCGAACGGTAGATGATGCGGCATCGAACGCCGTCTTGAATCGCGCAGTTCAGCTGTTGCCAGTGCGATCCTCGGGCAACGGTATCGACGACGCGCTGGTTGTAGCCGAGTTTCTCGGGTAGGAGGGCGTGTCGGATACGCTCTGCTGCCCGAGAGTCGATTCCCATCGATTCGAGTTCGTGGTTGAGCACGGCACCTTCGGCGGCACTTAGGCGCAAGGGCAGCACACGCCCCGCATCGCCTGTCAGGATGATGCACTCGCCGTGGCGTTCGCAGATGATGCGTGCGCCCGACTCACGGTCAGCGAGGGTCGAGACGATATCGATAATTTCGTCGAGCGCCGCACCCGTGATATCAAAACGGCTGCAGATATCCCCTCGTGTCATACCGGTCTCACCGGCAGCGTAGAGGGCCTCCATGATGTCAATCGCACGCGAGAGCCTTTGCTCGCTGGTGAGTTTACGCGCGGGCATGCTCGTGCACCGTCCTTTCGATGAGGTGGTTCCACGCCAGTTTAAGTGCATCGGGGGCAACGGGTCTCATGCCGTCCATGGCGTGCTCCATACAAAACGAGGCAGCGGCATTAAGGTCGCGCACGCCGACGGTCCAGGTCCAACCCTCTTCGGTGTGCGTGAGCTCCCCGCGACCGCGCGTTAGGCCGCTGACCATGTCGGCCTGGGCTTGCGGGGCAAACGAAAAGGTCGCCATAACGGGCTTGCAATCGGCAAAATCAAACTCGAAGAACAGGCGATCGTTCAGGTTAAAGTCGGCGGGGATGGAGTAGGCCTTCGAGGGGCGCCATGCGCGAACGATACGGTCGCAGCGAAACGTCCTGATTTCATCGGTGGCGTTGTCGAGTCCGCAAAAATACGCCACACCCTCGTGCTCAAACATGCCGTATACGCAGACGGTGCGCTCTTTTTGCTCCCCGTGCCCGTTTTGATACAAAAAGCGCAGTGCGCAGCGTTCGGCGAAAGCGCTCCACACCGCATCGACGGCGGGTAAGCGACGGGCGGGAGGCTCTTCTGCGGTCGATGCGCCGGTGAGGTAGGCGATCTTGGAGCGTATGTCTGCAAGCGGCGTGGCAAACGCGGCCGAACCGGTCGCAAGGGTCTGGTCGATAGCGTCGAGCAAGATGTCCGCGTCGTCTGCGGTGATGAGGCCACCGGCCGCAAACGTGTGCTCGCGATCGATGGTCCACGCGCTTTCTTCGGTTTCTTGGGCGCCTGCTGCGCGAACTTCCTTGATCGTGATTCCGCGTTCGAGGAGTTTTTCGCGATCGCGGCGAAACTTGCGCTTGTCCGAGTCGATATTGCCCGACCCATAGCCAAGATCGGAATCCAGGACAATTTGCTCTGTGGTCAATGGCTCGGGAGAGCTGTTGAGGACAAAGAACAGATTGAGGATGCGCTGGGCGGTCTTGTCGAAACCGGGTTCCGGCGCCCCATTTTTATTCGTTACGGTTGTATCGCTTGCCGTCATAGAATCCTCGCATGGGAAGGTGTTTGATGCCATGATTTTAGTCCGATATGGAGATTAGGCTATATCCTTGTCCGCTCGCGGCGTTAAGATGGCCCGAATTCGGTCGTTTGCGCTCGCTCGGGGTATACTTTCGACTATATACGGTTCTAATGTGCATGCATTGGGCCTATTTGTCGGATTATGGATGTGGAGCGCACATGGCGAACACCCAGAACTATATTAACCACCTGCTGCAGAACACCGGCATTACGCCGGCGTGCAGTGAAGAAGAGCGCCTGGCTGCCGAGGATATCGCTCAGATTTTCCGCAACCACGGCTTTGACCCCGAGGTGCAGGAATTTAATGCTCCCGCGCCCAGCAGATTGGCGTTTGCCGTTACCGGTATTCTGGCGTTTGCCGGCGCCCTGCTGATGGGCATCGGTGGCGGTATCGGCTTGGTCGGCACCTTGCTGGCCATTGTCGGCGCCGTGCTCTACGTGCTCGAACGCACGGGGCGTCTCGTGGTTTCGCGCCTGGGAAAGACCGGTGTGAGCCAAAATGTCATCGCCTACCACAAGGCGTCGGGCCCGCTTGCCTCTCCGCGCAATCGCCCGGTTGTCGTTGTCGCGCACTATGACTCCCCGCGCGCCGAACTGCTCGCTTGCGAGCCCTATGCGCCGTACCGAGCGCTGATCGCCAAATTGCTCCCGATTGCCACGATTGCTCCCGCGGCTATTGCCATCCTGCGCATCTTGCCGCTTCCCGGCGCGTTGAAGGTCCTGCTGTGGATTGTCGCGATCCTTGCCTCTCTCGTGGCTCTTGCCAATGCCGCCAATATTATTTCCAATCGTTTTGTTCTTCCCTACACGTCCGGCTCGGTTTGCAACAAGTCGTCTGTTGCCGCCATGTTGGGTGTCATGGATAACGTCGCCCCCTATCAGGGTGAGAACGAGTTCCCTGACGATATTCCGTTTGACACGTATTTTGGCGAGCAGAAGCGTCGCGCCGAGGAGATGGCGCGTGCGGCGGCCGAGTATGCCGCGGCCCAGCAGCAAAACGACTACGGCAACACCATCGAGTACGAAGAGCCTGCCTATACCGAGGATGAGTATGGCCAGCCGGTCGCTCCCGAGGGTGAGCAGGGCGAGGCTTCTGATGAGCAAATCGATGGATTCGAAGGTGCTTCTGCCGACGAGACCCTGATTGGCGTCATCGCACCCGAGCCCCAGGTCCAAGATATTCCGGACGAGGAGCCCGTTGCGGACGAGTCCACTGCCGAGTCGGCAGGCGAGCCTGCCGCGGCTGAGGAGCCCGAGCCCAAGCCCAAGCTTTATCGCAATGCCGCCGGCAACATCCGATTTGGCTCGGATGCCATCCGTGCCCTGGGCATGCTTCCAGAGTCCTGCACGCTCGATTACGAAGAGGGCGAGGAACCGACGTTTGAGCCGGAGCCTGCTCCCGTTGCACAGGAGCCTGCGCCCGCGGCCAATACAGCTGTTGCTCCCGCCGAGCCGGTCACTGCCTCTGTTGCTGCCGCGGAGTCTGACGCAAAGCCCGCGCTCGATTCTGCAGCCGGTCTGGATATCCTGGCGCCTGCCGCTCCGGCACAGGTTGAAGACGAGATCGCCGACGAAGACTACGACGAGTATCCGCAGCGCGTGTCCTATGAGAGCGACACCGATTTCTCGGCCGAGCTTCCCTCGACAACGCCCCATGCCGATATCGCTTCCGCGTTCTCCTCGATTGGTGCCAGCGCTTCTAGCTTCTTTAAGGGCGCCCTCGCGAAGGGCAAGAAGTTCGTCGACGACTTTGAGGAAAAGCGCGCCGCTGCCCGCGAGGCCGCCGAGCGGGAGGCCATCGCCCAGCAGCAGGCCGCCGAGGTCGAGCGCGAGCGTGCGGCACAGGAGTTCGAGCAGAGCGAGGCCGAGCAGCCGGAGCCTGTCGATGTCGCCGACGCCACGACGTCCTTCGAGGCTCCACAGCCGACATCCGCCGACGTTGCCGAGGCTACGACGTCCTTTGAGGCGCAACAGCCGGTCGATGGCACCATGTCATTTGATGCCACGATGACGTTTGAGAAGCAGGGCACCGCAATTGCCGAGCCCCTTCCCATCCCCGATGATGCCCAGGACGCCGCCGATGATTCGGTTGTCGACGAGGCCGATTCCGTTGAGGCCAGCGCGCCCGAGCAAGTCGAGGCTCCTGCTATGGAGCAGGAGTCCCCTGCGGTTGACGGGGCTCCCAAGACGGATGAGTCCAGACCTTATTCTACGCAGATCTTTACCATACCCGCGCCGAGCGACCCCGGTGCCACGGTGGCCAACGTCGCTCCCACGCAGGACGAGACAGTTGACTTCCTCATGGCGCAGATTTCGTCTCAGGTGCCTCCGCGCCAGCAAATGAATATCCCCGATCCGGCCTCCGCGCCTGCGCCCTCTTCGTCGCCGCTGGCCTCGGTCCCCGATCCGTCGCTGCCTTCGATGCAACAGGCCAACGTCGCATCCCGCACGTCGCTGTTCGATCTTCCCGATCCTTCGGCACAGACAAATGACCCCTTTGCGACGGCGCAGGGCCCCGAGCCCACATCGGCACCGGTCGCGGCCCCCATGCCCATCTCCTCGGGCGCACAGCCGCTCGAGACCATCTCGGCTCCTGCTTCGACGGGCGCCAAGCCGCAGAAACGTGGCCTGGGTGGCTTGTTCGGTCGAAAAAAGAAAAACGAGCAGGACAGCATGAGCGATTGGCTTGGCGTCGAGGATGATTACGACGCCAAGAAGTCTGGTCGCGGTATCGGCTCGTGGGATAACTTCGAGGATGACGATGACGGTTGGAAGGGCGGCGCCACCTCCTCCGATGGTGCTTCTGCCGAGGATATGCTCTCGGCCGTTGCCTCCATGGGTGACGATGAGCTGCTCGGCCACGATATCTGGTTCGTCGCAACGGGCGCGTCCGACTGCGACGGCGCCGGCATGAGGGCGTTTTTGGCCTCGCATCGTGACAAGCTCCGCGGTGTGTTCTTCATCAACCTCGAGTCTATCGGTGCCGGCAGGCTTTCGGTGGTAACGGTCGAGGGTGAGCAGCAGTTGCTCAAGGGTGACCGACGCATCATGAACCTGGTCAATAAAGTGTGCAAGTCGTTTCATGTTGATTGCGGTGCATTTGAGATGCCCTATGCCAAGACCGATGCTTATGCTGCGCTCGAGGCGAGCCGTCGCGCCCTTACGATTGCCGGCGTTGATGGCCCACGTTTGGCGTGTGCTTACACCGAGGACGATCTGCCGTACAACGTTAATCCGACAAATATCGCTACGGTGTCCGAGGTTGTGACCGAGGTCATTCGTCGTTCGTAGACAGACCCGCTAAGGAGTCAGCGTGTTTTCGTACATCAAGCGCCATTGGCCCATCTATCTGATTTTGACCTTGATCGCAATCGCATTGGGTTTTGGGGCCGCATATGTCGTCGGCGTTAAGGGTTCGACACCCGAGACGACAATGAGCGAAGAGGTAGAGCAAGAGCAAAGCTTGGGTGCCGACGGTATTTCCGAGTCCGATCAGGCAGCCATCGATGGCGGTTCGTCATCTGCTGAATAGCCGATTCATCGTTTATGCCCAAGGCGGGCGAGCCGGGAGACAGGCTCGCCCGCCTTTTCATTTTGCTAGCGCTTCTTTGTGGCTGACCTAAGGCGAGCGAACCATATGGCTGCAGTGCCCGAGGTCAGGAGTGCGGTGATGCATGCGGCGGCGGCAACAGATCCCGTTGCCGGCAGGTTCTGAGGCAGGGCGCATCGTTGGATGACGCGGTCCTCATCATGCGCCTCGAGTTTATCGCCACCGCCGTTGCGGCAAAGATCGACGCGTGCGCTGTTGGCAAGTGCGGTTTGGGGCGTATAGGACGATGTTGACTGCATATGCACGACTGCGCCTCGGGCATCCGAGCTAAGGGCCGCCTTGGCATCGTCAAGATCGTCATGTTCGTCTTTAAGGTCATCTCGGGTCCAAGAGCCCGCCTCACTTCTGGTTGTAAAGTCGGCGGCTACCGCACCGTATTCAAAACGGATGCCCGTGATGACGGCGTCGTCTGTAAGATCAATCTCTTTCGTATCGAGTGTGATAGACTCTGCCGTCGAGATATCTGCTTTCCATAGGTGCCACCCGTCGTAATCGACGAGACGCACATCGTCGCCTAAGAGCTTTTTGACCTCGTCGGTTTCGAGCCAGGGGTTGTCA
Organism: uncultured Collinsella sp.; assembly: GCA_958435545.1. The sequence continues at coordinate 15,390 of CAUBGU010000011.1, forward strand.
TGCCCGTCGCTGAGCGTTGCATTGGCTTGTTCGCCCGTATCGATACCTCCCACTGGAGACGTTCGATACCACACGGTGCAAAGACCGTCGAAGTCCCCGGCCGCGACAGGGGTTTCGATGGCGATGAGTCTGGCAGTGCCGTCCTTGGCGCATTCGAGATCGTCGGTGATGGTGAATTCATCAACCCAGGTATTCGACTCATTTTTAGCATCGAGCGTATAGGAGAAGGAACCGTTTGTATCGGATTGTGCCACGGCCCGGTTTTTGCCATCGCCGTTGGCGACGAGACCCTTACCGATAGGGCGGGCAATCTCTTGCCGTTTGTCGACTCTACCCTCGATCTCGATGGGTGTGTCCTTCATGGTCACCGTCTGCACTTCTCCGGTAGCTTTAATTTCAAACGTCATGTCTTGAGCAAGGTCGTAGGTGCGCGGGGACATCACTTCGCGCAGGGTGTAGGTGCCGGGTGAAAGATGCTCGATGCGATGCGGCTTGTCAGGGGAGGTCCAGGCGTCAATTTCGGTTCCGTCGGCACCGTGGAGGGAGAGCCTGGCGCCTTCCAATTCTTGTTTGCCGGTCAGATCGAATTTGGAGATGTCGATTTTGGTGTAGTCGTTAGAAACGTCGAGGTGCGCATTGATCACGAGTGTTTTCTGGTCGGCATATGACAGCTCGACGGCGTGAGCACTTTGGTCGAGCAGGTATCCTTCGGGTGCCTGTACCTCAATAACCTCATAGTTGGCGGTTCCGCACCCCAGTGAAAGATGATTCGCGCACGCAAATCCCCGCTCGTCGGTCGTGATGGTGGTGACGGTTTCGCCGTCCAGGGCAACAATACTGCCGTCGGGGCGCACGATATCGCCCACGGCGCGGATATCAAAAACAGCACCGGCAAGGGCGTGCCCGCCTACGGCATCGTTCTTAACGATCTCGATGCTTCCTGTTGCCGCGTCGTCGTAAAACGAGGCGACCGCGACGGGCGTTAAGTTCATGTCGGCGGGAATCGTTATCTCCAGATCTTCTCCAACAAGATACGGTTCCTTGGCGGAAGTCTCTCGTATGTAATACGTGCCCGGGTTAAGCGATTCGGGCAGGGTGACGGTGCCGGTTCCATCGGTCGTAAAGGTATTCATAACGGTATGGGCGGGATGCCATGATGTTTGCGAGATGGGCTCATGGTCGCCATTGAGCAGCTGAAAGGTGAACCCGGCGCGTGGTACGACGTTGCCGGTCTGAGCATCGCGCTTCACGATTTGAAGATGTGTCGACAGGGCGTGGTTGTCTACGATGTACTGAAGTTCTGCGCCGTCCGTGATCTGCTCTGCCGTGACAGTCCATTCCCCTGCCTGCTTAAAGCCGTCGGGCACAGTGTCGACAACCTCGCGAATGGTGTAGCCGGCACGGTCATACGGTATGGTTCCGCTGACGCCATCGGGGCGCTCTCCTGCGCCAAACCATGCTCCAGCCTGGTCTTTGGTTGATGCGAAGCCGTAGATATTGGTGGTCAGCGTTCCAACAACCTGCTGCGAAGTGTTGCTTACCACTTCAAAGACCACGCCTTCCGCCGGCTGCTCTATACCAGACCCATCGCTATTACCGCAGTCCTTGAACTTTGAAATCTCGAGGTCAAAAGCGATGGGGATGTTGGGGATGCGACGCTCGAGCTCAACGACGTCCACGTCTCCGAGCTGGTCGGCGCCGATGGTATAGCTCCAGGTTTCATCGGAGGGCATATAGCCCTCGGGAGCTCTCGACTCATAGATGGTAAAGGTGCCCAGGGGGATGTCGGTAAGTGTTGCCCGGCCGTCCTCATCCGTCGTGAGGGTGCGCGTCCAGCCCGGGGTAGACTGTGAGACGCAGGTGAACTCAGCGCCGGCAAGCGACGCACCGACTTGAGGACCTGCCCCTGTCGCGGCATCGGCCTTTGCGATGCGCAGGGTAATGGTACCGGGCTGCTCATCGATGACGACATTCCCGCCGTCATTGCCGGTGGAAAAGGCGATGCGGTCACTCCTGGGGATATAACCCGCTGGAGCTTTGGTTTCGACCAGATAATATGCTGTGTTGGGCAAAAGTGTCGCCTGTGCGCGACCGCTGCTGTCCATCTGGATGCTGCCGACACGCTTGTCGCTGGCGCTCTCATAGATGTCGAACCTCGCTCCGTCGAGCCTGTAGGTATCGTTTTCGCTGGTGATGGCGGCGTTGGCTGACTGTTTTTGGAAGGATACGGAGACGGCCGGGAGCACGTAGAGCATGTCTTGACGCTTGCTGCCGCCCGACACAGTTCCCAAATAGCGCCGCGCGCGATGCGGTGCGGCTTTAATGCCTCCCGACTTGGCGCTGTCGTGGAGCCAGCGCGCTGCGGCAACGACCTCATTGTCGCCGGAAAAGTTTCCGCTCTTCGTGACGCCCTGAGCGGTTGTATATGAGAATGATCCGTCGGTATGGGTGGTGCCGTTGAGCATCCAGACGGCAAGTTGGGTTGCGGCACGTGCTCGATCGGGGGATAGGTTATGCCCGCCAAAGGATGTGGCAGTGGGGTAGCCATGGCAGATGATGGCCGCGAATTCGTCTTCAAGCCATACCCAGCCCTGATTGTAGGTGAGCCAGGGGCCGCCCGGCGTGCTGGGGCCAAAGCGCTCCTGGTTCATGCAATAGGCAATCGAAGAATCCTGTGCCTCGTATTTGCCAACTCCAAAAGGACCGCATTCATTGCTGATAGTGCGGAATCCGAGCGATTCGTAACCGTCGACGGCGAGCGCGGCATCCGGTGTCATGCAGCCTAAAAGTAAAAAGAGGACTAGGAGCAGCGATCCTGCTGTGATTGCGCTGTGGACAGAGTGCGTGGGTGTGTTGGACATGGCTGCTCCTTATCCCTCGTGCGCCGCATGGGGAGGCCGCGGCGCGTAGGATGAGGCTACCCCCAAGGTTCATGCGGGTAAGTACCGGAACCTGACCAAACGCTTGCCCGATATCTGACAAATGGCGCCTGCGAAAGACAATGGAATAAATCTGCAGGTAGACAACGGTAAATAGAAGAACGTACAGGTCCCTGTCTCCACAATTGGTCTATTTTTAGGACGATTCTCCACAGCTAAAACAAGCATCGTCACCCTTGTATAGAACAAGACAACCGCGTTATACTATCCCCCACATATGCGGGCATCGCCAAGTGGTAAGGCATCAGCTTCCCAAGCTGACACTCGCGGGTTCGAGTCCCGTTGCCCGCTCCAGTTAAAAGCATGAGCACGGCACCATCACGGTGCCGTGCTTTTTTAATAAAGTGCCGGGACTCGAACCCGCCAGGGTGCGAGCGTAAAGCAAACGCGAAGCGTTTGTAGCGAGCAGGCGAAGGCGCCGACAGGTGCCTGAAGCCGGTGCGGATTTGCGAAGCAAATACGCGGACGTCCCGTTGCCCGCTCCACCGGGCACGGGGGACCTTGGGAACGTCGGGTCCAACCCGCTTTGCCCGTGCATGCGCGCGGACCGGGTCCGGCGACCGCGGCTGGTGCGGATTTGCGAAGCAAATGCGCAGACGTCCCCATGACCGCTCTTGCGGCAAAATGTTAGGTTAATGCCTACTGCCCATTCTTGCACCTGCGCACGGTACAATGGTTGAGTTACGACCAACGTGCCAATAACCAAAAAGGAGCCGCTATGATCGATCGCTATACCCGCCCGGAGATGGGACACATCTTCTCCCTCGAGAACAAGTACGCCATTTGGCAGGAGATTGAGGTCCTGGCCTGCGAGGCTCAGGCGGAGCTCGGCAAGATCGGTATTTCCAAAGAAGAGGCCCAGTGGATTCGCGACCATGCCAACTTTGAGAAGGCGAAGGTTGACGAGATCGAGGAGGTCACGCGCCACGATGTCATCGCCTTCCTGACCAACATGAAGGAGTACATCGACGCCGATGTTCCCGAGGGTGACCCCAAGCCCAGCCGCTGGGTTCACTACGGCATGACCAGCTCCGACCTGGGCGATACGGCTCTGTGCTACCAGCTCACCCAGGCCTGTGACCTGATTATCGAGGACGTCAAGAAGCTCGGCGAGATCTGCAAGCGTCGTGCCTTCGAGGAGCGCAACACGCTCTGTGCCGGCCGTACTCATGGCATCCACGCCGAGCCGATGACCTTCGGCATGAAGTTTGGCTCTTGGGCCTGGGAGCTCAAGCGCGATCTGGACCGTCTTGAGGATGCCCGTAAGAATGTTGCCTTCGGTGCCATCTCGGGTGCTGTCGGCACGTACAGCTCCATCGAGCCGTTTGTCGAGGAGTATGTCTGTGAGCACCTGGGCCTGGTTCACGACCCGCTGTCCACGCAGGTCATCAGCCGCGATCACCACGCCTACCTTGCCGGCGTGCTTGCCACTACAGCGGCCACCTGCGAGCGCATCGCGACCGAGGTCCGCAACCTGCAGAAGACCGATACGCTCGAGGCCGAGGAGCCGTTCCGCAAGGGTCAAAAGGGCAGCTCCGCCATGCCGCACAAGCGCAACCCGATCACCATGGAGAAGGTCTGCGGCCTGTCGCGCGTCGTGAAGTCCAACGCCCAGGTCGCCTTCGACAACGTCGCCCTGTGGCACGAGCGCGATATTTCGCACTCCTCCGCCGAGCGCGTCGCTCAGGCCGATAGCTTCATCGCACTCGACCACATGTTCCAGTGCCTCATCCGTGTCATCGACGGCCTGCAGCTGTATCCGGCCCGCATGATGGCCAATCTCAACAAGACCCGTGGCCTCATCTTCTCCTCCAAGGTCTTGCTGGCCCTCGTCGATACGGGCATCACCCGCGAGGACGCCTACGCTATCGTGCAGGAAAACGCCATGGCCACCTGGCATGAGGTGCAGGATTGTGTTTCTGGCCCCACCTTCAAGGAGCGTCTCGAGGCCGATCCGCGCTGCACCGTCAGCCAGGAGAAGCTCGATGAGATCTTTGATCCGTGGGACTTCCTCACCCGCATCGATACGGTCTTCGACCGCCTGGAGCAGCTGAACTTCGAGTAGGGTTAACCTAATTCGACCGCTTGCGGATGCATTTCAACCTTTGGCGTCTTGCCCATTTTGGGTGAGGCGCTTTTTTATTGCCGCATCAGCCCCGGGTATACAATGAAATCCGATTGCTGTTTCGATGAAGGGAGGCGCGTGCCCGGACGCACCAAGCGAGCCGCCATCGTCTCGTTTACGCTCATGCTCCTTGTTGCCGCCTGTGTGGCCGCCCTGACGTATACCGTTCGAAGCAGTTCTTCCTCCTCGAATGAAGCCGACAAAGATCTCCCGGTACTCAAAATCGGCGTTACGGATAACGACCCCTATGTGTATGTCGATACCACGGGCGATTACGCCGGTATCGATATCGACATCGCCCGCGAGGCCTGCAAGCGTGCGGGGATTAAGCCACAGTTTGTCGATATTGACTGGAACGATCGCGACCGGCTGCTCAAAAACGGTGATATCGATTGTCTGTGGTGTGACTATTCGCCCTGTTATCGCGAGGATAAGTATTACTGGACCGAGCCGTATTTAACCGTGACGGTCTCGGTTGCCGCCAAGAAAACGAGTGGCATCAAGTCCTTGGCGCATCTCGATGGAAGCAAGACCATCGCGGTGATTGCGGGCTCGGTGAGCGAACGCCGATTGCTCGCAGGGGATCTGGAAATCTCGCCGGACGTGCAAATCAAATCGTATGGTTCTGCCGAACTCTGCAAAGCCGCCCTCGCCAAAGGGTATGTCGACTGTTGGATGGCGGACGTTCAATCGCTTGATCGACTCGTCACCCAGTATCCCGGCGTTTATCGTGTGTTTGCCGACAACGTTATGACGGTTGACCTGGGCGTTGCATTTGATGTTGCCTATGAGGGAGAGTGCGTCAAAAACCTCAATACCGCGCTGTTCGACATGGATCGAGACGGCACGATAGAGCGCATTGTGGACAATTACAAGGCAGGAGCGACGACGGGCGGGCAAGGAGCGGAATCATGACAAATGACAAGCACCGCTTGCGTCGAAAGATTCTGACCGTCATAGCTGTCGGCGTTATTGTCAGCGCTGTCTTATTAGGCCTGTTGTATGCGGTTGGAACCCATCGCTGCCTCGAAAAAACGCTTGGGTTTGGTCAAGAAACCATGGTGTTTTTGGAAAACGCTTGCGAAAAATATGACCGCAACGAACAGGGGAGAAAAATCGAGACGACGCACGATTTGCTCGCCGCGGTCGAATCGTTTGCGACGTTCCTGTCCTCTGATCGCGTTGATGTCAACGACGATCTTATCGAGCAATTTGTTCATACCGAGAACCTTTCGGGGCTGATGGTCATGGATGCCGACGGTCATATGGCCGCCCACTACGACATCGATGGTCGCGATCCGCTCATGTTGTGGCGAGAGGAGCTGGCATGTTCGTCGGTCGCATCGATGTATCAAGGTTCCAAAGTGTCCTACTCAACTGTCGTCGAGCGCCGTGGTGTTGTTTTTGCCGTCTGTGCTGTTCCGTATGGCGACGGCGTTGCCCTGGCATACCGCTCATTTGTTCCCGATACGGCGGACGACTATTCATATGCCATAGCCGACGTGCTTTCGAACAGCACCTTCCATCAGGGCCCCACGGTGCTTGTTATGGAGGATGCGGAGATTGTCTCATCCAACAGTGCCGATGCTGACATGTCGCTCGCCCGACTCCTCACCAGCCCAGGGGTTGAGTGGAAAGACGACGGCCTGACGCCCATCGAATATCGAGGAGACAAATGGTACGCCGTGCGTGCGGCATATAAGGACTACCGCCTGTTTGCGCTATATCCCAAATCTGAGGTCATGTCTGACAGGATTTCATTTGTCGCCGTCGGCGTTTTGGTGTGCCTTGCGTTTTGGGTCGTGGTGCTGTTGGCTCGGAATATCGTTGACCACCGCAATTTGGTCGAAAAAGATAAACAGCTCGGCATTATCAATGCCATAAGCGCCATCTACGATTCGACCTTCCTTTTGCATCTCGACACCCTCGAGATCGAGGGAATCAATATGTCGCCGGCGATAGCGAAGATATTTGCCGAGCACAACGAGGCATATGACTTTATGGACACGGTCTGCCGGGATATCGTGAGCCCCGAAAGCCGCGAAGCGGTTGTGGGACTCGTAGATATAAGTACGCTTCGTGAACGTATGGAGGGCGTACCGTACTTGGCTGCCGAGGTGCGAGATTGTCGAGGTGCTTGGTACTCGCTACAGGTTGTCCCCCAGCATCGCGATGAGCAAGGCCGGTTGGAGTCGGTCGTCGTGGCGACGCACAACATATCGATGGTCAAGCATGCCGAGGAGCTGTCATACCAAGATAAACTGACGGGGCTTCGCAACCGCAACTATCTTGAATCGCGCGGAGATAGCCTGGTAAACGAGGGCTTGCCAGTGAGCGTGATTATGGTGGACTGCAATTATCTCAAGCGGACCAACGACATCTATGGTCACGAGATGGGGGATGAACTGCTGCGACGGACGGCGTCCGTGCTGCGACGGGTGGCTGGTGCGGATTACCTGCCGATGCGCGTTGGCGGCGACGAGTTTTTGCTGGTCTGTCCCCATACTGACAACGAGTCTGCGCTCGGGCTGGAACAGGATCTTCGTCTCGGTCTTGCCGCGGTAAGCGATGAGGCCCTGACGGTCAGCGCATCGATTGGCGTGGCGACCGTCGAGACGGCTGGAAATACGCTGGCCGATGTATATCGCGTCGCCGATCACAATATGTATCGGGAGAAGCGCATGGTCCACGTACAGGGTGCGGACTGCTAATCTTGCTCCCACTAGTCCAAGCATCGTAGGATGTTGAATCGGTGCTTGCGATAATAAGTCGGTCCAGGCGGGGATAATAGACGTCTGAAATTTCTTTCTGAGAGGGGATCTCAATGATTAGTTTTGACTACAAGCCTCAGGGTGTATGCTCTCGCAATATCCACCTCAATCTTTCCGATGACGGCAGCAAGGTGCTGGGCGTCGAGTTTACCGGCGGCTGCGATGGCAACCTCAAGGCCATCTCCAGGCTGGTCGAAGGCGCTCCCGCCGACCGCGTGATCGAGGTTCTCGCGGGTAATACCTGCGGTATGAAAAAGACCTCTTGCGCCGATCAGCTTACGCGCGCTATTGAGGCCGCACGCGCCGAGATTGCCTAATGGGTATCGTCGATCACATCAAGAACGGAATATCGCGTCGCGGCTTTGTGCTCGGTGGGGCCGCCGCGGGCGCCGCCACGGTGCTTGCCGGTTGCTCGAAAAAAACGGGCACCAGCGATGATGCCGCTGGCGAGCCGCAGGTTATCAAGGATGACTCAAAAATCGTCTCGATTACGGATGAGTACGAGGCCGTCGAAATCGACCTCGAGCCTGCAGCTTCATGGACATTGCCTCTGGGTACGCTGCTGTACTACTGCGATGGCGACTACGCTGCCGCGATGATGGCACCCGCATCGGCGCGGCATGCCAACACGCTCGGTGTGCTCAACTTGGGCGACGGTTCGCTCACGACGCTCGTCGAGGATCCCGTGGAAGGTGCGGGGTATTCGTTTTACGATGTCCGCGCCGGCGATGGCGTATTTGCTTGGGTCGAGATGAACTTTGCGAATGCATCATGGAAACTCTATGCGCAAAATACGGCAGGTGCGTCGCTTGTCGGCGATGTGGTCGAGCTCGACCGAGGCGGCAAGGACTACGACCCGCCGCTGTTTACGGCGTTCGAATCGTCCGTCATTTGGTACAAGATGCCTGCTGCAGGCGGCAATAAGACGAGTCACGACTCGTATTGCTACCGCCGCTCGCTCGACGAGGCAAAGGCCGAGGCCATTTGGAAGTCAACGGGCCGCTTTGCATCCGCCCCGCGTGTGAGTGACGGCATCTTGACCATTTCCCCGCGTGTGCGCAACGACGAGGGCGTCTACTACGGCATGACGGCGATCGACCTGACGGACGGCAACAATACCAAGAGGGCTCAGCTGGTCCTTCCCTCATCGGTGTCTCCCTTCGAGGCCGTATATATGGGCGACACGTTTGTGTTCTCCATCGAGGCCACCTATAGCGGCGTGGGGAGCCTAGGCAACATGGGCACCTATATCGGTAACGAGAATGGGACGTTCCTATTCCTGTCGCGCGAGCCGCTTGCGTGTGCTGCCGGCAGAAAAGGCAAATATCTGGTTAAGGTTCAGGCATCGCATTTTCTGATCGATACCTCCGCCAAAACCTATGGTTCGCTGCTGTCGCCCGACCGCGCTCTCGAATATGGCGATTATCCAGCTACGGCGGGTAAATCGAATACGTTTTTAACCTATGCCACGGTGCGTAATAGCCAAGGAATTCCCGAGACGGTTACCGCCCGCCTGTTCTCTCTTTAGCGCCGAGGGGTTAAAAGGGCGCCAACGGGGGAATAAACGCGTTGTAATTGTGAGTGCCGCCCGCCGAGCCGCCGCACTGTAGCGGTGCTCGGCGGGCATAGGTGCGTTAAAATGGGCTTGTTCTTAGCTAATTGAGACAGGGGGGCCGTGTTATGGCTTCAGATGCAAAAAAGATTCTGCTGGTCGAGGATGAGAAGGCAATCCGTGACGCCGTCGCTGCCTATCTCGAGCGCGAAGGCTACTGGGTTGTGGGCGTCGGCGACGGCCAGTCCGCGATCGAGGAGTTCGAGAAGCATCAGTTCGACCTGGTCGTGCTCGACCTTATGCTCCCCAAGATTCCCGGCGAGCGCGTTTGCCGCACCATTCGCGATACCTCGGATGTCCCCATCATCATGCTGACGGCTAAGGGCGAGATCGAGGACCGTATTATCGGTCTTGAGCTCGGCGCCGACGACTATCTGATTAAGCCGTTCTCGCCGCGCGAGCTCGTCGCCCGCGTTCGCGCTCTGTTCCGCCGTGCCCATCAGGCCGACGAGCCCGCCGTCGAGGTACTCGACTTCGGCGATCTGGTCATCGATATCTCGGGCCACAAGATCTTGGTCGAGGGCAAGGAAGTCGATTTGACGGCTTCCGAGTTCAAGCTGCTCACCACGCTTGCCCGCCATCCCGGCCGTGTGTATAACCGCATGGAGCTGGTCGAGAAAGTGCTCGGGTATGACTTTGAGGGCTATGAGCGCACTATCGATAGCCACGTGAAGAATCTTCGCGCCAAGCTGGGCGATGATCCCAAGAAGCCCAAGTGGCTCTACACCGTCCATGGTGTCGGCTATCGCTTCGAGGCTCCGGCCAAGACCGATAAGTCGGACGAGAAATAGGGAAATCACATATGACACCTGCGCGCTTTGAAATCGGACAAAAGCACAAGCAGGAGAGCGAGGCGGGTTCCAAGGCTAGTTGGAACACGCCTCGTTCCGATTCACGGCCAACGATGAGCTATCCCTCGCGCATGGCACTTGCTTTTGCTCTGACATCGCTCATGACGGTATTGGTGCTGGTGGGCGTTGTCTCTGTTGTGTGGGGCACGGTCTTTTCGGATTACACACGCTCCAATATCGTCGAAATCGCAAATTCCGCTGCCGAGAAGTTGGCAACCTCATATGAGGAAAACGGCTCTTGGACCGCGGGAGAACTGCGCACGGTCGCAACGTCGAGTTTGGTTTCCGACGATCTGGGCATGCAGGTCGTCAATAAAAAGGGCGTGATCGTTTATGACGATTCCTGGCCCTCGGCAAGCGCCACCGCCGATGTACGCGAAAACCAGGCTACGACCGACGACACGAGCGGCAAGAGGGCATCGCATAGCCCGGTCTCGTCTGCTCCAACCGACTCCGATAGCGTTGCTAACGTCGAGATTGTAACGTCTTCCGGCGAGCATGTCGGACAGGTAAAGCTGTGGGCCATCGGCTCCGACGCTCTGCTCACCAAGGCGGACTCTGCGTTTAGGGAGAAGACCTTTAACGCCATGGCCCTCGCCGCGGTTGTTGCAATCTGCATTTCGGTCGTTATCGGATCGCTCGTGTCGCGCATGCTCACCAAGCCGATTCATCGCATCACCAGTACCGCAAAGCAAATCCGTGACGGCGACCTGTCGGCTCGCACGGGACTGCGCGGTGATGACGAGATCGATCAGCTGGGTGAGACCTTCGATGAGATGGCCACTTCGCTCGAGAAGGATATGAAACACGAGAAGCGCCTGACCTCAGACGTTGCACACGAGCTTCGCACGCCGCTTATGGCCATGCTCGCAACGGTCGAGGCCATGCAGGATGGCGTGTATCCCACCGACGATGAGCATTTGGAGACCGTTGCTTCCGAGACGCGTCGCCTGGCTCGTCTGGTGCAGCAGATGCTCGACCTATCGCGTATGGAAAACAGCACGGCTCCGCTCAATCTAGAACCGGTGGACATGGTTCCGTTCGTGCGATCGATTGTGAATGGCCAGGAGCGCCTGTTTGCCGACCGTGACCTGCGTTTGCGCTTTGCAGATGAGACGCAGGGCCACGATGACGTTGTCGAGGCAGATCCCGACATGATCACGCAATGTGTTATCAACCTCATGAGCAACGCCATGCGCTACACCCCCGAGGGCGGTTGGGTCGTGGTGTCGGTGCTCAGTGACCGCAGGCACGTCAGCATTGCCGTTTCTGATACCGGCATCGGTATTGCCAAGGACGATCTGTCGCGCATTTTCGGGCGGTTTTGGCGCGCCGATGCCAGCCGCGCCCGCGAAGCTGGCGGCCTGGGCGTCGGCCTCGCCGTGACCAAGCAGATTGTCGAGCGTCACCATGGCTACATATCCGTGGAGTCGGAGCTTGGAAAGGGTACGACTTTTACAATTCATCTGCCCCGCGAGCACACGGCAGACGCGGCATCTACTACAATGGAGCACTAGCTTTTCGCTATTCGGTGAAGGAGGGGCCGCGTCCCTGCCGCTCCGAGTTTGCGAAAACATGCGGGAAAGAACCCGCATTTCTGTCGTATTTAGGTAAGGAGTGACTCACGTGACAACGATGGAGCGTCGTCCGGATTCCCGTGGCAAGGTTCGTGATATCTACGATGCCGGCGAAAACCTGCTGATGGTCGCCACCGATCGCATTTCTGCGTTCGACTTTATTCTCCCCGACGAGATTCCGTTTAAGGGAGAGGTGCTCAACCGCATCTCGGCATTCTGGTTCGACAAGTTTGCCGATATCGTCCCCAACCACCTCGTCTCCATCGATCCGGCGGATTTCCCCGAGGAGTTTGCCGAGTATCGTGACTACCTCGCAGGCCGCGCCATGCTGGTCAAGAAGGCCCAGACGATTCCTATCGAGTGCATCGTCCGCGGTTATCTGACCGGTTCGGGCAAGAAGACCTATGACGAGAACGGCACCGTCTGCGGCATCCAGCTGCCCGAGGGTCTGACCGAGGCCTCCAAGCTTCCCGAGCCGCTGTTCACGCCGTCCACGAAGGCCGAGATCGGTGATCACGACGAGAATATCTCGTTTGAGCGTTGCTGCGAGATCGTTGGCGAGGACATCGCCACGCAGATTCGCGATCTGTCTCTCAAGATCTACAAGGCTGCTGCCGAGTATGCAGCGACCCGTGGCATCATCATTGCCGACACCAAGTTTGAGTTTGGTGTTATCGATGGCAAGGTCACGCTGATCGACGAGTGCCTCACGCCCGACTCCAGCCGTTTCTGGCCTGCTGCCAGCTACGAGGAGGGCAAGATCCAGCCTAGCTACGACAAGCAATTCGTCCGCAATTGGCTCAAGGCCAACTGGGATATGACGGGGGAGACCCCGCACCTGCCCGCCGAGGTCATCGATGGCACGTCCGAGCGCTATCGCGAGGCCTTCCAGATCATCACCGGCTCCCAGTTCACAAGCATGAAGGAGAACGCATAAGTGAGTACCCGTAGCGCCACGAACAAGCGCACGCAATCCCACGAAGTTACCGGGGTTGCGCGCAAGTCTGCCGCATCTGCTAAGCCCGCCCGCCAAGCAGCGAGCTCCGTTCGCGTCGTGCCGGCTTCGTCTAAGGCACGCCGCAAAGAGCTCGAGAAGGGCGAGAACCTCGAGGGCCTCTCTAAAGAGGAGAAGCGCGCCCGCAAGGCCAAGCAGCGCGCCAAGGAGGACCGCATCTATACGGTGTCGAATATCCTCCTCAAGCAGGACGAGGACTACACCAAGCGCCGTCGCATCTGGTGGATTGTGCTCGCCATTGGCATGGTGCTCGTCGTGGCAATTTGGGCCTCGCTGTACTTCGCTCCCGCTGGCATGGTGTCCAGCCCTGTCCAGATGGTCGGCATCGTTTTGTCCTATGTCATCATCCTAGGTGACTTTATCTACGACTTCGCTCGTATTCGTCCCTTGCGCAACATGTACCGCGCGCAGGCCGAGGGCATGTCCGAGAACAAGCTCAACGCTCTTATTGAGCGCGCGGCTGCCGAGGAGGACCAGAAGGACTCCAAGAAGAAGTAGCGTTTGCATACATACTTATCGCTAAGATATAAGGCGCGTCGTTTTTGCGGCGCGCCTTTTTACTGTTCTATAGATAGATGGAGTGGCACATGATTCGAGCTGCCCTAACGGTCGAGGAAGCTCTTGAGGGCATGAAGACCCTTGAGCCCAAGATTAAAAATTATGCGCGTCTCGTTGTCCGCAAGGGTGTAAACGTTAAGCCCGGCCAGGAGGTCGTCGTTCAGTCTCCCGTCGAGTGCGCATCATTTGCGCGCGTGGTGGTTGCGGAGGCTTATGACGCCGGTGCCGGTCACGTGACGGTCATCTGGGCCGACGACGCCGTGACGAGGCTTGCGTACGAGCATGTCGAGAAAAGCTATTTTGGGCAGACGCCCGAGTGGAAGCGCATACAGCTGGATTCTCTGGCCCAGGACGGTGCCTGCTTTATCTTTATCGAGGGTGCTGACCCCGCCGCTCTCAAGGGCATCGATCCTGCCAAGCCCGCTGCCGCTTCCAAGGCGAGGAACACGCAGTGCAAGATTTTCCGCCGCGGACTGGATTACAACATCAACCCGTGGTGCATTGCCGGAGCGCCGGTCGTGGCTTGGGCGCGCGAGGTGTTCCCGGGAGACGCCGATGAGGTTGCAATCTATAAACTATGGATTGCGATTCTGCATACCGCCCGTGCTGACGGCCAAGATCCGGAGAGTGACTGGGAGCTTCACGATGCGGCGTTTGAAAAGAACCTGCGCTTTCTGAACGAAAATCGTTTCGACTGCCTGCGCTATACCGCTTCGAATGGAACCGACCTGGTAATTGGTATGACGAAGGGGCATGAGTGGGCCGGCGGTAAGGGCGAGACCCCCGACGGTCACCCCTTCTTCCCCAACATCCCCACCGAGGAGGTCTTCACCTCGCCCGATCGTATGCGTGCTGACGGAATCGTCTATTCCGCAATGCCGCTTATCCATCACGGTAACAAGGTCGACGATTTTTGGATCAAGTTCGAGAACGGTCGTGTGGTGGATTACGACGCCCGTGTGGGAAAGGCGACACTCGCAAGTATCATCGATACTGACGAGGGCGCTGCTCATCTGGGAGAGGTTGCGCTCATTTCCAAGAACACGCCGATTCGCGAAAGCGGCATCCTGTTCTATGACACGCTCTATGACGAGAATGCCAGCTGCCATCTTGCACTGGGAGTCGGCTTCCCCGAGTGCATTGAGGGTGGATATGATATGTCCAAAGAGGAGCTCATTGAGCATGGCGTCAACGTTTCGAGCACGCACGTCGACTTTATGATTGGCACGGACGACATCGATATTGTAGGCATTACGCCCGATGGACGCGAAGTTGTGATTTTCCAGAACGGCCAATGGAGTTGGGAATAGTCCCAGACCGTGGTACAATGCCACCCGCGGGCCGTTAGCTCAGCTGGCAGAGCAGGGGACTTTTAATCCCAAGGTCCAGGGTTCGAACCCCTGACGGCCCACCCAAAGATTGTTGAGGCGGTCAACTTCGGTTGGCCGTCTTTTTTGTCGCCCCTTCATGGGTTCGAACCCGAAAGGGCGCGGAGCTGAGGAAACGCGCGAGCGTTTGCCAGCGCAGCGCGCAAGGCGCGAAAGCGCCGCAGCGGTCGCCCGCGCAGCGGGCCCGAACCCCTGACGGCCCACCATAGAATAGAAAAGCGACTGGCGGATGCCGGTCGCTTTTTTGTTGTCGCGACGCGGGTTCGAACCAGATCTTCTCTATATATAAGGACGCCTGGCGGCCAAAACCAGCCTTTTACCGACAGGAAACCAAAACCTAATGTCTTTAGAGTAAAGTAGCCCAGCAGAGATGGCCGACGCCTCAACACCTATAAACCAGCTGGTCATCGCCAATACCAGAAGCCGATGCTTCAGACATGACTTCAGTGGAACAACTGAAGGATCGATTCATTTGTGAACAAAATATGGAGTGCCAGATTCCCGCCCACGGGGCCCCTCCGGTCTGGCAATATATCTCCTTGCCGCGCGGCCCGGTGGAACCG
>CAUBGU010000012.1 GCA_958435545.1 uncultured Collinsella sp.
TGTTGAAGTGAAAAGCGGTGTCGTAGACCGTAACGTTGGGCAGATCGGGATACTGCTCCAGGCAGTACTCGATAACGTTGGCCTCGGGGTTGTTGTGCAGCGGCGCCAGCGGGGCAACCTCGCGGATCTTGGCGAGGACGTCCTCGTCGACGAGGGAGGAATCACCAAAGTACCAGCCGCCCTGAACGATACGGTGACCAATACCCTCGATCTTGACGCCGTTGGCCTCGAGGTCCTTCAGGACGACCTCGATGGCGACCTTGTGGTCGGGGAACTCGATGTTCTCGGTCACCTTCTTGGAACCGTTGGCAGCGTGGGTGAAGGTACCGCCGGTAAAGCAGACGCGCTCGCAGGAGCCCTTTGCGGACACCTTGTGGGACTTGGTATCGATGACCTGATACTTAAGGGTCGAAGATCCTGCGTTGACGACCAGAACGTTCATGTGTCTCCCTACTAACAGGCGGTGTGGCGCCGCCAGGTTACATACGCTTCAATAATAAACCCAAACGCCCTCGCGCTCGGGTTTATTGCGTTGATATATAAGTTATCGATGTCCAAATACTCACGGCCTTTGACTTGTAAGACGAAAGAGCGCGGGGATATACACCAAGGAAGAAATCCCGAGCGCAACAAGCAATACGACTCGAATGCCTGCAACGCTACTCAACACAGCGTTGAGCAGATAGAAAAGAACGGCACCCACCGCCACCATCTGGCTTTGAACCGAAATCAGTGAACAGCGCATCGAAGAATCGGCAGCATTTTGAAAAACTGAGTATTTGATTGGGGCAAACAACGAGTACGCAACCGTCTGCAGCACATAGAACACGGGCAGCAAATTAGCCGGAGTAAGGGGAATCAAAAACAGGGCAGTCAGGGAAAGGCGCACAATGCCGCAAATACGCGCAAAACGGCCCTTGTCGACATGAGCAATCACATTGGGCACAATAAGCCCCATGGAGGCCGAGGCAAGGAGCTGGACCGCAATGGTCACACCCGAAGCGACGGCATTCATTCCGCGACCCGCAAGCAGCAGTGAGAAAAAGTCTTCTAGGGCGACAAAAGCAAACGCCTGAGAACAGTCCATGATGAACGCCGAACGAAGAATGCGATTGTACGCAATAGCGGCTCCGATCGTCTTCGGGCTAATTCCACGCTCAGGTGTCGCCGCAGTGCCCCCTCTTCGCATCTCAGGAATGCAGACAACGACAACCAACGTCAACACCATTGCGATGATATCTGCCGAAAGACCAATGAGATATGCACCGACAGACGAAATGAAACCGCCCGCACAAGCGGAGATGGCATAAGAGGCATAGAAAACAAATCGCTCAACGACATTAAGCCTTACGAGCTGGTCCTGAGAGACACTGTCAATGTAAATTGCTTCTATGGATCCGCTCACACATGCAACGGCAAAACCCTTGAGAGCAAACGCGCCGATTAAAAGCAGAGGAGAACGGACGAAAAGCAGGGCGGCGTAGTATCCAAGCATTCCCACGACGCCAACGAGACCGCTTGTCTTTCGTCCAAACCTATCAGCAATATAGCCAGTGGGAACTTCAAGGATGAACTTGCTCACTTGATATGCAATCATCATGCTAGAAATCGCCACCATCGAGAATCCGACGAATTCAAGGTAAACCGTCAGAAAATACAAAATGGTGCTGAAGTTCGACAGAAAAACAAACGTCATATAAAGCAAAACCGTACGGTTTTTCATGCTCCGCCCTCCAAGAGTCAACAATCTAAATCGGAATCTTGGAAAAGCATGAGGGCAAAGCCGTCAGTCATGTGTTACAAGGCGTCAACATTCACTTGACGACACGAGGCCAAATGGCCTCACGAAGCAAGATGACGCAATAGGTGAAGAAATACCGTCTGGTGTCGATCGGTCCAGGCATTTTGTCGATAGCAAAAGTAGATGGGCAAGGCTACGTCATGCGAACCTTCAATAGAGTACTCGCTCACTTCCGACCCATCTGATGCGAGAGAAGAGCCAGAAAAACCCAATATCAATCCCCCGGCTTGAAGAAACTCAGCCTGCGCTCTGTTTCCGTATTCGACGTCGCGGAAGCGGAAATTAACCAGCTGAGCTTCGGGGCATTGATTGATCGCATTGAGACAGGGCGACAAATTAATGGGAACAGCTAACCTGCCGCCCAGTAACTCACGAACGGTCATAGCACCCACAGATTGATGACCCGCTGGGCACGAAAGAACCTTGAGCTCCTTTTCACCCAAGTATTTCGAAGAAAGGACACTGTCCCTTGGTTCCTCAAATGAGATGGCCGCATCCGAAATGCCAAGCACAAGTGATTCAAAGCATGTAGCCGTTGGCTGATGCCACACATCAAGGTGAATCTGAGGGTGCGAGCTTTCAAACGAGTCGTACCAGTTTTCGGAAAAAAGACGCCCCCGCCCGTGAAGACAGGGGACGTAAAGACGAAAGTGGCCGTCGGGCGAAACGCCACCGTTCCCCGATTGGGTGTACTTTTTGAGATCGTCGACTTGTGCCAGGATCACGCGTGCACGACGCGCAAATTCTCTGCCCGCCGGAGACAAAACAGCCTCCCCCGCCGATCGATTGAGCAAAACGATCTGATACTCAGACTCCAGTTTCTTAATTGCCGACGAGACAGCCTGTGGGCTCACGTGAACGGCGCGAGCCGCTTTACGCACGCCGCCGTAGTTCGCTACCGCTTGAAGGTATTCGAGTTGAGAAAACTGCATAGGTTACTCCAGAGGCAGCCAAGGCGACGGGCCGTGCGTCCTCAGATGAGGTTCTCGCCCAGGTTCTTGCCGCCGAGGACGTGCATGTGGAAGTGCATGACGGTCTGACCGGCGTTGACGCCCTTGTTGGAGATGACGCGGAAACCGTCCTCCAGACCCTTGGCCTTGGCGACCTCCTGGATGGCGTGGGCCATGGCGCCCATGGTCTCGGCGGGCACGTTATCGGCGATGTCACTGTAGTGCTTCTTGGGGATCACGAGCGTGTGGACCGGCGCCTGGGGATTGAGGTCGTCGAACGCGATGACCTGGTCATCCTCGTAGACGACGGTCGAGGGGATCTCGTGGTTGGCAATTTTGCAGAAGATGCAATCACACATGGTTGGTTCCTTTCTCACAGACCAAGGTAATTATATTTGGTCGGGATGGTTAGAACGAAAGGTTGTCGTCGGTGTTGGCGGCTTCGCCGTCGGCGAGCACGTCGTTGCCGTCGACGTCCTTCAGGAGCACCGAGACCTTCTGCTCGGCATCGGACAAGCGGGTACGCAGGCTCTTGAGGAGCTCGACGCCGCGGGTATAGCTCTCAAGCGACTCCTCGAGCTCCATATCACCCGACTCCAAGCTGCGGATGATGAGCTCCAACTCCTGTGAAGCCTGCTTGTACGTAAGCTGCTCGACCGGGGTCTTCTCTGCCATATCTGTTTCCTTTCCTAAAGGTTTATCGCTATGAAACGCGGCCTACTCGACCGTATCGACCGTTGCCGCCACGTTGCCGTCTGCCATGCGCACGCGAATGGCGTCACCGGGCTTAAAGGTCTTGGCGCTCGTGGCCACCCCATCATCGCTGTACGCGATGGAATAACCACGGGCAAGCACCTTGAGCGGCGACAGGGCATCGAGCGAGGCTGCCGCACGGCCCAGGTCGGATGCTGGCTTGTTGAGCATCGTGCGCCCCTGATGCTCCAGGCGGGAGCTTGCGAGCGTGAGCGCATGGCGCTTGCCATCGAGTCCTGAGGTGCTTGCGATCAAGCGCTCGGGCAGACGCTCAAAGTTGGAGCGGAATGCCCCAACCGAACGCGTTATGGCGCCGGACAAACGATCGGCCGTCAGGGCAAGCTCAGACTCGCGACGCTCAACCATAAACGTTGGGTCGTTGAGGCACGGGCGGCACGCAGCCGCATCGAGCGCATCGCCCAAGCGAGCCGTATAGGTATCCCAGGCACGGCGACCGCGCTGATCGAGCATCTCCAGGTCGACCTGGGCCGACCCAATCATCGATGCCATCGCAGCACCCAGACGTTGATAGCGCGCCTCGAGCACATCGGCCAACTCCGTCATAGCCGGCGCCACCGATTCGGCCGCCGCCGTAGGCGTGGAGGCGCGACGGTCGCTCACCATGTCGCAAATCGAGGTATCGGGCTCATGGCCAATGCCGGTCACCACGGGCACGGGACAAGCCGCCACCGCGCGGGCAAGCTCCTCGTCATTAAAGGTCATGAGGTCCTCAAAGGAGCCGCCGCCGCGCACCAACAAAATACAGTCGGGCGCCGGCGTAATGGAAGCGGCGCGGCGCAGGCCCTCAATGAGCTCTGTCGGCGCACCCTCGCCTTGTACCTTGGCACCCACGCAGACGAGCTCGACGAGCGGGTTGCGACGACGCAATGTGCGCTTGACGTCGTCGATTACGGCACCCGAAAGCGAGGTGACGACCGCCACGCGGGAGCAGAACACCGGGATGCGGCGCTTGCGCGCTTCGTCCATCAGACCCTCACGGCGTAGCTTTTCGGCCAGTTGCGCCACTTGTTGACGCAGCAGACCCTCCCCCGCCAGCGAAAACGAGCGAGCGACAAAGCTCATGCGGCCCGTAGCCTTATAGAGATTGAAGCTGCCCTTAAAGCTCACCTGCATACCGTCGCGCAGATCGAACGTGCGCTTGAGATAGGCACCCTTCCAAATGATGCAGTCAACGGCGGCCGAATCGTCCTTGATCTGGAAATAGCAGTGGCCGCTTCGGGCGTTAGGACCACGAAAACCCGTGACCTCGCCCAAGACGCTCAGCTGCGGAATGGCATCGAGCGCACCGGCGGCGATCTCCACCGCCTGGCTCACGCTGAGCTCCTTGCGCTCTTGCTCGTCCGAACCGTCGAACTCGGCGGAAACGGCATTACCGGTTAGGTTCCAGCCTGCCACGCAGCCTCCTTTCGTTATCGAGCACAGAGGCTCCGGCCCCGTGCGAAATTAAGTCCAACACATAGTACAGCGCCGCGAGGACACGAATCCCCGCGGCGCCTGCCTGTCCCATTTGTTATCGGTTGGAGTTTCTGTTGTAGCGAGCCATAAGGTAGAGCAACTGAATGATCGAAGTGAGCGCTGCAGCCACATAGGTAAGCGCGGCTGCCGTCAGTACCTTCTTGGCGCCGTTGACCTGCTTGGAGCTCATGCCCGACTGCTCGATGTACGCCACAGCACGTCGGCTGGCGTCAATCTCGACAGGCAACGTAACGAGTTGGAACAGCACACTAAACGAGAAGAAGATCAACGCGAGGGTCGTGAGCCCGGCAATGTTCATAAACAGGCCCAAGAGTAACACGATGGTCCAGGTGTTCTGGGTAAAGTTGACGACCGGCACGAGGGCGGTACGCACTTTCATCATGGCATAGCCGCTTTGACGCTGGGCGGCATGGCCCGCCTCGTGGCAGGCGACGGCAACGCTTGCGACCGAACCGCCCGAACGGTTGGCATCCGACAGATACAGGTTGTTGTCCTGCGGGTTGTAATGGTCGGTGAGCTCGCCAGCGACACCCTTGATACCCACGGCGCTACAACCGTTGGCATCGAGCATGCGGCGAGCGACTGTGGCACCCGTATCGCCGTCCGAGCGAACCTTGGACCAGGTTTTGTACGTCGAGTTGATATAGTTCTGTGCGGCAAGGCCAAGCACCGTGCAGACAAGAACAACCAGCAGGTACAGCGGGTCGATGCCAAAGCCGTATCCATAGTAATAAGGCATGCGAATTCCTCCGAGTCGAGTTACACGTTGGAGGCATTTTACCCACTCAACCGGCTAGGCTTCCCTACAGGAGCTCGATTTTGCCGTCCTTCACCGTCAACCCCATATTGCCGGAAAGCAGATCGTCCAGGCGCGAGCCCACAAGCTCAAAGCGCCAACCTTCGCGCAGGCGGCTCTGCTCGGGATGCTCAATGTAGTCGGCCAGGTCATCGCGCGAGGCAATGACCGAGGTCGCAACGCCTGAGCGCTCGGCAACCAGGCGGATAAGCGCATACATAAGGTCAGTCACGCTCTCCAGCTCCGGCGAAATCTGACGATGTCCGCGCACCAAGAGCGGCAGGCGATCGTGCGGACAGCTCGCACCGCGCTTGATGGCCATGAGCGCACCGTCCACGTCGCGCTCCCCCAATTGATCGGTACCGCGAATGCTACGGAACTCCTCAACGCGCACGGGATTGCGCTTAACGAGCGCTAGCAGCGTGTCGTCGGACATGACCCACTTGCGTGGGATGTTGCGCCGCTCGGCGCGGTCCTCGCGCCAGGCGGCGAGCTCGCGCGCGATACCCAGCTGATGACGGCTGCACGAATTGATGCGCTTGACCTTGCGGAACGCCTCGTGGCGATCGGCGCGATAGTGCGACTCGTCAGCCAGCGGGCGCAGCTCGTCGAGCACCCAGTCCACACGGCCCAGCTCGCGCAGGCGGCTCATCATCTCGGTATAGGCGACGATCAGGTACTTGACGTCATCGATCGCATACTCAATCTGCTTATCGGTCAGCGGGCGGCGCGACCAGTCGGTCAGTGACTCGGTCTTGGGCAGCGATACGCCGCAGAACGTCTGAACAAGCGCGCCATACGAAATCTGCTGGCGCTCGCCCAAAAAGGCGGCGGCGACCTGCGTATCGAAAATCGGTCGTGGCAGCACGCCCACGGTATGGAGCATGACCTCCATATCCTGCGAGCACGCGTGGAAGACCTTGGTCACGCTCTCGTCGGCCATAAGCTCGGCCAGCGGCGATAGGTCGTCGATTACCAGGGGATCGACCGCGACGCTCTCAGCAGGGGTGGCAATCTGAACCAAACATAGACGCGGATGGAACGTGCGCTCGCGCAAAAACTCGGTATCGACGGCAATCGCGTCGAACTCACGGGCGCGCTGGCAAAAGTCGAGTAGAGCCTGATGTGTGGAAATGTACATATCAACCCATCGAATAAGGTTAGGCCCGAAAAACACGGGTAGGATATCGGCATTGCCTTACAACTATACTCGGTTAGTCACAGAACGGGAACGTAAGTATGCGCTGCCTTATCATCCACAACCCGGCATCGGGCCCCAGCTCAGATGAAATCTTCGCATTCACGCACGCCCTTGCACAGGGCGGCGACGAGGTCGTGATGCGCTTTATCGGCGATGGCATGGAACCCGAGGACGCCGTGGCAGACGTGCGCGAGTTTGACCGCGTGGTCGTTTCGGGCGGCGACGGCACTGTCTCCAACGTGCTCGACCAGATGCGCGGATGCGGTGTCCCCACGCTCGTCTTCCCCTCCGGTACGGCCTGCCTGTTCTTCAACAACATCGGCAATGCCCCCGAGGCGGCGGCGCTCGCCAAGGCCTGCCGTGCCGGTCGCACGGTCAAAGTCGACATGGGCGAGCTCTTTTGGCTCGACGAGAACGGCAACGAGAAGCGCCACGGCTTCATCATCATCGCCGGCTCGGGCTTCGACGCCGAGATCATGATGAAGGCCGCCCCCACCAAAAACGACATCGGCGAGATCGCTTACTTCCTCTCCGCGCTCGCCACGCCCAATCCCACGGTGGCGCACTTTACGATTGAGCATGACGGCATTGTCGAGGAGCTCGACGGCATCTGCTGCATGGCCGGCAACACCTCGGTCATCCAAAACGACATCAACCTGTTCCCCGACTGCCGTATGAACGATGGCATGGTCGACATTGCGGTCATCGAACCCGTAAAAACTGTGCAGCTTCTACCGACTGTGATCACCGCCGCACTCGACCCCGCCGGCAAGGTACTCGGCCGCCCGCAGTTCAAGATCATCCAGACCAAGGAAGCCAAGATCACCTGCACCCCGTCGCTGGGCATGCAGTTCGATGGCGAGATTATCTCCAGCAATTCGGGCGTCTTTGGAGCCCGCGCGCTTCCGCAATGCCTCGACCTCATCGTCGACGAATTCTCCCCGCTCGGAAAATAGGAGGACCCTATGAACGACAATCCCCTGCTCGGCTTTATCATCATCGTTTTGGCCATGCTCGTCGGCTATGCGATCAACGTGATCCACCGCCGGAAGAAGTAATTCCACATTGGTATGATATTCATCCAATTATCGTCTCCCCTGCTGTTTATGCATTTGCCAAACAGCGGGGGATTTTCTTTGCGCCCCGTGCAAGGCGCTTTATTCAGGTAATGTAATTGCAGGACGTCTTTATTAAAGTAAAGCTACAAACCGAGTATAATTAACCACTCATCGCATATTTCATTACGCTTATCGAGTAAGTTTCTTTCATAGATGAATATTGTTTCCAGTTCGTTACGCTAATGGGGTGTCTTTATTGGCTGAAGCTCTCTGGCAACGGAGAGCTTTCGCACGCTGGGAGGGAAAATGAGGAAAACTCACCCCGTCAACGCGCTCAAAAAGCTTGGCATA
This sequence comes from uncultured Collinsella sp., assembly GCA_958435545.1. The sequence goes on from CAUBGU010000012.1 coordinate 8,408, forward strand.
GGCCTCGCCTTTGGAGCTGCAACCATCATGTCCATGCCGACGTCTGCGCTCGCCTGCACGCAGATCTACATGGGCGGCAAGCTCACGGCGGACGGCAACACGTACTACGGCCGCGCCGAGGACTTTGGCAAGCGCTATCTTAAGCACTACGGCATCGAACCTGCCCACGAACCTGGCTTTAAGTACAGCTCGATTGAATCTGCTTTTGAATACACTTCGAACAAGCCTACCTATCGCTACAGCTATGTACGCGACCACCCCTCCAACTGGATGGGTCGCACCGACGCCTACTCCGAGGCCGGCATCAACGAGAAGGGCGTCTCCTGCTCCGCCACGCTAAGCACCTCCTATAACGAGGAGGCCGCTGCAGCAGACCTCATCGATGAGGAAGTGGGTCTGGGCGAGTACAGTTACGGCAGCATCATCCTGGGCGAGAGCGCCACGGCCCGCGAGGGCGTCGAGCTCCTCGGCAGCCTGATCGATGATCAAGGCGTCTGCACCAACGACCAGATCATCATCGCCGACAACAACGAGACCTGGCTGTTCGCCACACTTTCCGCCCATCAGTGGATCGCCATGAAGCTCGCTGACGACGTCGCGTCGCTCAACCCTAATATCGGGAGCCTCAACTACGATGTCGACCTCAATGACACCGAGAATTGCCTCCACTCTGAAAAGATCCAATCCATGCCCGAAGAAAAGGGTTTCGCCAAATACTCCGCTGACGGCAAATTCGATGTCGCCCAAACGTATGGCGAAAGCCTCGCCGATTCCGGCGTAAACCAGTGGTCCCGCTATGTGCAAGGCCGCGATTATTTTGGTAGTCAGCTGACCGAAGGCACAGATTACGACATTATCACAGTAAAGGAGAAAGGAAAACCTGACCAAAAGGGAGCCATGGTCAGCGAAATCCAGCCCCTGTTCTTCAAGCCTGGCAAGTCTGGTTGGAGCACTTTCGAGTTGATTCGCGCCTTCGGCAACCGCGGCGAGAACGTCCCTGGCCTCAACGCGAACACTGATGGTGTTTATTGCATCGGCAGCGAGCGCAACACCGAGATCAACCTCTTCCAGATTCGTCGCGGGTATGACCCCGAAGTCGCTACCATCCAGTGGGAAATGCTCTCCCGCGCCGCGTACTCCGTCGCCATCCCGTTGTACTCCGCTCTGATAACTGAGGTCAGCCCGTACTTCAGCGATCAGACCGTCTCCTTCGATCACTGCAAACAGACTGACGTCGTGTACAACGAGGAGCCCGAGAACTCAATCAACTACGTCCTCATGGACATCAGCTCGCTCTGCTTTGAGAACCCTGACACCCTTGGTATCAGCGTCCGTGCCTACCTCGATGCGCTCCAGAACGAGCTCATCGAGCAGAACAAGGAAGTTGACGCCGCCATGCTAGCCGAGACGACCACCGAGGGCCGCACTGCCCTGGCCAACAAGGCCGGCAAGGCTGCTACCGAGAACACCTACAAGAAGTGCAAGGCCCTGCTCCAGGAGATGCGCGCCTATCAGAAGGCCGAAAACTTCGACCAGCCCTTCATCCCGAGCGACCTGAACACCGAGACCAACGGCCTCAAGGTGTCCATCACCTACGCCAAGGACGCTCTTGCCACCGACCCGGTAACCCCGGATCAGCCTGGTACTCCTGAGCAGCCCGGTACCCCCGAGCAGCCCGCTAAGCCCGAGCAGCCCACCACCAAGCCCGAGAAGCCTGGCAAGTCGGACACCACGACCACGGTAACCACCAACAAGACGAACACCAAGGGCGGCCTGCCCACCACCGGTGATCGTTTTGATGGCCGCATGGTGGCCGCATTCGCCATCGCTGGCGTTGCCGTCATCTCCGCGGGCGGTTACTTCCTCTACCGTCGCAATAAGGAGTAACGTCTTAGCTGAGCGGACAAGGCGGCAATGGCAGCCTCGCCCGCTCAGCCCGCTCTTTTGACCGGCGGGAAACCCGCCTGAAATCTTTTTAAAAAAGATTTCCCCGCACACACTTTGCTGTGCTATAGTGCAGCGCAACAGCAACAAGGTGCGACCGCGCCACGGCATCATGAAAGGAGCCACCGACATGAAGAACACGATGAAGTCTCTCAACAACTGGTGGTGGCGTGATGCGAATACGATCGGTCGACAGTGAGTCCCTCACGCCTGCTTTTGCGCTCTAGGTGATTGGAAGGCCTCCGGTTTCGACCGGGGGCCTTTTTCTATCTCGAGCCCGATCGCATTCGCATCACGCGCCTCCGTTTTTCTCTTACACTCCCCTTTTTGAAAGGATTTTCACCATGTCTCAGAACACCACCGCCACCGCCCAGCCCCGCACCGTCCAGACCGCCGACCGCGGCAAACTCGATGTCCGTGCCCTCGTCCTGCTCGCCATCCTGCTCGCCGCCGGCTTCATCCTCAACTTCACCGTCGGCAAGGCAGTCTCGAGCATTTCGGGCGGTATGATCAGCCCCGAGTTCATCATCTCGGCCTTCTGCCTCACCATTCTGGTCGTTCGCCCCAACATCGGTCAGGCGCTCGTCATTGGCCTCATCTCGGCTGCCGTGATCCAGATCACCACCACTTCGCCGTTCGTCGATTTTGCCGCCGAGGGCATCGCCGCCATGCTCATGGCCGGCATCGTCAACGCCGCCGGCAAGAACGGTCAGGTCAAGCCCGCCATCGCTATTGTCGCAACCTTCCTGACCACCTTTGTCTCCGGCGTCATCTTCATGGTCATCAAGATGGCCATGCTCGGCGTGGTAGGCGAGCTCGCCGCCGCCATGCTGCCCGTCGTCGCCATGACCGCCGTCTTTAACGCCATTCTGGTCGGCGCCCTCTACTTGCCCATCCAGAAGGCCCTGAAGCTCAACTAACCCGCTCGGCTTTACGAGCCACCCCATCTTGGCGTTCATTCGTCGCTCGCGTACCCAAGTACGCTTCGCTCCTCTTTCGCGCCAACCTGGGGCCCCTCGTAAAGCCGTCTCCGTGCTTCACCACCAAAGACCGTCCCAAACAACGAGCTTTTTTGGGACGGTCTTAAACAACTGGTCATTTAAGACTGTCCCCAATGACTATGAAAGGTATCCATGGAAACGATCATCAACGTCGACGATGTCTCGTTCTCCTATGGCACGCAGACCGAGCAGGCGCTCAGCCACATCTCGCTCAGCGTGAACAAGGGAGATTTCATCGGCATCATCGGGCCCTCGGGCGCCGGCAAGTCCACGCTTGCCGCTTGTCTGTCGGGTGCCGTGCCCCACCACTACACCGGCACGTTCTTTGGGTCCGTCATGGTTGACGACCACGACACCTGCGAAGTCTCGCTCACCGATGTGTCGCAGATCGTCGGCAGCGTGTTGCAGGACATCGACACACAGATGGTCGCCTCGGTCGTCGAGGACGAGATGCTCTTTGGCCTCGAGAACTTTGGCGTTCCCCACGACCAGATCGAGCGGCGCGTGAGCGAAACGCTCGAGACCGTCGGCATCAGCGACCTGCGCGACCGCGAGATCGCCACCCTCTCGGGCGGACAGAAGCAAAAGGTAGCCATCGCCGCCATCCTCGCCATGCGTCCGCGTGTCTTGGTTCTCGACGAGCCCACCGCGGCACTCGACCCCGCTAGCTCCACGTTGGTCTTCGAGACGCTGCGTGAGGCAAACCGCGCACTTGGAATCACCATCGTCGTCGTTGAGCAAAAGGTCGCCCTGCTCTCGGAGTACTGCAACCGCGTGCTCGTGCTCAACCATGGCGAAATCGCGCTGCAGGGCGAGCCACACGAGGTCTTCGCGCATACCGACGAGCTCCGTGCCATCGGCGTCGACTGCCCTCGCGTCACGCGTATCTTCAATAGCCTCGAGGCCGATGGCCTGGTAAGCGGCACCCCCTGCTTGGATGTCGATGAGGCCGAGCGCCTGATTTCGGGCATCGTCGACCCCGCACACGCGGCTATCGAAGCCCGGGCGCCCGCCGGTTCCCCGCATGCACCGTCGTTGCGTCCTCATGCCAAGGACGCCGAACCCGTACTCACCTTCGACCATGTTGAGTTTGCCTATCCCAATGGCGGAGCCGCCGTACACGACCTTAGCCTGACGCTCTATCCTGGCGAGCTCGTGGGCATCGTCGGCCAAAACGGCGCCGGCAAGACCACGCTCACCAAACTGCTCACAGGCCTGCTTAAGCCCGCCTCGGGCAGCGTGCGCGTCACGGGACTGGATACCGCAGCCGTTCCCACGAGCCGCATCGCTCGCGAGGTCGCGACCCTCTTCCAAAACCCCGACCGCCAGATCTGCAAGGACACCGTGCTCGACGAGGTCGCCTTTGGCCTGGAGCTTGGCGGCATGGACCGTGCCGAGGCTCTGCGTCGTGCCCAACTCGTCATCGACCGCTTTGGCCTGCCTGCCGACGAGGCGCCCTTCTCGCTCTCGCGCGGTCAGCGCCAGATGGTGGCACTCGCCTCCGTCGTGGTCGTAGAGCCCAAAATCGTGGTGCTCGACGAGCCCACGAGCGGCCTTGATTACCGCGAGTGCATGACCGTCATGGAAACAGTGCGCACCATGGCCGAGCGCGGCTGCGCCGTAATCATGGTCTGCCACGATATGGAAGTCGTCTCGGATTTTGCCGAGCGCATTGTGGTAATTGCCGACGGTCGCATCCTCGACCGCGGTCGCACGCACGAGCTATTCTCGAACATCGATCTCATGCGGCGTGCCTACGTGGAGCCTCCCCAGGTTATTGAACTCTCGCGCCGTCTGGCATCTTCCGTCTCGCCCGCTTTTGCGCAGGTGAGCGAGGTCACCGATGTCGTTCGAATTACCAAGGAGATGGTCCACCGTGGTTAACGTCATCGACTACATGCCGGGCGATACGCTGCTGCATCGCCTGAATCCCGTCGTCAAACTGGGCCTCGCCGCCGCCATCATCGTCGGCATCTTCTTGTCCGACACCTACGTGGCGCTGCTGGGCTTTTTGGCACTCACCCTTGCACTGGGTGCCCATGCCGGCGTCGTCGACCGTCTGTTCTCGCTGCTCAAGTTGCTGATTCCGCTCGCGCTTATCATGCTGGTGCTCCAGCTGGCCTTTATGCGCGATGGCAACGTGGTGTGGGGCTTTATCACCGACACGGGCCTCATCACAGGATCGAAGGCCTGCCTGCGCCTGCTGGGTGTGGCGTTACCACTCATCCTCATGCTCATGGTGACCAAGCTCAACGACCTTGCCAACGCCTGCGTCGAGGTGCTGCACGTGCCGTATCGCTATGCCTTCACCTTTACCACGGCGTTGCGCTTTGTGCCGGTGTTTGGTCAGGAGATGAACGCCATCATGGAGGCGCAGACCGCACGCGGCGTCGAGTACGACACCAAGAACCCCATCAAGAAGCTTAAGCTCATGCTGCCACTGTGCGTGCCGCTGCTCATCTCGAGCGTGGGCAAGACCGATGCCACAGCCTTGGCGGCAGAACAGCGCGGCTTCTACCTGCGTACGCGCGCCAGCTCGTACAAGCGCTACCCCATCAAAGGCCTGGACATCGCCGTGCTCATCGTCAGCATCGCCCTCATCGCCATCGGCTTCCTGTTCTAGTTCACCACTGACAGCAACCGCCCAACGCAAAAGGCCTCGGCTCGCACCAAACGAGCCGAGGCCTTTACTGTTTCACCAGATAAAACCTACCAAAATTAACCTGTCCCTTTTTGACAGGTCGGAAGCTAGAGGCGGTAGGGGGCGCCGCTGCGGATGATGGATTCACGCACCAGGACGTCCATGGCGTCGAGGGTGATCTCGGGCATCTCTCGGTACTTCTGCAGCACCGATAGCTCGGTGCAGGCCAGAATGACGCGGTCGCAGCCGCTACGGGCGAACTCCCACATCACGCGGTCGAACTTATCCATATCGGGCTCGCGTCCGGCCTTCACATCATCGTAGATAAGCGACATCACATCGTTCTGACGTTTCTCGCTGGGATAGACAACCTCAACACCCGCAGCCTTACATTCGCGGCCGTAGACGCCCGCGCCCACGGTTCCGTCGGTGCCCATGATGCCAATCTTGTGCACCGGCTCGGCCGGCATACTCAGGTTGGGATCGAACTCGCACTCCCCCATCACCGCACCGGCCAGAGCATAGCGCACCGACTCACGCGGCATGTGGATAATCGGCACTGTGGTAAACGATTGGATCTGGTCGTAGAAGTAGTGCGACGTGTTGCAGGGAATGGCAATGTGCGCACAGCCCAGCGACTCGAGTGCCTGGGCACACTCTTTCATGGTCGCCAGCAGCTTGGCATGCTCGCCGGTCTTAATGGCCAGCGTGCGGTCGGGCATGGTCGACTTGGAGAGCACCACCATGTCGATATGTTCCTGATCGCAGGCAGCAGCCGTATGACGCACCACCTGGTCGTAGTAATACGACGTGGCCTCGGCGCCCATGCCGCCGATAACTCCCAGCTTTTCCATCGCCGCCTCCTTGGTGACGCTTGCGCAACTGCGCGTATCATACCCGCGCCCGCCCGATGCAAACCGGACGGGCGCCGCACTCATCTACTTGTAATACGTCTTGAACAGCTTAAAGTGGCGCAGCTTGGTGTGCCACATGCGCAGCCAGCGGTTAAAGACAAAGTCGCCCTTCATAAACGAAGGGTCGGCGCCCTTACCTTCCTTGTCCAGGCGATGCACCTTAGCGCGCAGCTCGGGATCCTTGACGTACTTGTCGACGACGCCCATGGGGACGACCATCCACAGGGCCTCGTCCTGCGCCGTCACAAACTCCGGCTCAAACGGGCGGTTGAACACATACTCGTCCACCACATACTTGGCAACGTTAAAGCCGCTGTTGGTAACGTAGTAGTTGCTGCGACCCTGGCGCGTGTTGAAATCGAAGAACTTAAACGAGCCGTCGCGCTCGTCGTACTTAACGTCAAAGTTGGAATAGCCCACAAAGTGAAGGTCCTCGAGCAGCTTGCGCACGCCGCCCATGAGTTCGTCGTTAGGCTCGGTAATGATACAGGCATGGTTGCCGACACCGTGGGGCTGATGCTCCTCGAGCAGCACATGGCCCAGGCACATCATGCGGACCTTACCGTTGCGGTCGGAATAGCTGGTGAGCACGCGCATGTACTCGTCGTTGCCGGGCACGCGATCCTGCAAGATCAGATCGTCGGTGTAGCCGCTGGCATACGAATCGCGAATGACCTGTTCCAGCTCGGCGCGGTCGGCAATCTCATAGGCCTTCTTCTGGCCCTCGAACTCATGCTGCCACCACATGATGCCGTCAGAAGGCTTCAGAATCATCGGGTAAGGAAAATCGATCTGGTCGAGCACTTCGGCAGGCGCCTCACCCTGGGCATTAAGCATCGCCTTGGTAAAGGTAAACGTGTGTGGATAGGGCACGCCATGCTTCTCGCACAGCTCGTAGAAGATCTCCTTCTTCTGGCACTGCTCGAGCATGCTGTAGGGCGCGTAGGGAGCGACGATGTTATCCGCCAGCTCATGAGCATCCTTGGCTTGAGCCACGAGAGCGACATAGTTGTCGCCGCAGCCCACAAGGACAATAGTCTTGTCGGCATGCGCTTGGGCAATGCCGTTGACGGTTTTGAGCATCACGGGCATGGTGTCGATATCCACGTTGGGCGTGTAGTCGATAATCTGGCTGCGGTACGCGGGACCCGTCTGATACTTGCCAAAGACCAGACTCTTGACCTGGTACTCCTCGTAGAAGGCGCGCGCCACCGAATAGGCGTTGATGTCGCCACCAAGCAGCACGGGAATGAACTCGCGCTCTGTAAATTGCAATGCCATGGAAACTTCCTATCATGAACTGCCCACACAACGGGCGGTCTTTGCGCATCTGATTTATTCTAGCGTGCCAAGCCGCCGGCGCCCAAAGCTCCACCGTATCTATGGCAATCGACGTAATCGTCCAGCACAAAGACCAGCACGAAGACGGCGCTCACCGTTGTATGACAACGGGCAATGAACCTACCATTGTTGTAGGATTCAGTGTATTGACATCCTCGAGCGAAAGGCGCGCACGTGCCCCAAGACCATCCGACCGATAATCCCATCCTCAATGCCGCGAGGCGCGAGCTGGCGGAACGTGCGAAAGCGACCGCTCCCCTGTGCACGGCAAACGACGCCTACAACGGACCCGCCCGCATCGTCTCGATCAACACGTCGGCACACAAGGGCACGCGCAAGTCGCCCGTCGCCGATGGACGCGACACCGTTATAGAGCAATTTGGTCTCGCCACCGATGCGCACGCCGGACATTGGCACCGCCAGGTCTCTTTTTTAGCCGCGGAGTCCATCCAGACGGCGCAGGCACGCGGGCTCGACGTTCACGAGGGTGACTTTGGAGAAAACTTCACAACCCGGGGCATCAACCTGTTCTCGCTCCCCTTGGGCACACAGCTCAAGCTTGGAAGCGACGTGCTCGTCGAAATCAGCCAAATCGGCAAGGTCTGCCACACCCGTTGCGCCATCTACTATCTCGCTGGCGACTGCATCTTTCCCCACGAGGGCGTTTTTGGCGTGGTACTAAAGGGCGGAGAGGTCCATACCGGCGACGATATCCGGGTAGTCAAACTCGGCGACGGCACCTGTTCGTTCACCCCCGCCGAGGCCCTCGAAGAGATTGAGCAGGCTCGCCAGAAGGGCGCGCTGTAGCTGTAAAACCCCACGTTGAGATGGCTTTTACAGCCCAAAACTCCTCTCAAACAGAGCTCCGTAACGTTAAAGTTGAACTCTATGGTTTCTCAACAATTCATCATAACTGCAGGTCAAAGCCAAAGCCTCAAGTTCAACTTGACCCTTTGGGACCTTTAAGGTTCAAGTTGAGGTCGAAAGCAGTAGTAGAATACCGTTCGAACCATAACCTACGATTGATTGCAGAGGGACTGGATGCAGCATTCGAATCATCGCACCGCAGCGCTCATTGCGTCGAAGCCGGCTCGTATCATCACGAGCGCCGCGCTCGCCGTTGCGCTGACGGCCACGCCGATGCTCTCCCCCGTTGCGGCGTATGCCGCCTCGCAGGCAACGCAGGACCAGCTTTCCGCAGCCCAGCAGAAGATCGAAGCCGCCACGAGCGCCTACAACGACGCCCGCACCAAACTCGATGACCTGCAAAAGCAGATTGACTCCAATGAGGCAAGCATCGAGGAAATCGAGGCTAAGCTTCCCGAGCAGCAGGCCAAGGCAAGCTCCGCCATGCGCGATCTGTATAAGTATCAGAAGGGCACCAACCCCATCGTGAGCTTCCTGGTCAACGCGCAGAGCCTGGGTGAGTTCATCACGACCTGCAAATACACCAACCAGATCACGAGCTCGAGCGTCGACGAGATCGAACAGCTCAATAACATGCAAACCGAACTCGAACAGAACAAGGCTGAGCTCCAGCAGGCCAAGTCTCAGCTTGAGGCAGAGCAGAAAAACGCCGAGGATGCGCTGGCGCAGGCCCAGCAGCTCCGCAGCGAGGCACAGGCAAAAGCCGAGCAGGAAAATGCCGCCGAGCTTGCCAAGCTTGAGGCCGATAAGGCCGCTGCCGCTGAGAAGCTCTCGGGCGAGGGCGTGAGCGGCAGCAATTCCAGCAGCCAGGCCACTAACACCAACACCACCATCGACACCACGGTGAACAACGCCAATACCGGTAGCTCCGATTACGATTCGTTCATTAATGAGTGGACGAGCCGCATCGACAATTATCTCGCCGGCTCCCCCATGGCAGGCCAGGGCTATAACTTTGCCGTCGCCGCTTGGAATACCGGTGTCGACCCCCGTTGGTCCCCCGCCATCGCCTGCATCGAGAGCACCAAGGGTGCTTATTGCGCCAATTCTTACAACGCCTGGGGCTGGAGTGCCCGCGGCGGCGGTTGGCGCAGCTTTGGCAGCTGGAGCGAGGGCATCTCCGCTCACGTTGCCTATCTGGGCGCCAACTACGGCTCCACCCTTACCCCGGCTGCGGCCAAAAAGTACTGCCCGCCCACGTGGCAGGACTGGTACAACAAAGTCGCCGCTCAGATGAACCGCATCTAAGTGCAACTGCAAAGGGCCCCAATGGGGCCCTTTTTCTTTTAGGTAGCGGAGGTATCGACGACGCCGGTCGCATTGGCAACCGCGACTATGACGATCATGCATAGGAGCAGCACACCCAATGCCTTGAGCCAGAGTTTCGCGAGCTTCTTGCCGCGATAGCTGTCGAGCAGTGCGAATCGCCGACGAAGACGGCGCTTATCGAGCAGCGCAAAATGCATAAGCACCATAAGGCCATCGACAAAGAAAAAATACTCGATTATGAGAAGCCACGTCGGGTAGCTTTGGTTTGCTCCCGTGGGGTGAAAGACGGCAAAGTGACTTCCGGCAAAGAACACAAGCAGCGAGAAGCAGACGAGCGTATTCCAAATGCGCCCCAGAGACTCCGGAACGCGAGAGAGCAGACCGCATGCAGTGGAGGCGGCAGGCCTAGGAAGCCCTGTGGGGTTCTGGAGCCCTTGGGGCGTCAACACCGTCTCCGAGGCCGGAGTACGGACAAGCACAGGCGCAGGAGGCCGCACGGGGCGACTTAGATCGTATGCCGCGCGCGTCGCCCGTCCCAACGCTTCCGCGCTCGCAAAACGCTTGGCCGGGTCGAGCGCCATCGACATGCAGACGGCATCGGCAAGTGGAGTGGGAATGCCGCATGCCTCACATTGCTCGCGCATGTCGAGCCCTGGTTTAGGGTCGACTCCCGTCAAGCAAAAGAACAACAGGGCCCCAAGTGCGTAGACATCGCTGCGCACACTCGTCTGCCCAAACCCATACTGCTCGGGCGGCGCATAGGGTCGCGTGCCAAACTTGACGGTGTCAGCATCGGCGCCATCGCGCCATACGCGCGCGATCCCCAGGTCGATAATCACCAGCGATGAAAATGTCAGGCCGTCATCAGGCGTATAGTTGGCACCTGTCACGATGATATTCGACGGCTTGAGGTCGCGATGGATCACCGGCGCCGACGTCTCCCCCACCATTGCAAAACCGGCATGGAGCTCGCCCACGGCATCGCATAGGGCAGGATACAATTCACGCGCATAATCGGGGGTGGCTCCCAGACGGTCCACCAGCGCCCCGAGTGTCTCCCCTTCGATGTATTCCATAACCACGTTGAGCTCGTCGCCCACACGACGACAATCGACGATTCTGGGCAGGTGCTCAAAACGCCTGCCTGCCCGCTGAGCGGCAAACAGACGCTCGTATGCCCCGCCGATTTGAGCCGAAGCATCGATGCGTTTACGAACAAAGGGACCGAGCGAACCACCGCCGGTTCCTTCAAAGTACACGAGCTCGGTTGTTTCAACGGACGAGCGCTTAAGTACACGCTCCACGCGATAGCTGTCGTCGCGATCGAGCGACGCCAGGTGCTCGGCAAGCGCTGCGGTCAGCTCGTCAACGGAATATGTTGGGCTCTGAATATCCATAGCCTCCATCATAGCGCAGGGCGCAGACACCCCATGGCATCTGCGCCCCGTTCGTTTGCATCGTTGTTCGGCAGCTACGCCGGCTCAGATATCAGCCGCTAACTCACCGTCTCCTCGCCAAAGCGATACAGCTCCTCGTTGACCTTTTGGAGGCTGCACCCGCGATCGATGCAAAAAATGATAATCGCATCGCGGCGGTCCTTGCAGTTAAGGACGCTTACCCCGGCAGCCGTCAGCGCACGGTTGGTTTCTTTGAGCGTCAGCGCCATCGCAAAGGCAATCTGCAGCACCTTATTGCGGCTCGGATGCCGCGCACCGGTAAAGATCTGATAGCCAAAGGTCTCATTGAGATCGGCCATACGAACCACGCGCGAGCGCTCCAAGCCCTTTTCCTGCAGTAGCTGCTTCAGGTAGTTCGAAAGCGACGGGGCGGCAAAGTCGTGTTCTTTGATATAGCCATCGATGTTTGGCGCGTCGAGAAGCTCATTGAGCAACTCGTCAGTCAGCTTTTTATCGGGCATACGACTTCACCTCCCCCAGTGCATACAACATGCTAGAAACCGCTTACGTCCGAACGCTCCCAACTGGCGACCTGATCGGGAGACACCGTGCCCAGCGCCTCGAACTTCCAGGAGCCGCCCGCCTTCAGATGATTGGTGTTTGCAAGAGCCGTTCCAACCTGGTTGCCATCAGCATCATACAGAACATACTCAATCTGAATGTAGCTCTTTTCCTTGTCCGTGTTATTGGTCAGCGTCCCCGTGATCTTATAGGCAAACTGATTGGAAGTGTCTTCAGCCTCGTCAGCAATGGTATACGGTTCTTGCGGTTCTTTTTGCTCCTCAGCCTGCTGTGTCGTCCCGGCAGGTTTTGCCGAATCGCTCGCAGGCGAATCGGTTGAGTTGCCGCCCATAGAGCCCACGGCACCGACAATAACCAGCACCACGATGACGCCTAGGACAATCTTACCGATCGGCTTCTTTCCCTCTTTTGCCATTATTCATCCTTCCTACGATCCGGCTACCATGCCGGCACACAGCACATCGTAGGAAGGATTAAACTTGAATTCATTAGCTGAGAGCTAAGGTTGCGGTAAACGGCCAATGCAGTTATCCAAACGCCGAGCAAACGCACTTTGCGCGACCGTCTGCCGGCAGCGCATCAACCCACCGTGACGGATTCCCCGGTAAAGGCACTGACCATCAACAGGACAAAGAACACCAGGTAGCTGACACTCAGCGGGTACGCAATGACCAGGAATACAACCCAGCCGACATTGGTTTTACCGCCGGCACGGCGTCGCTCGCGATTGCGGCAGAGCCAAATCGTCACGCCGATGGCAGTGATAAACAGTACGAGTGCCGCCGCAGCCAGCCCAGCAAGCGCAAACATCACGCCAATGCTCACAGCAATAACCGGAAGCAACAACAAGCCGCATCCACACCCACCGGGACTATAAACGGCAGACTGTCGGCGTCGTTCCATCGTCACTCCAACCTCAATATCTTTGAGCACTACAACGCAGCGGCCTGCTGGACAGGAACGATCTTATTCAGCTCCGGTTCGATCCGCCTTTTCTCGGCCTCAAGGTCAAACGCCACCTGAGCGCGCAGCCAATAACCATCCGTCAGGCCAAAATAACGGCAAAGACGGAGGTCGGTGTCGGCCGTCACGCGACGTTTTCCCAAGACAATCTGCCCGATACGCTGAGCCGGAATCCCAGTCTCTTTCGCAAGGCGATATTGAGAAATGCCCATGGGAACAAGAAACTCCTCTTTGAGAAGCTCACCAGGAGTCACCGGCGACAGCAAATCGGCCGAAGTCTCATCACTTGTGATAATCGACGATTTCGACATTCCAAGCCATCTCCTGTCTCCACTCAAAACAGACCCGATAGCGCTCGTTAACACGGATGCTATATTGACCGGCACGATCGCCCTTCAAAGCTTCCAGGCGGTTGCCCGGTGGAACGCGAAGATCATCAAGCGAAGCACAAACCTGCAGTTGGCGAATCTTCCTCAACGCAACACGCTCAAAGGGCACGAACCTCCTGACCCGCACACCCATGGCAAAGCGTTCGGTATCCTCATCTTTATACGATGCAATCATAGTATCGCCTTACGTTAGTAACGTCAAACGTTTCTATAGACTTACATCTCTATTATATCGTACGTTTGTTCGTATTTTCTAGAACAAATAGTCCTTTGCGCCTTAGTCAAGCAAAAGCAATCGTTTGTAGACATCGAGGCCTTTGAGAAGGATTTCCTCGTCGAAGAGCATGCTATCGGTATGCAGAGCGCTTGTGGCATAGGCGGGACAGCCATCCGAATCACTCGGGTTGTCTTGGTCCTCTGGCATACCCGTGCCCAGCAGGAAAAACACGCCCGGCAGATGGCGTTGATAGAACGCGAAATCCTCGGCGATCAGCAGCGGTTCCTCCACAAGCTGCAGCCCGGGCAAGGCAGGCGCGACGCTGACAAACAACTCGGGGTCGTTGTCGACCGGCGGATAGCCCTCGGCAAAGTCGAGATCATACGTGCAGCCCGTTGCGGCACAGGCATCGTCCAGCACGCGGCGCACGCCTTCGCGCGCCCGGTCGAACATGTCGTCCGTAAACACACGCAGGCTTCCGGCCACATGGGCCTCCCCCGCCACCGCGTTGCAAACCGTACCGGCCTGCAGCAGACCGAACTTACCGATACAGGGCTCGTCGGTGCCCAGCTCGTCCATCAGTTCGCGCTCGGCAACCAAGAACTTGGCAGCCGCCAGCGCCGCATCGTGCGACTCCTCGACCGGAACGCCATAGGTCTTAGCGATATGGATGCTCGTCCCGTGAATATGAATGTGTGTCTCACTCGAACGCGCCAGCAGCGGACCGGAACAACTCGCCAACGTGCCGGCAGGCAGATCGGGCCACACATGGAAGCCAAAAATGCGGTCAGCCCCATAGCGCTCGAACACACCGCTCTCGCATACCGTCTTGGCACCACCGGTCGTTTCCTCGGCCGGCTGGAACACAAAGAGAACGTTGCGCCTAATGGCGCCCGGCTGCTCGCGAATCGTACGGTCGACATACGTCGCGGCGGCAAGTGCCATGGCCATGTGTCCGTCATGTCCGCAAGCGTGCATCTTGCCGGGATGGATCGAGGCAAAGGCCGCTCCCGTCGCCTCCGCGATGGGCAGCGCATCCATATCGGCGCGAATCGCCGTGGCACGCGCGGCACCAACGCCAGCGTCGAAGAAAGCGCAGACGCAGCTGGGACACGGATGGGTCACCTCGCAAGCGAGCGGCGCCAACACGCCCTCGATATAGGCAATAGTCTGCGGAAGATCGAAATCGAGCTCCGGAATGCGATGGAGATCGCGGCGATAGCGACGGAGTTCTTGGAGCTCGGTCATAGAGAATCCCTTCGTGAGGCACATCTGTTGCAACTTATTGTGATACAGGATTGTGGCACACATGTTTCCAGCATATTGCTGCATTTTTTAAACGTTATATACGAATACTCTTGTTTGGTAAAGTGCAACGTGATAGGGTCTTTACCACTTGATAGAGGCGCGGGCACGAAGAGCCGCGGGCGAGCCGGCAGGCTTTGACCCCGTGGGGAGGCGAAACCCGCCGAACTGGGTTTTTCGGGCACGAACAACCTGGTGGGCCTGTGGGAAACACCCACAGGACTGTCTGCAGCAATGCGGGAGCGCTATCCGGACATTGGGTCCACGCTATGCGGATTCGATGCGCAGATGGCGCCGTCTGGATAGCGAGGTTTACGGGACATGGCATTGACCCCCAACGAGGCATATGCGGCCAAGCAGCCGTTTGTGGACAAGGAGACACTCGAGCATATCGTCGAGCAGTTCCCCACGCCGTTTCATCTATACGACGAGGCGGGCATCCGCCGCAACATGCAAGAAGTGCGCGACGCCTTTGCATGGAACCCGGGCTTTAAGGAATACTTTGCCGTCAAGGCCAACCCCAACCCGGCGCTCATCTCCATTCTCAACGAATACGGCTGCGGCTGCGATTGCTCGAGCTATACCGAGCTCATGATCGCCCGCTCACTGGGTATCACGGGACACGACATCATGTTCTCTTCCAACGACACGCCGGCTGCCGACTTTGAGCTCGCCGACAAGCTGGGTGCCATCGTCAACTTTGACGACATCAGCCACATCGAGTTCTTTGAGCGCGTTGCGGGGCCCATCCCCAAGACGGTCAGCTGCCGCTTTAATCCAGGCGGTCTGTTCCAGCTCTCCAACGGCATCATGGACAACCCGGGCGACTCCAAATATGGCATGACCACCGAGCAGCTCTTCGAGGCCTTCCGCATGCTCAAGGCCAAGGGCGCCGAGGACTTTGGCATCCACGCATTCCTTGCCAGCAACACTGTCACCAACGACTACTACCCCAAGCTCGCGCGCATCCTCTTTGAGCTTGCCGTACGCCTGGAGCGCGAGACCGGCGCACACGTCGCCTTCATCAATCTGTCCGGCGGCGTCGGCATCCCCTACCTGCCCGAGCAGCAGGCCAACGACATTCGCGCCATCGGCGAGGGAGTACACGCGGCATACGACGAGATCCTGGTTCCTGCCGGCATGGGCGATGTGGCGATCTGCACCGAGATGGGTCGCTTTATGATGGGCCCCTACGGATGCCTGGTCACCAAGGCCATCCACGAGAAGCAGATCTACAAGGACTATATCGGCGTGGACGCAAGCGCCGTCGATCTGATTCGTCCTGCCATGTATGGCGCTTACCACCACATTACGGTGATGGGCCAGCCGGGTGGCGACGACAAGACCACAGCGCCCGTCACGGACACCTACGACATCACGGGCAATCTGTGCGAGAACAACGACAAGTTCGCCATCGACCGCGAGCTGCCGCATATCGACATGGGCGACCTGCTTGTGATCCACGATACCGGCGCGCATGGCTACTCCATGGGCTACAACTACAATGGACGCCTGCGCTCCGCCGAGGTCCTGTTGCGCCCCGATGGCTCGGCCGACCTCATCCGCCGCGCCGAGCGCCCGGGCGATTACTTTGCCACGCTCGACGTGCTGCCGAGCGGCCGAGAGCTGCTGGCCAAGTCGCGCGCCGAAAGTGCCCGCCGTCGCGCCCAAGACGAGCGCCTGACAGTCGCCGCCCAATGGAACAAACGCATCCAGATCGCGGACGCGAAGGAGAAGAACATGGACATCCGCAATCTCGAGGGCTCAGTCGTCGCCCTCGTCACGCCGTTTAAAAAGGATGGCAGTGTCGACTTTGACGCACTCGAGCGCCTTATCGATTTCCACCTGCAAAACGGCACCGACGCCATCCTCACCCTGGGCACCACCGGCGAGAGCGCCACGATGACCGACGACGAGGACAACTCCGTCGTCGCCGCCGTGGTCAAGCATGTTGCAGGACGCGTCCCCGTCATTGCCGGCTCGGGCTCCAACTCCACGCAGACCATGCTCACCAAGTCGCTCACCTATCAGGGCCTGGGCGCCGACGGTCTGCTGCTCATTACCCCCTACTACAACAAGTCTAACGAAGAGGGCATCTACCAGCACTTTAAGACCGTGGCCGACGCCGTGGACATCCCCTGCATCCTGTACAACATCCCCGGCCGCTGCGGCTGCGGTATCAGCGAGCGCAACGTAGAGCGCCTGGCCGCGCACCCCAACATCATGGGTATTAAGGAGGCCTCGGGCAACGTCGCCTACGCGGCCAAGATCGCCCACCTGCTGTCAGACGACTTCCGCATGTACTCGGGCGAGGACGCGCTTACCGTGCCGCTCATGAGCCTGGGCGCCTCGGGCACCATCAGCGTGTGGGCAGACGTGCAGCCGCAGCTCGTGCATGACATGTGCCGCGCCTATTTGGACGGTGACGTGGCGCGTGCCCGCGATATCCAAATTGCCGGCCAGCCGCTCATCAATGCCCTCTTTAGTGAGGTCAACCCCATCCCCGTCAAAGAGGCGCTCGCCCAGATGGGTATGATCGAGGCAAACTACCGCATGCCGCTGTGCCCCATGGCAGACGACACGCGCTCTGCACTTACCGATGCTCTGAAGGGGGCTGGTCTGCTTGATTAAGACCGTCATTATGGGAACGGGCCGCATGGGCTCGCTCATCCGCACCACCGCCGAGGGCGTTGTCGACGCCGCCGGTCAACCCGTTTTTGATATCGTGGCCCAGATTGGCTTCGATTTGAGCAAGCTCGAGAACGCACCGGCTGCCGATGTGATTATCGACTTCTCGAACGTCGTGACCTTCGATGCCGTCGTCGCCTATGTCGAGCGCACGGGCGCGGCGTTGGTCTCGGGCACCACAGGCTACACCCCCGAACAGATGGACCGTCTGCGTGAGCTGGGCCAGAACACCCGCGTTATGCACTCGGGCAATTACTCCATCGGTATCGCAGCCCTGCGCCATCTGGTAGCGCAGGCTACACGCGAGCTGCCCGGCTTTGACTGCGAAATCGTCGAGACGCACCATAACCAAAAGGTCGACGCCCCCAGCGGCACTGCCAAGTTGTTGCTCGACGCCGTCGTCGAAGCCGAGCCCGAGGCAGGCTACCACCCCGTCTATGGCCGCGAGGGCATGTGCGGAGCACGCGATCCCAAGGAGATCGGCATGCACTCGCTGCGCGGTGGCACTGTCGCCGGCGTCCACGAAGTGAGTTTCTTTGGCCAGGACGAGGAGGTCACGCTCACCCACCGCGCCACGAGCCGTCAGATCTTTGTCAACGGCGCCCTGGCAGCCGCGCAGAAGCTCGTCGCCCGCGAACCCGGCTTCTATACGTTCGACCAGGTCATGTTTGCCTAACCAGGTATCAACCGAATCCACCCAAAGGAGAGATAGCGAATGAGCAACGCAGCCGAGATGGATGCCCAGGAGATTATCAATTACATCGCCACCGCGCCTAAAAAGACGCCTGTCAAGCTGTATGTGCGCGAGAAACCCGGCATGAAGGTTGCCTGGGGCGACGCGCATGTCTACGGCGGCCGTCGCGGCAAGACCGTCTTTGGCGACTGGGACGAGCTCAAAGCCATCCTGGACGCCAACGCCGATTCCATCGATTACTACGACGTCGAGAATGACTGCCGCAACTCCGCCGTCCCCATGCTCGACCTTAAGGGCATCAACGCCCGCATCGAGCCGGGCGCGATCATCCGCGACCGCGTCGAGATTGGCGACCGTGCCGTCATCATGATGGGCGCCATCATTAACATCGGCTCCGTTATCGGCGAGGGTTCCATGATCGATATGGGCGCCGTGCTGGGTGGTCGCGCCACCGTGGGCAAGAACTGCCACATCGGCGCCGGCACCGTGCTGGCAGGCGTTGTGGAGCCCGCCAGCGCCACGCCCGTCATCATCGAGGACGATGTCATGATCGGCGCCAATGCTGTGGTCCTGGAGGGCGTGCGCGTGGGCAAGGGCGCCGTCGTGGCTGCCGGTGCCGTGTGCGTCGAGGACGTCCCCGCCGGCGCCGTCGTGGCCGGTGTCCCCGCCCGCGTCATCAAGATGCGCGATGAGAAGACCGACAGCAAGACCGGCCTGGAAGAGGGCTTACGTCAACTTTAATAGTTACGCGGTTTTGACAAACCGCGTTTTCGCTGACGTATGCCCAACCTGCGGCGCAATGTCAGCAACCAAGCCGAAAACAAAAAAGGCCGAAGTCCCGAAGGGCTTCGGCCTTTGTTTTTCTGCAACGTCCAAGCACAGCTTATCGATTCTCAATACTTCCGATGTTCTTGAGCTCGATAGAGATGAGGCCGTTGGGTTCGTTGACGAACTCGATATACTCGGAGTTCGAACCCATCTCGGCCGGGAAGCTGATCTCGATGCCCGTGTCGGTACGAATCTTGTGATTGCGCACCGCCGCGCGTTCGACCTGCTTACGCTCCACGGGCACACGCTCAGGCACCTTCTCCTCGGTCAGTGCCGCGCGCACGCTCTCCTTGATAACCGGTTCGTCCTCAAAGACCTCATCGACGATATCCCAAGGCGGTAGCTCCTCGTCATCCTCAACCTTCTCGGCAACGGCGGCTTTGACCTTAGCGAGCGCTACAGCCGTGTTGGCGCCGTGCTCTTCAGCGACCTCCTCGACCACGCGCGTCACCGTGTCGATGACCTCCTTACCCGAAACGCCCGTGTCACATTGCAGCAGGCCATCGGGAATGAGCATGCGATCCTCGCCGGCAATCTTGCGTTTCTTATCCACATAGCCGATCTCCATGGTGCTTGCACGCACGATTGCATAGCTCGGCACCTTTTGCGAAGGGTTCGGCAGAATGGCATAGTGGCGCGCGATGTCGTTACGCACCTCGCCCTCTTCGCGACCCACCTCGTGCATGAATGCCTGCTTGGAGCCCAGCAGCATCACGGCAAACCAGCGGGCATCCTCATCGTCGTCAAAGTCCGCCACAAGCACGTCGGTGGACTCGGCTTTCTCAGCCTTGGTGAGTTCGGAAGAGATAAACTCCGCAATCTGCTGCGACAGGTCCACGAACTCGCGCTCGCCAAAGAAATAGCCCTTGAGCTCGCCGCCAAACGCAGAGTTCTCGGCAAACGTGGCGCGTTTATTGTCGGCCGAGGTACGTGCGCGGCGCAGATGCGTGGTCACGAAGTTGCGCACGGTACGGCTCTCGATATCGAGCTCGCGCTGGCTCATGACGTTGACGGCAGAGTCAAAGTCCAGGATATGCAGAATCGCGTGATTGATTTTCATATACGGCATTCCGTTCTAGATCGATTTCGGCACGAACCAGTATAGCGGTCGAGCCCGCCCCAAGCGTATCGAAGATTGGTGCATCGGGGACAGGTTGCTTTGCGCCAATGGTTAGCGCAGGAGCTCGGACTGCCAGGCCTCGAGCTGTTCTGCCAAACTCTTGCCGGCAGCGGGCACGTCGATCTGGGGTCGTTTGGGCAACAGCGCGCATTTAAGGATCGCCACGATGGTCTGCGAGATAAAGCGTCGCGTATCTTTGTCAAAGCCTTGCGCAGCCTGGAGCATCACGGGCAGACTCTCACGCAGATTTCCTGCGATATCCGCAAACCGTTCGGCGTCCGTAGCCTCAAACACGGAGAACAACGCATCTACAAAACGCTCGCGCTCGCTAGGTAACACTGCAAGCAGCATCTCGCGAATGGAGCCATCAACGTATCGAGCACCGGCGGACAGGCGCTCACAGTATACGAAGTCGCAACCATCAACCACCCAGCTAAAGGGATTGTGCTGCAGCAGGCTGAACTCGGTGCTCTCAACGATGGCATAGTCCTCCTGCGTCTCGAACATCATGCCGAAGATCGACGACCGAGGTAGCGTCTTGTCGATTCGACCGGAAAGATCGGCAAAGGCGTTGCCGCTCAGAAACTCCTCGACGAACCCTGGACCATCATGGGAATACGCCCGTTCGATTCGTTCACGGGCAACATCGGAGCACATCGCCGCACCGTACACCGCAAGGTTTCCACCCTTGGAATGACCTCCGCACAAAAGCGGCCCGTCGATCGCATCCGCCGCCTCGTCCACATAACGCGCCGCGGATTCCTGGGCCGGCACAGGACACCGGAACGCCATGTTAAAGTCCTCTTTCCAGCCCACAATCGTGCTGTCGGTCCCCCGGAAGGAAAGATAGCTAAACCCCGCCGGAAACCGGAACGCCATGGCTGCAAACTGCTCCGTCGCCACCACATCGCTCACGGCACGATAGCCGCAAACGTGCACGCCGCGGTATCTGGGATTTGCTGCCACGGCCTCCAACAAGGCCCTGCTCCCCTCTGGATCCCACAAGTCGTCAATCATGTCCCGATAGCACTCAGCACGCAGCAGCTCGCGTACGTCTAGGCCCTGCCAGTTCGTCAGCTCCGCCATATCACCCGGCAAACGCAAATAGGACAACCACGCAAAGACCAGGCTGTCCACCGCGCAGAACGGCCGCTCCTCAAACGGATCAAACGCCGTCTGAGCATAGGTCAAAAAATTAGGCGAATCCGACATGGCCCTCCCATCAACTATGGTGTATTGGGATGGTGCATTGGGGTCAGGTTACTTTGCACCAAAAGGCGCCCGGGCCGTATGGACCCGGACGCCTTCATTGTAGCTTTTCGCTCTAGCGAGCTTGATTTAGCAGGAGAAATCGACGCTGTCGATGATGTCCTTGAGGGCCTTGGCGGAGACGGTGAGCTCATGCTGCTCGTCTTCGTTCAGCGGCACGGGGACGCGGCAGACAACGCCGTCGCGGCCAACGACGGTTGGCATGGAGATGGCAAGATCGGACAGGCCATACTCGCCCACCATGAGCGAGGAGACGGGCAGAACGGTCTGCTCATCGCGCATGACAGCGGTGCAGATGCGCTTGACGGCCATGGCGACGCCGTAGTAGGTGGCGTGCTTCTTCTCGATGATGGTGTAGGCGGAGTTCTTGACGTCCTCGGCGATGCGCTTCTCGGCGGTCTCATGCTCCAGGTGGCCGTGAAGCTCGCAGAAGGTGTTCAGCGGAACGCCAGCAACCTGAGCGCTGGACCAAGCGACAAACTCTGAGTCGCCGTGCTCACCCATGACATAGGCCTGGACATCACGCGGGTCAACCTCGACGTGGGCACCAAGCATCTGCTGCAGACGGCCAGTGTCGAGCACGGTGCCGGAGCCGATAACATGGCCCTCGGGCAGGCCGGACATCTTGATGGCAGCATAGGTCAGAACATCAACCGGGTTGGAGACGATGAGCAGAATGCCGTCGAAGCCGGACTTCTTAATCTCGGGGATAATGGACTTAAAGATGCTGACGTTCTTGTTGACCAGGTCCAGGCGGGTCTCACCTGGCTTCTGGGCAGCGCCAGCGGTGACAACGATCATGGCGGCGTCGGCGACATCGGAATAATCGCCGGCGTAGATCTTCATCG
>CAUBGU010000013.1 GCA_958435545.1 uncultured Collinsella sp.
CGCAGGCCAGCGCCAGGTCGGGCACGCCATACATGTAGCCGTGGTCGGTAATGGCGACGGCGGGCATGCCCAGCTCTACGGCGCGGTTGACCATATCCTGGATACGGGTTGCGCCGTCGAGCATGGAGAAGACGGTGTGGTTGTGCAGATGGACGAATGCCATGTGATGAGCTCCGATGCGGGTTCGTGTTCTGACTGAACGATTTTACCGCACGGCGCGGACGGCACCCGAACCTAGCCAAACCCACACGGCTCCTCTTGCAGTTGCGGTGGAATAGTTCCCGCTTGGGCCACCTGGGCCGCAATGCAGGAACTATTCCACCGCAAGTTATCTGAGGATTAGAAGTTATAGGTGACTACTTGGGGCTCGGCGGGTTCGACGAAGATGGTTGGATCCGGCTGCTCCACGCGGACGAACTTGACGGTCACGGCCTCAAAGCCCGCCTTATGCAGAACATCAGCGTAGACGCGCGCCTGCAGGGCGTGCTTCTCCTGCAGCTGCTCCGGCGTCTCATCCGGCGTGCCGCCCGTCTTGTAGTCGATGACCAGCGCGCGTGACGAATCTGCCGGGTTCGTCGCCAAAGCGTCGATGGCGCCTTCGGCATATGCACCGCAGCGAGCGATGTCCTCGTCCTCGCAGCCCAGCGAAAAGAACGGCACCTCGGCGCGAACGCACGGCCAGGCAAGCAGCTCGGCACGGACCGCCGACTTGAGCCAGCGATTCAGGGCGACATCGAAGCGCTCGCGCTGCTCCGGCGTCAGGCGCCATAGACGCGCCAGTGCATCGGCGCGCGCAGCGGGCAACGCATCGGCACCCATCTCGATGAGCCACTGGCAGGCGGCGTGGAAGGCCGAGCCCAGCGCCATGGGGTTGCCGGCGGGCTCGACAGCAGCCACGTCCGCATCGGCCATCTCCGAGCCATCCGACTCCGCATCATCGCCGGACTCGTCCATGGGAACAAGCGCCTCGGCGGCACGGTCCTCGGACTCGGCATGCAGCGCCACGGCAATTGACGAGTAGCTATACGAGTCACGCACCGGGAACGGACAGATGCCCATGCGCACGCCCACTGCCTGGGGATACACGAGCTCAAACGAATCGGGCTTGGGGTCGGCAGGACCGGGGACGATTGTACTGGCCGAATCGTCGGCAGCATCTGTATCGGCATCGCCACGAACAAGCCTGCCCTCGGCATCCAGCGAAGCGTTGGCCTCAAACGCCTGCTCGCCAAAGGTAAAGCCCGCGAGCGAAATGAGCTCGTAGTCGCCCGGCTGGGAGTTGTCGAACACCAGGCGGTCGGCATCGAGCTGCGGCATGTCCAGAGCGTCGGTCGGCAAAATACGGCGCAGCACATCGTAGGTCAGATCGGTCTCAACGTCGAAGGTCGGCGCCGTCACCTTGCCACGGCTCACGCCGGTATCCATCGCCAAGATCACCAGCTCGCGCGCACGCGTCATGGCAACATAGAGCAAGCGGGCCCGCTCCTCGAGCGAAAGCTGCAGGTCGTCGTTGCGCAGGCGAGCAAATGCCTCGGCGGGAGAACCCGTCGCACAGACGTCCTCCATGAGCTCCGGCGGCAGCCACAGCGACGTGCCCTTGCCCTTAAACGCATGCTCAAACTGCTTTTTGACGTCGTCGCCCTTCACAAAGGTACCGTCGGCGAGCTTAACGCCGTCGAAGCGCGCCGGCAGTGCCACGACCTGTGCTCCGCCCTCGACGCGGCCCATCTGTGCCGCACCCGAGGACTTACGCACGCCAAAACACTCGGCAACCGCCACGACCGGATACTCCAGGCCCTTGGACGCATGCACGGTCATGATGCGCACCGCGCCGTCGCCCTCCTCGTTGAGGGCGCCCGGGGCCTCCTTGCCCGCCAAGAAGCGGTCGAAGGCGAGCGCGATGGAGCGCGGAGAATTGCCGAGCTCGGCCTCTGCCTCGGCCACGGCGTCGAGCGCCTTGAGCACGTTGGCGGCAATGGCCTTGCCCTCGGGGCCGCGCTGCGCCAGACGCACGAACCAGCCGGAGGCATTGACCACATCGCGCGCGATGGCGGCGAACGAATCGCGTCCCACGCGACGAAGCGCGTAGCGCAGCACCTCGCGGGCGCGCGTTACGAGCGGCAGGTTCTGCAAACCCGGCACATCGGAATCGCTCATGATGCCCGCATCGATGTTGCGGCGCGACGTCTCGCCCGTCTGATCGTCGAGTTTGGTCGCCAGCGTCAGGAACTCCTGAGCGCCGAGTGCAAACATCGGCGAGGCCAGCAGTGGCATGAGACCCTGCGCCGTATCGGCCGGATTGGCAAGCGCGCACACCAGGGCACGCACCGTTTGGACCTCGGCAGCCTGGGCAAAGACTGAACCTCCCGCGATAACGCAGTCGAGTCCCTGGTCGCGGAAGGCCTGCGCATAGATATCGGCGTTGGTCATGCGGCCCAGCAACAGGACCATGCTGCCCTGGGGCTGCCCCGCTTTGACGAGCGCTTGGAACCGCTCCGCAATCGCGCGAGCTTTCGCCTGCGTTCGCTCCTGCGTGCTGCCGCCGGCAACGAACAGCGCCTGGCGGCGCGACGCCTTTGCCTTGAGCTTGTCCTTGCGTTTGTCGCTCGGTTCAAGATCCAAGAACCCCTGCATCAAACCACCGGTGTCGCCGTCAAAGACGCGCGCCACATAGCGCAGCACCTCGTCGTGGCTGCGGAAGTTGCGCACGAGTTTGACGAGCTCGCCGGCGGGAGCATCGGACGTGGTGACCGTCTCGGACGCCGTCGTCGAACCCACCTTGCGCTCCTGGCGGCGAAACACCTCGACCTCGGCACCACGGAAGCGATAGATCGACTGCTGCGCATCGCCCACCGTGCACAGCGCGCGCTCGCCCGCACCCGTCAAATAGCGAATCAGATCGACCTGCATCTGGTCGGTATCTTGGAACTCGTCGATCATGACCATCTTAAAGCGGCCCTCATAGGCAGCTCGAATAGCCGGGTAGTCGCGCAGCGCCTCGTACGCCATGCGCAGCAGGTCATTGTTATCGAGCGCGGACTGGTCGGCCTTGAGCGCACGGTACTCCGCCTCTACGGCACGGGCAAGCCCCACCAGCGCATCGAGCGCCGGGCCGCCGCAGGCAAGCACGATATTGACAAACGCATCGGCGGCCTCGGCCTTGAGTAGCTCCACCTGCTCCTTAGGAAACGCCTTGCTCGCCCGAGGCATACTGCACGACATCATGAGTCGCGCCGCATCCTCCATGGTTTTGCCGCTCGCCTCAAACGCGTCGATGGCGTCGAGTGCCGCCTGCGCTTTCTCGGTCGTGGCCTTGCTTGCGCCCAGCGCCGCACGATAGGCATCGGCAAGCGCCGAGGTGTCGGCCTGGCCGCGCGCCACGCACACATCGTCCATGCCGCCCGGCAGCTGGCTCGATAGCTCCAACAGGTCGCGCACCAGGCCTTTGATGGTGGTACCGGCGCCAAACGGCCCGCCCTCGCCCGCCATGGGATACCAAGCGTAGAGGGCCTTAAGCGAGGCGGCAAGCTCGGGCGCGGCATCGGGCGCCGTCGCGCGCCCCAGCACATGCTCGACAGCCTGATCCATAAGCTCATCGGTATCGGTGAGCACCGTGAACTCAGGATCGATGCCCAGCTCCAGCGCGTGCGCGCGCAGGATACGCGAGCACATGCCGTGGATGGTCGAGATCCAAGCGTCGTCGACCGTCAGGGCCTCCTCGTCCATGCCCTCTTCGATAAGCGCACGGCGTACGCGGTCGCGAATCTCGGCCGCGGCGTCTTTGGTAAAGGTAATGGCGAGCACCTGGTCCAGATGCTCGACAAACGGACCGGATTCGGGCGAGAGCGCATAGACGATGCGGCGCGTGAGGGTAAAGGTCTTGCCCGAGCCGGCACCCGCCGAGACAAACAGCGGGCGGTCGAGCGTTTTGACGACTTGCAGCTGTTGCGGCATCAAGGTCGAAAGATCCATGGTCTACACGTCCCTCCTTACAAACGTTCCTTCGTGGTTATACGAGCAGCGCGCATGCGCGGCCTGAGCCGACGTTGGGTCGACAGCGGCAACGTTGCCCGCCTCGAGCTCGCGCAGGCGCTCGGCAATGCCGGTCTCCACGCGGTCGAGCAGCGCATCGAAGTCCATGTTGCCGCCCTCGCCCGGAAAGCCCTTCTTGAGGCCCGGAATGCGGCCGTCGCCGCGCTCTTCCTCGAGCAACTCGGCACTTGCGGCACCACGCAGTGCGGGCTTGCCGCCCTTGGTCGAAAAATAGAGCGCCGCACGGGCATCTAGACCCAGCGCCCGGCGCATGGCCTGCGCGTAGATGAGTGTCTGGGTATGGGGCGGCAGCCAGCGCGGATCGTCGATGGGGGCCTCGCCCGACTCCTCGTCGCGCACCGTGGGGTCGGCGAGCTTAAACTCCTCGACACCCGAACGATGCTTGTAGTCAATCACCACAGCGCGGTTCTCGGCGTCCACATCCACGCGGTCGATGCGCCCGCCGAGCGGCCAGCCGGCATACTCGACCTGGAGCTCGTTGAACGCAAACTCCAGGTAGCGCGGCGCGAAGGGCGCGAGCGCCTCGGACTCGTAGGCGAGCACGCCCTCCAGTTGCGGCAAGATCTCGGCCACCTGGCGCTCCTCCACTGGAGAGAGCGGCACCAGCGGGCCCTCGGTACCGCGCTTGCCGGCGTGCTCGGCCAGGGTCTCGGCAAAGACCTCGTGCAGCAGCTCCTTCGCGCGCGGCAGATTCATGGGCGTCACGCGCTCCATGCCCTCCTGCGGAAGACGTGCATGCAAGTGCTCCAGCACGTCATGGACAAAGTTGCCCTTCTCCATGTTGCCAAAGCCCGCATCGATGGACTGAGGTTTGACGCGATACGAGACGAACCAGCACAGCGGGCAGGTGGAATAGGCCTCAATCTGCGAGGCGGACGTCAGGCGCGGCACGAGTGGCGCGTCCTCGCCCTCGCCATCGCGACGACGCAGGACCAAATACGGCACGGCCTCGGCGCTCAGATGCTGAGGGGCTTCACAGGTCACGCGCTCGCGCTTGAGACCTTCGCCTGCCGCGGGATCGAAGTCCCTTACGATATCGCCCTCACCCACGCACTTCGCCTTGTCGGTACCAGCGGCCTTAGCGTCGTCAGCTGCCTTGTCGGCGTCTGCGGCCTTAGCGTTGTCAGCGGCCTCGGCATGCGCCCGCAACTCGGTCCACACGGCAGCCGGATAGCACTCGCGCGCCTGGCGATCGTGCGTCACGCGGGCAAGCGCAACCGAGCCGCGTGACGCCTGCATCGCGTGGCCAAAGCGCGCGCGCAGCAAGGCCGCGGGCTCAAGCGTCACGCCCTCGCGACCAAGGCTCGCCGTCAGCGTGGCCAGCGGCCCCTCCTCGTGCGAGAGCGGATAGCTGTCCAGATCGACATCGGCAAACAGCACGGCATCGTAGCTGCCGGGGCGCAGAGCTGCCGCATCGGCAAGCGAAGCAAAACGAACCTGAACACGTGGCGCACGGTCAACCTCGTGGGTCTCGTAATCGTAGGCGGTGCTACGCTTGTCCACCTTGGTGCGAATGCCATCGAGCACGGGCACGGTCGCGGCCTGCGACACGTCGAGCGCGCGGGCGCCATTCATAAGGATGTCGATGACGTGGCGCAGCAAGGTCACCTCCGCCTGGCGACGAGCCTGACCGTCAAGGCCTCCAAGGGCGCGATCGGGCAACGCCTCGGCGACGGCAAGCATGGCCTTAAGCGCCGTCACGGGCTTGTCACGCCACAGCGCCTGGAACACGTCCGAGACCACACACGGTACGTTCTTAAACCAGTTATCGTCGCTCGTCGCCTTGCGCGCGCCCCTCACCTGGCCCTGAACGCTCTGCAGCAGGCTCTTGACGCCCGCGGTAGTCTTGCTGCGCGAGAGACGCATATTCTTATCGAAGGTACGGGCATTGACGGCATCAGCGCCCGAAAGCGGACTGTAGATCCAGTCGGTAAGCTCCGGCGCGGGCCACCACTCGGTCTTTGACGCCGCGCCCTCATCGGCGGCCTTCATGCGCTCGATCAGGCCGGCAAGCGCCGCAAACTGCCTGCCCGCAATGGACTGGGAAAACGCCGTGAACTCAACTGTCTCGGCAGCGATATGACGAGCTGCCAGACGAGAGGCGAGCTCACCGAACAGCTGGGGTGCCCGGGCAGAAACGACGAGCACGCGCACGGGGTCGGTGGGCGTTGCAGTGGCTTTATCGGCCTTGGACTCCTTGTACGCTTTCACCAACTTATCGATGGCGTCCGCATAGACATGAGCACGGGCATGGGGGCCGGCGACCTCAATAAAGGCAGGCTGAGCGGCGGCCCCGCAAGCGACATCAGACGCGACGGCGTCCTCCTCCAGCGGCGCGGCCCCAAACAGCACACCGCGGGCATCAAATGCCGCGGCAAGCTCCTCGCGCATCGCCGCCTGCTCGCGGGCAAGCAGCACGACGACCTCTCCCCCATTGTTCGCCACGGCAGACAGCAGCTCGAGCAGGCCGTGCGTAAACGACGTGATACCGCGCACGCATACGGCGCGAGTGCACGCCGGCAGGCTATCGGCCAGGACACCGGCCATAATGTCGGCTGCCTCGCAGGGCTCGACCATATCTCGACGGTCCAAACCGTCCGCATATGCGCGCAAAAGCTCGAACACACGAGCCTCGGCATCGCTTTTTGGCTCAGGCTGGCAATTGTTTCCACGGCATCGCTCGGCCGTCGTCCCCGCCACACCCGGCAGCACGTCGCGGGCCATGCGCGCGAGCATGCGCACCGTGCCCTGACTGCGCGAAAGCGGCTGCAAATCGGCATCGTCGAGACGCGTTACCATGTCCGAAAACAGCATCTGGCGTTGCAGGTTGTCCACGAAACCGCGTCCGTCGCCCAAAAGCTCCCAAAGCGAGCGAAGCCACGATGTAGGCGTCTTGTAGTCGATACCTAGTGAAACCCCGGCTTCCGCCGCATCATGACGGCACAGGTCGAGCTCGGCAAACGTAGGCGCCAGCAGCACGGCACGTCCGTGGCGGGCAATAAGGTCGGCAAGCAACGCCGACTCGGCATCGCTCAAATCCGTGCCGGCATTGGTGGTATAGATTCGAACAGGCATGGTCCTCCGCTCAAACTGTTCGCAATAATCAATGTATCCATCCTACCCGCCCAAGCGGACAGATTTGCCCCACGCCAACAGATTTCCTCCGTCCCCAGGGGATCAAAAAACCGCCCCCGGAGGAGCGGTTTTGCACAATTCGTTTTTGGCGCGGCCTACTCGCCATCCTCCAGTTTAATGAGAATCTTACGGTAGCCACCGTACTCGCCGTTGAGTGCCTTGGACACACGGCTCACCGTGGTGGACGAAGCGCCGGTACGCGCCTGAACCTCAACATAGGGCTCGCCCTCGTCCAGGTAACGCGCAACCTGCAGACGCTGCGATAGATCACAAATCTCGCGCGGCGTGCAGATATCGGTCAAGAACGCTTGGATATCTTTCTCGTCGTCCAAAAGGCTAAATGCGTGGACCAGCTGCTTGACATCAGGCTTGTCAAACATGTTCTCGATATTCATCGATCACCGCCAAACCCGCCAAAAGGCATCGAAGTTGATACTGACATCGGGCATCGTTCACCCGTTCTATGCAATAGGGCAACGCCTGTGGCTTTTGCCCGTAGCAGTGTAGCACACCACCAAACTAAAGCGACAAGACTCTCTGCCAGCGGCGCGTTTTCTAGGACGAACGCCGTTTTGAAACCGAATGCGCACGCAAGCTCCATGAATATCTGAGACAATGGGCGCCCAAACAGGGCCATGCCCGCGCATCTACCCGAGTTGCAAAGGCATGTGCCCCTCACGCCCCTCACCACGCCATGCGCAAGAAAGGATTCCCACCATGCGCTTTTTGCTCAACTGGCTTTTGACCTCAATCGCCATCGCGATCGCAACGTTTCTCGTCCCCGGCATTCAGCCCTTCGGCATGGCCGACGCCTGGGTCTGCTTTGCCTTCGTGGGACTGTTCCTCAACATCGTCGACTCGCTCGTCAAGCCGTTCCTGACGGTCATCTCGCTGCCGCTCACTATTATCACGCTTGGTATTTTTCAGCTCGTAGTCAACAGCTTTATGCTCGAGCTGGCCAGCTACCTGTCGGTCAATCTGCTGGGCGCGGGTATCTCCATTGCCAGCTTTGGATCGGCCTTTATGGGCAGCATCCTGGTATCCATCATGCGCAGCATTCTCGACAGCGTCGCCAGGAACTAAAGCAACCGGATACGGACCGCCACAACACGCCAAAACTAAGGCCGTCCATCGCAACGATGGGCGGCCTTGTCATTTGTCGAGCCTCAGAGGGCAGGAAAATCTACCATTTCTACCCCGTCCCCCAATAGCAGGTGGGGCTAGATGACGTAGTCGTAGCCCTCGTTGGGGGCTACGAGCGCATCGAGCGTCACGCCGTCGAGGTAGTCGTTAATGAGCTTGTCCAGGTTCTTCCACACGTCGAGCGTGGGGCACTCGTCCGAACGCGAGCAGCCCTTGCAGTCGCCGTCTAGGCATGCGACCGGCGCCAGGCTGCCCTCGGTCAGGCGCAAGATCTCGCCCACCGTGTACTGCTCGGGCGGGCGCGTGAGCACGTAGCCGCCGCCCTTGCCGCGCATGCCCGAGAGCATATTGGCGCGCACGAGCGTGGCCAAAATGTTCTCCAGATATTTCTCCGAAATCCCCTGACGCGCGGCGATCTCTTTGAGGGGAATGCGGCCTGCCGCCTGGTGCTCGGCCAGGTCGACCATAACGCGCAGGGCATATCTGCCCTTTGTGGAAACCAACATATATATTGCTGCCTTTCGGTCTTTTAATTCGTAGAAATTCTAGCCGAAAAATTGGTTTTGAAAATACCTATTCCCGTCAAGCTGGTTAATCGACTCGTAATAATCTTCTATTTCCTATTGCGTTACTAGGCTTTACTGTCTACTATGCTTGCCAACAGCAAAACGAACAACCTATAAGGTTTGTGGGTTTCGCTGTTACACACACCGTAAAACCACACGGTATCCAGTCATTTGAACACTTTGGAGGTTCACCATGAGCAATGTTTACACGTCCATCGATCAGCTTATCGGTCACACTCCGCTTCTGGAGCTCACTCACTTTGAGGCCGATGAGAACCTCAAGGCCCGCGTGCTCGTCAAACTGGAATACTTCAACCCCGCCGGCTCCGTCAAGGACCGCGTCGCCAAGAACATGATCGACGAGGCCGAGAAGGCCGGCAAGCTCGTGCGCGGCGGCGACTACACCATCATCGAGCCCACGAGCGGCAACACTGGCGTCGGCATCGCCTCGGTGGCGGCGGCTCGCGGCTACAAGGTGATCATCACCATGCCAGAGACCATGTCCGTCGAGCGCCGCAAACTTATGCAGGCATACGGCGCACAGCTCGTGCTCACCGACGGCTCCAAGGGCATGAAGGGCGCCATCGCCAAGGCCGAGGAGCTGCAGAAGGAGACGCCCAACAGCATTATCGCCGGCCAGTTTGTAAACCCCGCCAACCCCGCCATCCACAAGGCCACGACCGGCCCCGAGATCTGGGATGACACCGACGGCGAGGTCGACATCTTCGTCGCCGGCGTCGGCACCGGTGGTACCGTGACCGGCGTGGGCGAGTTCCTCAAGGAGCAGAACCCCGAGATTAAGGTCGTCGCCGTCGAGCCCGCCACCTCCCCGGTGCTCTCCAAGGGCCAGGCCGGCCCGCACAAGATCCAGGGCATCGGCGCCGGCTTTGTGCCCGACGTCCTCGACACCCGGGTCTACGACGAGATCATCCCCGTCGAGAACGACGACGCCTTTGCCACCGGCCGCGCCGTGGGCCACAAGGAGGGTGTGCTCGTGGGCATTTCGTCCGGTGCCGCCGTGTGGGCCGCGCTGCAGCTGGCCAAGCGCCCCGAAAACGAGGGCAAGACCATCGTGGCCCTGCTTGCCGACACCGGCGAGCGCTACCTGTCCACGGCACTGTTCCAGGACTAAGGGCCCGTCACTTGTCGATAGGCCCATGGCATGCCGGCCTATCCTCTCTTCTGGCTGCCTGAGCTCATCTCGTTAGGGTGTCCCACGAGACGTCCGAACTTGCTACAATGTCTGCGGCGCGGAACCAGCCTCCCGCGCCGCTTTTCTTTTTTGGCCACATGCCACCAAGGAGAACCTCCCCATGCACAACAAGCGCGTGCTCGTCGCCATGAGTGGCGGCGTCGATTCCAGCGTGACCGCGTATCTGCTCAAGCGCCAGGGCTACGAATGCGTCGGTGCCACCATGCGCCTCACCTGCCCCGCGCCCGATCCTGCAACGGGTATGAGCAAAGTCGACCGCGACATCGCCGATGCAAAGGCCGTCGCCGAGCGCCTGGGGATACCCCACCATGTGCTCGACCTGCAGCAGACCTTCGACCGCAATGTTATCGAGCGATTTGTGACTGCCTATCAGGAGGGTTTGACGCCCAACCCGTGCATCATCTGCAACCGCCACATTAAGTTTGGCGCGCTGCTCGATGCGGCGCTGGACATGGGCTGCGACTACGTCGCCACAGGTCACTACGCCAAAACGAGTCAGGCATCCGACGGCACCTGGCAGTTGCACCGTGGCGAGGACCCCAAGAAGGACCAGAGTTACTTTTTGTATTCGCTCACGCAAGAACGTCTGGCACACACGATCTTTCCGCTGGCAGGCTTGGACAAAGAGCGCGACGTGCGCCGGATTGCCGCCGAGCAGGGCTTTGCCAACGCCAAGAAGGCCGAAAGCGAGGATATCTGCTTTATTCCAGACGGTGACTACGCGGGCTATATCGAGCGCCGCTGCGGACATCCCGCTGCACCGGGCGACATCGTATGGCGCGATGGCAGCGTGGTCGGGCGCCACAACGGCGCGCTGCGCTATACCATCGGCCAGCGCAAGGGCCTGGGCGTCGCGATGGCGCATCCCGTGTACGTAACGGGCGTCGATGCCGCCAACAACATTGTGCATCTGGGCGAGGCCGACGACCTGACGGCCACAGCGCTCACGGCCAACGACTGGATCTGGAGCGCCCCTGCCGACCGCATGGAGGCTGAGCTCGACGCCGGCGGCATTCGCGTAGGTGCCAAGTACCGCTACCGTCAGAAAGACCAGGCAGCGACCCTTACGCGTGACGAAGACGGGCAAATGCTGCTAACTTTTGACGAGCCGCAACGAGCCATCGCCCCCGGACAGGCCGTTGTGGTCTACCGCGGCGACATCGTCTTCGGCGGGGGCACGGTGACCGGCGCACTTAAGTAGCCCCATCCCCTTCATAAATTGCGGTGAAATAGGGACTGTTTAAGCGTTTAAAACCGCCAAACAGTCCCTATTTCACCGCAACTTAGAGAGGACGGCCTCGGTCGGTACTGCCGTGTCAGCCGAGTCGCAAGTTGCTCCCCTAGCGCTGCACGTAGGCGCGGACGAGCTCGTAGGTGTTGCGCACGCCGTCCATGTGGCTGCGCTCGTAGTTGTGGCTCGCGTACACACCGGGGCCGATCAGGCCGTGACGGATGTCGTAGCCGGCAGACAGCGTGGCCTCAACGTCCGAGCCGTAATGCGGGTACACGTCGATGGCGTAATCAAGCTCGAGCTCGCGCGCGATGTTGGACAGCGTGGTCACCAGATCGTAATTGTAGGGGCCACCCGAATCCTTGGCGCAAATCGACACCATGCGCTCGGTGCAGCCCAGGTCGTCGCCCACGCAGCCCATGTCAACGCTGATCATCTCGCGCGTGTCGGCCGGCACGAAGGCGCCGCCGTGGCCCACCTCCTCGTACACGGTAAAGAGCAGCGAAACCTTACGCGAAAGCGTCACCTCGCCAGCGGCGACGACACGCGCCAAGCCCAACAAAATGGCGGCCGACAGCTTGTCATCCAGGAAGCGGCTCTTGATGTAGCCGCTCTCCGTCACCGTGGTACGCGGATCCATAGCGATGATGTCGCCGGTCTGAATGCCCAGCTCAAGCACATCGTCCTTGCTGTCGACATTCTCATCGAGCAGGATTTCCATGTTCTTCTCGATGGTCTTGACCGGCTCGTCGGCCACGTGCGCCGAAGGCTCGGTGTTAAGAACCACACCCGTGTACACATTGCCGTCACGCGTGTAGACGGTGCAGTTCTCGCCATCGGCCGTAGACCACTGGTGCCCACCAAGCGTCGTGGGACGCAGGCGGCCATTGTCCTTAATGGAGCGCACCATGGCGCCCAGGGTGTCGACATGGCTCGCCAACACAAGCGGCTCGCCCTCGCCGCCAAGCTCGACCAGCACGTTGCCCTTATTGGAACGCTCGGGGCCAAAGCCCATATCGCGCAACGTTTCCATCAGGTAATCAGTCGCCGCACGGGTATAGCCCGTAGGCGAAGCAATCGAGGTAAGCGCCTTCAACTGGTCAGTAATATAGGAGAGCGTCTCCTCTAGAGAAGCATCGATTACAGAAGCCATGTGCATCCTTCCAAGCAAAACTAAGACCGAGTCCCGATTTTAACCGTTCTGCACGCGCAAGGCTCTGGGAGCCGAGCCACCTCCAGACGTCCTCGCGCCGATTTTGCGCACGCGCACGGCTTACAATCCCAATCTTGCATAAATCCTGTCGGTATCTGCATAGAAAGGAGGAATCTTTTTGCTTCGCCTCAGGGTACCCCACCTTGGACCGTGCAAAAAACGGAGTATTCAGCACCGTGGGCCCCAACGACCCCATCGCGAACGACAAAACGACGCGGTTACAGCAGTGTTGCAGGTCGTCGCAAAGCAGAAACTCAGTAACAACCCCCCCTCCACTCATCGATAGCCCGCCCACAATGGCTGTCGATGGGCGCCTGCGGGCCACTACGGGCCATTCAAAACGTTATGCATTTTTCAGAGCCTGCTGAATACTCCCAAAAATGCACGCTGGGAAGTGCACCACCTATCCGCAGCGGGCAGTATGCCTTGGTTTTGCCCGTCTCGGGGCATCGACGAGGCACAAAAAGCCCCGCCGCGCGTAGCGCGGCGGGGCCAGTGGCAAGTCAAAAGACCATACGCCTACGGGCGAAGGGCCACCAAACTGGGCTAGGCAGCCGGGCAGATCTTCTTGAAGAGCTCGATGACGTCGTCGAGCGTCGCCTCGCGCGGGTTGCCCGGGAAGCAGGCGTCGGCCATGGCGTCCTTGGCCAGGACCTCGATCTCGTCAGCCTTCATGGCCTCGCAGACGTGCGGGATGTTCACGTCGGCGGAAAGCTGCTTAACGGCGGCGATGGCGGCGTCAGCAGCCTCGTCGGTGCTCATGCCCGTGGTGTCAACGCCCATGGCGACGGCGACCTTGGCCAGGCGCTCGGTGCAAACCGGCTTGTTGAACTCCATGGCGATCGGCAGCAGCATGGCGCAGGCGACACCGTGCGGGGTATCGTAGTGAGCGGACAGGGTGTGAGCCATGGCGTGGTCGATGCCCAGACCGACATTGGAGAAGCCCATGCCGGCGACATACTGGCCAAGAGCCATGCCCTCGCGGCCGGAGCCGGGCTGGCCGGACTTGGCCTCGGCGACGGAGTCACGCAGGTTCTCGCTGATCAGCTTAATAGCCTCAAAGTGGAACATGTCGGAGAGCTCCCAAGCGCCCTTGGTGGTATAGCCCTCGATGGCGTGGGTCAGAGCGTCCATGCCGGTGGAAGCGGTCAGGCCGGCGGGCATGGAAGCCATCATATCGGGGTCGACGACGGCGACCTCGGGGGCGTCGTTGGTGTCGACGCACACGAACTTGCGGACCTTCTCGGGGTCGGTGATGACGTAGTTGATGGTCACCTCGGCGGCGGTACCGGCGGTCGTCGGCACGGCGATGGTGAACACGGCGTGGTTCTTAGTCGGAGCAACGCCCTCGAGGCTGCGGACATCGGCGAACTCGGGGTTGTTGATGATGATGCCGATGGCCTTGGCGGTGTCCATGGAGGAGCCACCACCGATGGTCACGATAGCGTCAGCCTCGGCGGCCTTGAAGGCCTCGACGCCGTCCTTGACGTTCTGAATCGTGGGGTTGGGCTTGATCTCGGAGTAGAGGCTCCAAGCGATGCCGGCGGCGTCGAGCTCGTCGGTCACCTTAGCGGTAACGCCAAACTTGACCAGATCGGGGTCGGAGCAGACGAAGATCTTCTTGTAGCCGCGACGCTGGAGCTCGCCGGGGATCTCCTTGATGGCGCCGGAACCATGATAAGAGATGGTATTGAGAACGAAACGATTAGCCATTGATAGCCTCCCATCGTGTGCGGGGCATCCATTACGCCCCGCGCTATAAGTCCCATCCTAACGCTTTTGAAACAAAAAACGCGTGAGAACGTCAAAAGTGTTAAAGCGTTTCAACAGAATAACGGAGCCCTAGTCCTTCCCTCCCGACAGCAGCGAAGGCTAGATTATAGGAGCAATCGCCCAAAGAATGCGACCGACTCAGTCTATAAATTGTTTCTGTTTTAGCAATATATGTTTGACAATACGTTTATAAAAAGATACTTTGTAGTGAATAACATGCATGCAGCAAATAACGTCATTCATTTTGTTAGAAATTGCCCATGCGGTTATTGCAGCTGCATCTACTGCAACGTACAGCGTAATTCTCCGCACGAAGCAGAAGACGGTTCCAATTCGATCGAGGCGATGACACATGGTGGCTAGTTGTCCTAAATCGAGCAAGACGGCTACAAACGAATATCAAATCTCAATTGAAGGTAACCCTTATCCGCATACCCTGGCTCTCATCAACCCAGCGGGAGACAACCTCAACATCAAAAGACATGGGTTCACGGGTCCACTAGGACAGCTATTGAGTCTTAAATATACCGTTTATGACGATGCAAATGAAAAACTCTTCACTGTCGTCGACGGTGGTTTTAGCAACATGCCCAGGGTTGCGCTCATCATCGAACACGAGGAAGTTGCGGTGTTTGATTATGGCCTAAACAGACTTGAGATGAAGTGCGTAACGAACATACCGAATTACACAATAAAAGGTAACTTCCTATTTGGAGATTACGATATATTCAGCCAACGGGAAGTGAAGCTATCTTCAGTTATCGTCCTTCAATGTGATAAACAATCGTGCTTTAGCATACAGGTTTTGGATAAAGCCGAATTAGCCGCCGCAATTGGAATACCCACAGCCATTGCCCTTCTTAGGGCTCGGATTGAAGAGCATCTCGAATAAA
Source organism: uncultured Collinsella sp. (assembly GCA_958435545.1). The sequence continues at coordinate 15,221 of CAUBGU010000013.1, forward strand.
TCGCAAAAAGCAGTTCGTAGCAACATTCAGGAGCTGGATAGTTTTTTCTGGCTCCTGAATGTTGTTACGAACATGCACCTTAGCGCTTAAGACTCGCGGTCTGCCAGTCAGCTATGATGCGGGCCCATTTCCTGTGCAAATCGCGCTCGCGGTCGATGAACATGATGGCAAACGCGATAAACAGCAGCAAGCTCGCCACGACGATGGCGTGCAGGCCCATGCGCTCAATACACCAGTTGCCCAACACGGCGCCAAACACAAAGGTAAAGATCACGCCAAAGTACAGCAGGCCGTTTTCCAAAAAGCCGCGCCTGTGGGTGATGATGTAATCGTCCACGTTTTGCAGCGCGTTGCGCAAGTTGCCGATGCACATGGTCGTAGCGATGCCGTGACCGTGGATCTTGCGGAAGCTCTCAACCTGCATACCGCAGGCAAACGAGGTGAGGCAGTTGGCGAGCAGGTTGAAATTGCCGCCGGGGATAAAGCTCACGCCCAGCAAGATAACGGCTTCAAAGAACACCGTCACTTGGCGCCAGTGAATCACGCTGCCAAACCGCTCGTGTACCAGATCGGCAAGCATAATGCCCACGGCAAACGACACCACGGGGAAGAAATAGCGTCCCGCAAGTGCCCAGTTGCCCTCCGAGATGCTCACGCCCACGAGCAGGATGTTGCCTGTCTGCGCGTTGGCGAAAACATGATCGCGCCCAATGTACGAATAGACGTCCATAAAGCCACCGGCGAGCGCCAAGATAATGCCCAGCTCGATGGACTCCGATATCTGTTTGGCACGCTGCATCGTCGTGCATCCTCCTTGTTGACGACTCTCTCGTGCGTTGGCGGAAACATAGCCGCCGTTCATACTGTAACCCATTGACAACATGGCGTGCGCGCGAGACGGGTTCTCCAACGCGCAGATACACAGTCTGGAAACAAACAGCGGGCGCGGCGCCGACACCCGACGCCTCGTGTACTCCACCAGTCTTTTTAGCGCCGTCCCAAAAAGACTGGTTACAATTACGTGCAGTATACAGACACCGGGAGGGATCGTGGCAAAAAAGCCTCAGCACGCTCAGAACAACCAGCGCAGTCAACAGGGCAAACAGGGCCAGCAGCAAAAGCGTGGCGGTAAGGCGCAGGCCACGGTCGCCCGCACCAAGCATTCCCAAGCGACGCCCGCCCGCCCCTGGCGACCGGGCCGCGATAAGTTCCTCCCCGTCAGCCGCGCCGACATGGATGCGCGCGGCTGGGACCAGTGCGACTTTGTCTACATCTGCGGCGACGCCTACGTGGACCATCCCAGCTTTGGTATGGCCATCGTCAGCCGCGTACTCGACGCACACGGCTACAAGGTGGGCATCATCTGCCAGCCCGATTGGACCGACCCCGCCAGCATCACCGTGCTCGGCGAGCCGCGCCTGGGCTTTCTCGTCAGCGCCGGCAATATGGACTCCATGGTCAACCACTATTCGGTGACCAAGCACCGTCGCCATACCGACGCCTATACCCCCGGTGGCGAGGAGGGGCACCGCCCCAATCGTGCCGTCACGGTCTACGGCAACCTCATCCGTCAGACGTTCAAGGACGCTCCCATCATCATCGGCGGCATCGAGGCAAGCCTGCGCCGCCTGGCTCACTACGACTACTGGCAGGACAAGCTCAAGCGCTCGGTACTACTCGACTCGGGCGCCGACATCCTCATCTACGGCATGGGCGAGCACGCGATTGTCGAGATCGCCGACGCGCTCGACGCGGGACTGCCCGTCGATCAGATCACCTATATCAACGGCACCGTCTACCGCACGGGTTCGCTCGACGAGGTCTACGACTACGACCTGCTGCCCAGCTGGGACGACCTTACCGCCGACAAGCTCAACTACGCACGCAGCTTCAATGTGCAGCAGCAGAATATGGACCCCATCACCGGACACCGCCTGGTAGAGCCCTACCCCAACAGCGTCTATGTGGTGCAGAACCCGCCATCGGCGACGCTCACCACCGATGAGATGGACGAGGTGGCCGAGCTCCCCTACGCACGCGATTGGCATCCCGACTACGACGCGGCAGGCGGCGTGCCGGCCTTTGCCGAGATCAAGTTTTCCATTAGCTCCAACCGTGGCTGTTTTGGCGAGTGCTCGTTTTGCGCCCTCACCTTCCACCAGGGGCGCGTGCTGCAGATGCGCAGCCACGATTCGATCATGCGCGAGGCCGAGCTGCTCACGCGCGATCCCGAGTTTAAGGGCTACATCAACGACGTGGGCGGACCGACGGCAAACTTTAGCCGCCCTGCCTGCGACAAGCAGCTCAAGCACGGCGTGTGCAAGAACAAGCGCTGCCTGTGGCCGAGCGTATGCAAGAACATGGTGGTCGACGAGAGCGGCTACACGCAGTTGCTGCGCGACCTGCGCCAGCTGCCGGGCGTCAAGAAGGTCTTCGTCCGCAGCGGCATCCGCTTTGACTACACCATGGCCGATGCCTCGGACGAGTTTTTGCGCGAGCTGCTGGAGCACCATGTCTCGGGCCAGCTGCGCGTGGCACCCGAGCACGTGAGCGACGCGGTGTTGTCCGTGATGGGCAAACCGAGCCGAGCCGTCTACGACGCGTTCTGCCATAAATTTGAACGCCTGAACCGCGAATACGGACTCAAGCAGTACGTAGTGCCGTACCTAATCTCGAGCCATCCCGGCTCAACGATGAAGGAAGCAGTGGACCTTGCCGAGGCCGTGCGCGACATGGGCTACATGCCCGAACAGGTGCAGGACTTCTACCCCACCCCGTCCACCATGTCAACGTGCATGTACTACACCGGCGTGGATCCGCGCACCATGCAGCCGATCTACGTGGCGCGCGACCCGCACGAGAAGGCCATGCAGCGTGCGCTCATCCAGTATCGCAAGCCCGAGAACTACAAGCTCGTGCGCGAGGCGCTGGAAAAGGCTGGCCGCCGCGATCTGATCGGCTACACCAAGCATTGCCTGATTCGTCCCGTGCCCCCGCGCCCGGGCGAGACATCTGCTGGCGGTGGGCATGGAACCGGCAAGAAGGGCGGCAAACCACATGGCGGTGGCGCTGGCAAGGGACCCAAAGGCAGCAAGGGCCACGGCGGCATGTCGCGTGCGCAAAACACCGCAGGTCGCAATCGCGCGGCCCAGGGACGGCAGGGCGCCAACGGAGGCGGCAGGCGCAACTAGGGCAGCGGTGCGCTCGCTGCGTCCATCCCACACGCGTGGCGCAGCGAGCGCATTGCCTCAACGAGGATGACGCCGGCGATGGCGACCGTGACCACCACGTCGAGCGAGGTGTTCACAAACCAGAGCAACGTCATGAGATACGACCCGGCGTTAAAGGCAAAGTGCAGCAGGATCGTGTAGCGGAGCTTTCCGGTCGTCACGAGCACCCAACCAAAGATGAGGCCGGCGGCACCCGCGTAGCAACCTTGCACCCAATTCATGTGCATAAAGCCGAAGATTGCCGCCTGCAGCACAATCGCCGCGGCGATACCCCACGTGCTTGGGGCCGCCCAGGGCACCATGGCGCCGTCCTGCGCGCTCGCACGACGCCGGCGCTTCCAAAGTGGGCGGCACTGCGGATTAAACGCTCGGAGCGAAAACTCAAAAATAATGCCGCGCACCAGCAGCTCTTCACAAAACGGGGCGCCGAGCACCGTGGTCAGGACGGCGAGATAGCTGGTGTCGCCCATGCCTGTTTCCTCGACAAGCTCGCTGTAGTCGGCCGCGGCATCGGGCAACAACGACAGCGCGGCGTCGGTCACGTAGCCAACAACCACCTGCAGGGCCAGGCCGATCACGATAACGCAGGCGATGCGTTTCCACGCCCCACGCGCTCCCCCGCCGAGCGGGTGCTCGCTTTGCCGGCGTGCCATAAACGAACGCGGCCACAGATAACGCCACCACAGCAGCGCCATCAAAAACGATGCTGTCTGCGCGACGGCCTGAAGCAATTGAATGTCGAGGTCATCGATCGAAAAACCCATGAACACCGATGCGACGCCAAGGGCGGAAAACAAAACGACGCTCAGGGCAATATCGGCAGCGACGACGCCAAAACAGGCAAGCGCCCAAATCATCGCATTGAGCATGCCAACCTCCTCCCGACGACTAGTCATTGGGGACGTTCTTCAACGACTAGCTGTTGGGGACACTCTTTGCCAAAGGCCCCGCTGGGCGAGATGTCGAACGGGAAGGTGCCGCAGCGATTGAACGCGGCGATAAACATGCGGATGGCGTTGGACGGCGTGGTGCCCACGAGCTGGGTTGCCGCCGCGAAGGCTGCCTTCTCCTCGGGCAAGACCTTCGCGACTACGGGGGTCATGTGTTCTGCCATGGCGCTTCCTTTTTGAAACGACGGTAGTGCGGATAGATGCGGGCCACGCGGCTGGGCGACGGGCTGTGAAGGCAACCCGATTGGCCCGCATCCGGAGTTTGTTTCTACGGCGTTGGTATTACTCTGTATTCTTAAGTATTACCCCCGCAGATAGAATACCATACCCGACCCCATGGGGACGGAGAAATACGGATCATTTTGTTGCTAAGTAGTATTTAGAGCGTGATGATGTCCGAGATATTGAGGGCCCGAGCGTCAGCGGCATCATGCGTGGCAAGCAGGAGCATGCGGCCGTCGAGCGCCGGCGCCCAGGGCGCGCGATCGCCCACGGCAAGCGCAAGCTCCGCTGCAACCCCGCCGTCAGCAGGGCCGCCCGCACGCCCATAACTGCCCTCGCCTTTTGATTCGCGCACGGCGCGGAAGGGACGCGGCGAACGTCGGCGTATGGCGCGCCCAATCTGGGCATCCGGCGCATGGCGCCCTATTGTCTTGCATATTTTCGCTTGTGCCATGCATAAATAGATGGGGGCGCCCCTTCCCGTCCCAACGTACCCCCGCTTGGACCGTGCAAAAACCGGAGTATTCAGCATCGCGACCCCCGCCGGCGACGCCGCGAACCGGGAGCATCGCGCGGCCGGCGTCGCTTTGGGGCACGGCACGGCGCGAAACGCGCGCTATCGCCACGCCGTACGCCGCCTGCCGACCCAAATCGCCCGTCGAGGGATCTCGCGAGATCAAATAGACGCTTCCGGCGCGTATGCAGCCACCCCGGCTTGCTGAAAACTCCCGAAAATGCACGTCGCACCCCGGGGGACCCGTGCGTGCCGTGAAAAAACACGCCCGCATCCAGAACAATGCGAGCGTGAAAGTCAGATGGCAGCAAGGGCGCCAGGCAGCGAGCGGAATCCCGAGTGTGTCCGCCCGGGCACTGCGGCCACCGTGCGTCAGTAGGGAGCTTCACGTTCTCCGTCTATGCCAGAACCCCGCATACGCGAATCTCCAACTAAGCCGATAACCCACATCTCTTGCCGCGACCGCCTCCGTGCTTTTTCGTGAGGGGGCCGGCCCACCTCAAACTACGCCCACAAAAAGTGCCCCGAGCATAGTCTGCTCGGGGCCCGAACTCGTCTCGCCTTACCGCGCGACGCGTATGTTACTTGCGCTTGCCGCCGCCGTCACCGGGACGACGGGAGCTGCCGCCGCGCTTGCCGCCACGGCTGTTGCCATAGCTGCCACGGTTATCGCGACCGCCGGCACGACCGCCACGGGAACCCACCTGGTTGCCGCCGCGACCACCACGGTAGCCGCCGCGACGCTCTTCGCGGGTATCGTCGTAGTTGCGCCAGTCATCGCGACGATCGCGGCTGGCACGCGGATCGCGACGATCGCGCGACTCACCAGAACGCCCAGCGCCGCTGCGCCCGCCATTACCGCGAGCACCCTCGCGACGCTCGCCGCCACGGCCGCTGCGCTCTTCAAAGCGCTTGCCGCCACGGGACTCACCGCTTCGGGCGCCACGCGCACCGCGACCCTCGCTGCCGCGACGCTCGTCACGGTCACCGCGCTCGTCATTGCGACCGGAGCGACGACGGTCACCCGAGCCGCGCTTGCCGCCACGCGAGCCACGGCCCTCGTCTTCGCGCTCAACACGACGACGACCGCCGCGGTCCTCGTCCTCGCGGCGACGGCGATGTGCCTCGCCCTGGAACTGCTTGGCACGACGCTCGGCACGGTTGCCGCGCGGGCCCTGCTCAACAGCACCGGCACGCTCCTCGGCAGCCACCTCGCGGGCCACGCTCTCCACAGCCTCGTCCACGCGAGCCTGAACGCCCTCGCGCACGCGGGTCTTGCCGCCGCGCTTGGGACGGCTCGGACGCTCGCCGTCGCCGCGACGCTCGTCGCGACCGCGGTTGGAGCGACCGGCCACATCACCGTAGTCATCGCCGTTGCGCTTGCCGTCGCGACGTGCCTGCTCGAGTTTCTTCTTGCTCTTGGACTTGCCGCGCTTGGTCTTCTTCTTCACCTTAAAGGCCGCAGGGTCGCGCTCGGGGTCAACCGCGGGCGGATTGGGACCCACATGCAGGTCGCCGGCCTCGTAGATGTCGGCAGTCTTGTCCATGAGCTTCTCGATCTCGTAGAACTCATCGACATCCTGCTCGGTCACAAACGTGATGGCCCAGCCCAGCTCGCCGGCACGGCCCGTACGGCCAATACGGTGGATGTAGTCGGTCGGCTCGGCCGGCACGTCAAAGTTCACGACGTAGCGCACGTCACTAATGTCGATGCCGCGGGCAAGCACGTCGGTTGCCACCAGCACGTCGACGGTACCGTCGCGGAAGGCCGAAAGGGCACGCTCGCGCTGGGCCTGGCTGCGGTTGCCGTGAATCGCGGCGGCCTTGATGCCCTTGCGCTCCAGACGACGGCAGCAGCTGTCGGCACGGTGCTTGGTGCGCATAAAGACGATAGTACGCTCCGGGCCCTCCTTCTTGAGAAACTCGGGCAACAGGTTGTTCTTGGCCTCGATGGACACCGGGAACACAAACTGGTCGACGGTGTCGGCGGTCGACGTGGCCGGTGCGATCTCCACGCGGGCCGGGTCGCTCACCAGGTCGGTGATCTCGCCCACGGCCTCCTCGTCGAGGGTCGCCGAGAACAGCAGCGTCTGGCGCTCAGCCGGCGTCTCGCGCACAATACGGCGAACGGCGGGCAAAAAGCCCATGTCGAGCATGCGGTCAGCCTCGTCGAGCACCAGGACCTTAACCTCGTCCAGGTGGCAGGCACCCTGCTCGATCAGATCAACCAGACGGCCCGGCGTTGCGACCAGGATGTCGCAGCCGTACTTGAGTGCCGCGGTCTGTGGCTTGTAGCTCACGCCGCCCACGACGGTCACGGCAACATGGCCGGTGACGTCGGCGATCTTGCTCGCGACCTCGTCGATTTGCTGGGCAAGCTCGCGCGTAGGAGTGATGACGAGCATCACGGGGCCACGGCCGTTGCCCTCGGGCTTTTTAGCACCGCGACGACGGTTGCGGCCGCCGCGCTCGCGCACGGGCTTGGGAGGAGCGATGTGCTCCAGATTGTTCATAGTCGGCAGCAAAAAGGCGGCCGTCTTGCCGGTGCCGGTCTGAGCGGCGGCAAGCAGGTCGCGGCCCTCGAGCACCACGGGGATCGAGCCGGCCTGCACGGGCGTCGGCGCCGTGTAGCCCAGGTTCTCGATAGCACGAAGCATCTCGTCGGAAAGGCCCAGTTCGTCAAAGGCGGGCAGGCTCTCGGTAGCGGACTCGACGGCCTGGGCAGCATTGGCCTCGTCGGCGGCATCGAAGGCAGCCTGGGTCATGGCCTCGCGGGTCTCGTCCAGAATCTCGGCGTCGGTGACGTCGGATACAGAATTACGCATATGTTGTTGTTCCTTATCTGCACGCGCAATGGACACGGCATGCGGCCGCGCGGGCGTGCTTGGTAGTGCGCTAATACATACAAAAACGGGTGCGCACAGAGAGGACGTTGCTCAGCACGCTGGCGATCGCTTTGGCAGCCCTATCACGCGCCGTCCAGACGCAGCAGCTCTAAGCGATGGAGCAGATTCGCCGCCGGTTAGTATACCCGTGCTCCGTATGCCCCCACGTAAACCACAGATGACGAGGCGGACGAGGTGGGCCCGGCTGATTGTCTCAATCTGTAACATCTACAGGGCGAATCTTCCTCTACGTGTTACAGATCGAGACAAACGGTCGACACGGTTCACAAGCGTCTCAATCTGTAACAATTACCGAGTAAAATCGGTCCTAATTGTTATAGATCAAGACAGAGGGGGATTTCCGTCCAGTCCAAACCAAATCTCTCGGTCTTCCTGCAATTTCGAACATGTGGCCTATAATGTTGCTTTGGTTACGCTATATATTGCGCAGCCATTTAATACGTCGCCCACCGGGGGCCATTAATTCCTATCGCCATATTGGCTAGGAAGCAATCAAAGGAGGTATCCGTGGCAGCAGAGACGCCTTGCTCGGTCCTCTATAACGATATTCGCTCGTTCGGCGGTCTTAAACATCTCGAGATCGCCCGAATGCTCATCAATGGAAACTCTTATCTCGGCAGTACCCTGCTCGAGAAATGCTCTTCCAACCGCTCGTATCTCACCCGTTACATCGTCCATCGCAAGCCTGACCAGTGCGCGCCCTCCATCTACAGCGACTTTACCGTCACCACGCTCAACCTTTCCTCGGCAATCTGCAGCAAGCTCGGCGGCGGCGAGTCCGCCTATCGGGCAATCGCCGAGCACTATCGCGGTCCGGCCGCCAACGAAATGATGTCGGCTCTCACCAGCTACAAGCTGGACAGCCGCCTATATGCAAATGCCCTCAATCGCATCGACAACTTTGACGGCAATGCCGTGCGCGAGAAAAGCACGCTTTACCTTATGCTCTTTGTGGCAACGGGGGCGCTCGCCGATCCCGTTCAGGGCGTGGCCACCGTCGAGCGCTTTTGCGACAGCAAGACGGGCGAGCACTTTGGCACCACCGAAACTACCGTCGGACGTGGCTTTATGAGCAGCCTGGAGCAGCCGCGCACCGTCGCCCCCAACCTCGGTCTGCTCAGAACCCATGCCGACAACTGCGCCGACATGCAAATCCATCCCCTCACACGCGATCCGCACGGCACCGTGATTGGTTCTCTGCCCAAAACCTCGCCCAGCATCACCGATGTGGGCGCCGACGCATCGCGCGAGCATCTTCGTATTTGGCTCGAGGGTGAGCACTGGTACGCCCAGGGCCTTGGATCGACCAACGGCACGGTGCTCGAATCGGGCGCGCGCGACGGCGATATTGTGATTGAGCCGCCGCGCGACCAACGCGAGCCCGGCAAGATCTATCCCCCCGTGGAAATCGCCAACAGCGACAGACTTCATTTGGGTCTCTATACGACATTCCTTGTCATTGTGGACTAGCGCGGACGGCGATCGGAAGACGGTCGCCGTCCGTCTTTCGTCTTCTACCTTCTGCGTCGTAAACGACAATACTCAGCGGTATGCGTGGGCAGTGCGGCTATCATGGTACTTTACCGATATCCGCACTGCTCACGTATACGCGCGGCAACCCATGCCAGACAAAGGAACGCCATGGATACTACCGATAGCGCCTATGGCGACAAACTCATCCGTCTTGACACGTTCGACACCGCCGTGGCGGTCGACCCCAGCGCCGAGGACGACGCCAAGCGTCGGTTTATGACGCTTATTCTCCAGACGGCCCACCGCAACAACGGCAACATCGGACACGTGCTGCGCGCGACCAACACGAGCGGCGAGGTCTTTGCCGTCAAGCTACTCAAGGACAACGCCATCCTTTCCGGCCAAGCCCCCGACCGCTCCGCCGAGCAATCGGCAGCGCACCTGGCCAGCACCGCCGCGCTGTTCGAGGAGTACCGTCATCTGTGTACCGTCTCGCACCTGCGCGGATTTCCGCGCGTCTATGGCTACGGATCGTGCGAGGATGACCCTCTCATCCTCATGGAGTGGGTCGAGGGCACCTCGCTCAAGCAGGCGCTGCCCCTGCTTCCGCACGACGCCTCGGGCGGGCTGACCACCCAGATGGTCGCCGCCGTCGGAAACGCCGTGCTTCGTGCGCTCTTGATGACCCAAGGCCTCGTGAATCCGGTCATCCATCGCGACCTGTCGCCTGCCAATATCATGTTCCGCACCACTAGCCGAACGCTCGAGCAGCAGATTGCTGATTGTTCCTTTGACCCCTGCCTCATCGACATGGGCTCCGCGACCATGGCTCTCGGCGACGACACGATCACCCGGCGCGCCGACATCTGGCGTTTTGCCACGCCCGCATACGCCGCGCCCGAGATGCTCACGCAGGATATCGAAGGCATCGCGGCCCTTCGCCGTTCGCCGGCAATCGACGTCTATGCGCTTTCGAGCATTCTGTACCAGCTCTACAGCGGTCGCAAACCGTTTGACTTTGAGTCGACGGACGCCGCTGCAACCGGCTCGTTCTATCTCGTAAAGACCAAGACCAAGCCGGCACCGCTCGAGCCGCGCTGCGAGGGCGATGAGGCGCTCGTCCAGATCATCATGAAGGGTCTCTCAGTCGAGCAGTGCGATCGTCCCACCGAGCAGCAGATGCTCGAGGTGCTCTCGGCATACCTCACCGACGCCGAATCCGAAGGCCGCGAAGGTGCAGGAGACGAGGCCGCAATTGATATCGATTCTGGCACGCACCTTAAGGTCGACGTCGCCGGCGAGCGCGCACGAGAGATCCTGAATCAGGCCCGCCACGATGGCATGACCCGCCGCCGCTTTATTATCGGCGGCGCTATCGCAGCCGTTGCGGGGCTCAGCGTTATCGGGGCGGCAACCCATGGCTTTGGCATCCCCGACTACCTTGACGGCATCCGCGGTTCACTTGACGACTACACCTGGGATCAGCTGCAGGAGATTTCGCTCAAGATTAAGGCCGCCGAGACCCGTAGCGAGGCACGCGAGATTGCCAAGCGCTATCACCTGCTCGATGACAACGGGCATATCCCCTATCCATGCACCAAGCGCGTCACGCTCACCAACGGGCTGCAGGTTGGCGCGCAGCTTGTGGGTATCCGCCACGACGAGCTTCTAGACGGTACGGGCAAGGCCGGGCTGACGTTTATGTTCGACGCGGGTATTGCCGAGCGCAACGCTGCAGCTGAACCGCCGAGCGCCGGCTGGGCAGATTGCGAGCTGCGGGAATGGCTCAACGGCGACGGCCTTAAGCTGCTACCCAACGAGTTGCGCGCGCTCATTAAAGGGGTCAAGAAGGTCTCGAACAATGTGGGCGCCGCCAACAGTGCATCGTGTCTGAGCGAGTTGCCCGCAACCCTTTGGCTGCCCGCCATGGTCGAGCTGTGCGATACGCAACCGCCCGATTCGTTTGCCAAGGACTATCACTACCTGGCAGACATCTACAACGGCGAGGGCAAGGAGTATCAGCTCTTCCGCGAGCTCAAGGTGAGCCCGTATTCCACGAACGAGACGATGGTCCGCCAGTGGAAGGGCAAGGACACCTGCTGGTGGGAGCGCACGGTGAGCCCCGACTCATCGGAGACCGAAGGCACGCTCTATTTGAATCGCGTTGGACACGACGGCGACGTCTTTACGTACGCAACGCCTGCGGACAAGCCAAACAAGCTAACCTGTGTGATCCCCGGGTTCTGTATCTAGGCGGCGGGCGTCTTGCCATGACGGGACCCCTCCCCGTCAATTGTCTTGATCTGTAACAGTTAGAGGTCATTTTCCCTGCTAGATGTTACAGATTGAGATGATTGGTTGGGACGGTCCATCGGCCAACCATCCATCCTCATCTGTAACGAAATCTCATATATTATTTCTGTACTGGACACCCCCAGGGGGTATGGGTGTATAGTATCGGCAGGTTAACAATTCCAACACCGAACTACAGAAAGGAGAAGCCATGGCTCAAGATAAGTTCGACGTGGGCGGCATGACGTGCGCCGCTTGCCAGGCGCACGTGGACCGCGCCGTCAGCAAGCTCGACGGCGTCCAAAGCGTCGCGGTCAACCTGCTCGCCGGCTCTATGCTGGTGGACTACGACCCTGCGCAGGTCTCCCCCGACGACATCTGCACCGCTGTCGACCGCGCGGGCTACTCGGCCTCGCCCATCAGCACGGGCACCGACGCTGTCCAAAGCGGAAGTGCGCAAGCCAGGTCCGGCGCCGCCCATATGGAGTCGCCGACCAAAAAGTTGGAGGCCGCCGCCTCTGCCATGCGCACCCGCCTCATCGTCTCGATCGTATTCCTCATCCCACTGTTCTACATAGGCATGGGGCACATGCTCGGCTGGCCGCTGCCCGGCATCTTCACCGACCACACCCACAGCATGACGCTCGCGCTCACCGAGCTCGTCCTGCTCGTCCCCATCGTCTACGTCAACGACGCGTACTTTATCAACGGGTTTAAATCGCTCGCGCACGGCGCGCCCACCATGGACGCCCTCATCGCCGTCGGCGCCACCGCCTCCATCGCCTGGTCGCTCTACGCCATGTTCATCATGGCCGACCAATTAGCCGCGGGTCAGGTCCACGAGGCCATGATGACGAGCATGGACAATCTGTATTTTGAGAGCGCAGGCACGATCCTGTCGCTCGTTACCGTGGGCAAATACCTCGAGACGCGCAGCAAGTCCAAAACCGGCGGCGCCATCGAGGCGCTCATCGACCTGGCGCCCAAGACCGCGACCGTCGTTGCCGACGACGGCAGCGAGACCACCGTCGACGTCGACAGCATCCTTCCCGGCCAGGTGCTGCGCGTGCGCCCCGGCGAGTCCATCCCCGTCGACGGCGTGGTGCTCGAGGGCGCCTCCGCCGTGGACGAGAGCGCGCTCACCGGCGAGTCCATCCCCGTGGAGAAAACCGTCGGCGATACCGTCAACGCTGCCACGGTCAATCGCACCGGTTCGTTTACCTTCCGTGCCACGCGTGTGGGCGCCGAGACATCGCTCGCCAAGATTATCCAACTCGTCGAGGACGCCAACGCAACCAAGGCGCCCATCGCCCGCATGGCCGACAAGGTCGCCGGTGTGTTCGTGCCCGTGGTGTTCGTGATCTCGGCCGTGACCTTTGCGGTGTGGATGGCGCTGACCGGCAGCATAAACGAGGCACTCACCTCCGGCGTGGCGGTGTTGGTGATCAGCTGTCCGTGCGCACTCGGCCTAGCCACGCCCGTCGCCATTATGGTAGGTACCGGCAAGGGCGCCGAGATGGGCATTCTGTTTAAGAGCGCCGAGGCGCTGGAGAACCTGCGCAGCGTGGGCACCGTGGTGCTCGATAAGACGGGCACGGTCACCCGCGGCAAGCCCGCCGTGACCGATATCGTAGTAGCGACGCGCGCCGACGGCTCGCCCGCCATGAGCGAAAAGGCGCTGCTCAAGCTGGCCGCCGCGTTGGAGCGCCCAAGCGAGCACCCGCTGGCCGAGGCGATTATGGCCGAGTGCGAGGCGCGCGGAATTGTCGCGCGCATGGTCGAGGACTTTGCCGCCGTGCCCGGTCGTGGCGTTACGGCGCGCGAGGGACAAAATGTCATCGCAGCCGGCAACGTACGCCTGATGGACGAGCTGGGCGCGAAGGTTCCCGCCGGCCTTGCCGAACAGTTCGCCGCCGAGGGCAAAACACCGCTGTTCTTTGCCAAGAACAGCGAGCTTGTCGGTACCATCGCCGTGGCCGACGAGGTCAAAGAGACGAGCGCCGAGGCCATCGCCGCGCTCCACAAGCTCGACGTCGACGTGCGCATGCTCACCGGCGACAACCGTGTGACGGCCGAAGCAATCGCCCGCCGCGTGGGACTGAGCAGCAAGCAGGTCATCGCCGACGTCCTCCCTGCCGACAAGGAGTGCCACGTCCGCGAGCTGCAGGATGCGGGCGGCAAGGTCGCCATGGTGGGCGACGGCATCAACGACTCCCCCGCCCTGGCGCGCGCCGACGTGGGCCTTGCGATCGGCACCGGCGCCGACATCGCCAAGGAGGGGGCGGATGTCGTGCTCATGCGCAGCGACCTCATGGACGTCGCCCGCGCCATCGAGCTTTCGCGCGCCACGATTCGCAACATCAAGCAGGACCTGTTCTGGGCGCTGTTCTACAACGGCATCGGCATTCCGCTCGCCGCGGGCGTGTTCTTCCCCCTCACCGGTTGGCAACTCTCGCCGATGTTTGGCGCCGCGGCCATGAGCCTGTCGAGTGTCTGCGTCGTAAGCAATGCGCTGCGCCTAAAATCCTTTAAGCCTAAAGTGGCAAAATAGGCTCACCATTAAGTCCATTTATAACGGGTTTTCCAGGTGCCCGAGATTGACCTGAAAGAGGAGCGACGCGTACTTTGGTACGCGAGCGACGACTTGAAGGTCAAGATCGGGTGCCCGGGAAAGCCGACACAACAGAGAGGAATACCCATGCGTTACACGATCAAGACTTCCGGCCTTATGTGCGGCCACTGCGATGCCACCGTCGAGACGGCGCTGCTCAACGTGGCCGGCGTGACCGACGCCGACGCCGATCACGAGACCCAGACCGTCCAGGTTGAGTGCGCCGACACCGTAACCGCCGAGCAACTCGCCGCCGCCGTCGAGGGCGCCGGCGAGAAATTCCATGCCCTGTCCGTAACCGCCGCGTAGCAGGCGCTGCCTACTCAATCCTCAGAAGTTGCGGTGAAATACGGACTGTTGGGCCGCCCTAGGCCTTTGAACAGTCCGTATTTCACCGCAACTGACGGGGGCATCCGGAAGATCGACCAGAAACGAGGACCCGCCATGATGGCAGACCACAAATCGGTGACCCGCATGCTCAAGACGGCACGCGGCCAGATCGACGGCATCTTGCGGATGGTCGATGAGGACCGCTACTGCGTCGATATTTCCACGCAGCTCATGGCAACGCAGGCGCTCATTGCGCGCATCAACGCCGACGTGCTCAAGGCGCATATCGAGGGCTGCGTGACTTCGGCAATCGAATCGGGCGACGAAGATCTCAAAGCCGCCAAGCTCGCCGAGATCGAACGCGTCGTCGACAAGCTCTCCAAGTAATTGGGGCATTGGGGACAGGTATGTTTGCACCACATTGGTGCAGATTAACCTGTCCCCCTTGCTCTAAATCGGGTATAAAGGCGTGCAGCATATC
>CAUBGU010000014.1 GCA_958435545.1 uncultured Collinsella sp.
CCGCCGCCACGCAGACCGGTAAGTTTAAGGCTGCGCACCCTGAGCGCTTCTACGATGCCGGCATTGCCGAGAGCAACTTGATGGGGCTTGCCGCCGGCATTGCAACCACGGGCCACGTCGCCTTTGCGAGCACCTTTGCCATGTTCGCCGCCGGCCGCGCGTACGAGCAGGTGCGCAACTCCATCGGCTATCCGCACCTCAACGTCAAAATCGGCGCCACGCATGCGGGTATCTCGGTCGGTGAAGACGGCGCCACGCATCAGTGCTGCGAGGACATCGCGCTCATGCGCACGATCCCGGGTATGACGGTGGTCGTTCCCGCCGATGACATCGAGGCTCGCGCTTGTGTGCGCGCCGCCTATGAGTTTGAGGGACCGGTCTACATGCGCTTCGGCCGCCTGGCAACACCGGTCATCAACGACCACGAGGACTATGAGTTCAAGATTGGTAGCGGCGTGGTCGTGCGCGAGGGGTCCGATGTGACCATCATCGCTTGTGGCCTTATGGTCGCCGAGGCGCTTGAGGCTGCCGAGGCGCTCGCTGCCGATGGTATCGATGCCGAGGTCATCAACATGCACACGATCAAGCCGCTTGATGAGCGCCTGGTGGTTGCCAGCGCGAAGAAGACTGGTCGCGTGGTCACCGCCGAGGAGCATTCGATTATCGGCGGTCTTGGCGAGGCCGTGGCCTCGGTGCTCGCGGATCAGCATCCGGTGCCGATGCGACGCGTCGGCGTGCGCGATGTGTATGGTGAGTCCGGCCCTGCGGTCGATTTGCTGCACAAGTACGGTCTGGACGCCGGCGGCATCGAAGCTGCGGTCAGGTCTGTGTTGTAAGGAAGGTTTCCATGGGATTTGTATCTGCCAACCAAGTGACGATCGGGTATACCGCCGCCTCGCGCGAGGACGCCCTGCATTATTTGTCTGAGCAGGCCATCGAGCTCGGCTTTGCCGATGACGCATCTGCCGTAGAGGCTGCCTTTATTGCTCGCGAGAACGAGGCCGAGACCGGCCTTGTCGCCGGTTTTGCCGTTCCGCATGCCAAAAGCGACGCGATCCACACGCCGGGCGTTGCCGTGCTTAAACTGACCGAGCCCGTTGAATGGCCGAGCTTCGATGGGGTGCCCGTCGATGTTGCGCTCGCGCTGTACGTGCCCGCCGGCGAGGCTGGAACCACGCACCTGCGTCTGCTCTCCAAGGCTGCCGTGATGCTGATGGACGCAGGCTTCCGTGACAAAGTACGTGCGAGCACCGATCCCGTTGAGATTGCAGAGCTCATCAATAGCGGACTCGAAGACTAGAACGGTCATCCCGTTCGATCAATCGATCCTTCTCCAAGGAAAAGGGCCGCGACGCCGTATGGGTGTCGCGGCTCTATTTGCGTTTCCCCAGATAAAACCTGCCAAAATAAACCTGTCCCTTTTTGGCAGGTTAATCGGGGACTATTTCACCGCAACTTAGGGCACGGTTAGGAAGTGTGCACCTTAAAGAGTGGAGCCCATGATTAGAGAGGTCGCACTCGTCTCTCTAAATGTCTCTCTAAAGAGAAGGTTGGTTAGAGAGATAGCATTAGGCAATCTAGCAGCGAATTCGATACATCTCTCTTAATGTCTCTCTAAAACAATAGATTTATCTCTCTAAAGTTAGAGAGATAAATCTATTGTTTTAGAGAGACGGAATGCCAGAATTCGTCCGTCCGCTACCATCTGCCAAAAATGGCGGATAAAGGACTCATCGAAGTAATGGGTTCGTCGACGAGCCGCAACCTCCGCTATCGGAAGAGGTAGATGCAGCCGAGTCGCCCCTCTTGTGTCTCTCGAAGTAGATGGGTGCTAGAGGGGCGACTGCCTCGCGATATTTCCCTAGATAAAACCTGCCAAAATAAACCTTCCCTTTATTGGCGGGTCAGTTAACGCAGTTCAGGTTGAGCATATGCGAGTGAGCAGGCTCCGGGTGCGGTAAGGTGACGTGAAACAAGCGGGCGCTGACCTTTTGGTCGCGCCCGTGAAGTTGAACGTCAGATTGCCGTGCCCGGGGCCTGCGCAGCGCCGAGCAGTTACGCCGTTTGTAAAACGGCGTAACCTAAAGGTTCATGTTGCCGTGGATGTAGGGGGCGACCTCGGGGGAGATGTGGCCGCAGCCTAGGTCGCGCAGGGCCGATTCGATAGCGGCGGGCAGCGGGGTTTTGCCCTTGTCGTCAACTGCGGTTCCGCCGAGGGCGGCAATCTTGGCGACGTCGGACGGAGCGGCTTCGATATGCATGCAGCCGCCGACCAAGCGCGCGCGAACCTGCGCCAGGTCAAGATCGTGCAGGTAATCCTCGCAGGCGCGAATCAGGTCGACCTTCTCGCGCGTCAGCTCTTCGCCCGTAGGGACGCGTGTGGCAAGGCAGGCGCCTGCCGGCAAGTTCCAAACGGGATAGCCCCACGCGCGCAGCAGCTCGCGCTCTTCGTCCTTGGTGAAGCCTACTTCCATGAGCGGGGAGCGCACCCCGAGCTCTTCGGCGGCACGCATGCCGGGGCGGTAGTCACCGCGATCGCTTGCATTGCTGCCATCGATGACGGTGGGAAAGCCGAGCGACTTGGCGTGGTTGACGATGGCGGTAAAGCCGGCGTGCTTGCAGTGGTAGCAGCGATTAGCATCGTTGCAGGCTACTTGGGGGAGCTGCAGCTGATCCACCGAAAGATTGAGCACGGGAAGCTTAAAATGCGGCCCCTCATTGGCCTGTCCATCAACGGACTGCTCAAACGAAGTCTGTTCGGGCGTGCCGATGAGCGGCGTGGTGAGATGGACGAGGAGGGTATTGGTAGGCATGATGCGGGCGCATACGGCGGCCAAAAAGCTGCTGTCAACGCCGCCGGAAAACCCGATGGCCACGCGCCCGTATGCCAAAAGCAGCTGTTCGAGCGCCGATAGCTTGTCTTGAAGCTCCTCTGCGGGTGCCGTGGTGTCTAAAATCATGAAACGTTCCTTATCGTTGAGTACTCGATCGAAAACTATAATCCTAATGCGTTACTTGCCATAAGACTTCTATCTGTGTAACGAAAGTGCAATATGGTATATACGTTATATACAAGTTGCCAAATGCGGTAGAGTTGCAGCAACGCGACAGCGAGAGTCGATGGGGGACCGATATGATCAAGGCTGTTATTTTTGACATGGATGGAACGCTGGTCGATACCGAGCGTTTGGGGATTAAGGCCTGGAAGGCAGGCGCCGCTGAGCTGGGGCTCGCGATTGATGAAGCGCTGATCCATCAGTTTATCGGCCGCACGCTGCCCGATGTTATGGACATCATCGATAAGCATTATGGCAGCCGCGAAACCACCGAGGCGATCTATCGTCGCCACAAGGAGATTCGCGACGAGATGGTCAAGACCGAACTGGAACTTAAGGCCGGCGCCGCCGAGTGCCTAGACGAGCTGCTGGCTGCGGGCTATCACGTGGGTCTAGCGACGTCGTCGCGCCTCGTTACGGCCGAGCGCAACCTTAAGATGGTCGGTCTTTTTGACAAGTTTGAAACGGTAACGTGTGGCGAGGACGTCGTGCACGGCAAGCCCGACCCCGAGATGTATCTGCTCGCCTGCGAGCGTGCGGGCTTTGCCCCCGAGGAGTGCGCCGTGGTCGAGGATTCGCGCAATGGTTGCGTCTCGGGCATCACGGCCGGCTGCCACGTCTTTGCCGTCCCCGATATTGTGCCGCTGCCGCAGGACGTGGTGGATGGCTGCGAGGCCGTGCTCGATACGTTGTTCGACCTGGCGGCGGCGGTCAAGGCCGTGCGCTAGCGTCTGCATGTAAGCCATTTCAATAGCATTTTAAAGATGCGGCCATCCGCTTAACACGGGTGGCCGCATCTTTGTATCTATAGGGTCCAAACCCAAAAAGACTACCGTTTACCGATTGAAAACAACCGCTCACCGGACTGGAATTGACTCATATTGAAATTGAAACGGTTCAAATAATAATGAAAACCGTAAATGAATCGCTTCAAAAAGGGAGAGCACATGGAGAGTCGCATCGAGTCCAAGCATTACGCAGCAGTCGATATCGGTGCTTCGAGCGGTCGCGTCCTTGCTGGCTGGGTCGAGGACGGCAAGATGTCCTACCAGGAGGTTTACCGCTTCGATAACGAGCAGAAGCGCATAGGCGGTCACGACTGCTGGGACGTTGAGGCTCTGTTCGACCATGTTGTCGCAGGCCTGCGTGCCGTCAAGGATCAGACCGGACAGGCTCCGGCCACCATCGGTATTGATACCTGGGGCGTTGACTTCGTGCTGCTCGATGAGCATAACAAGATCGTCGGTGACACGGTCGCCTACCGTGATTCCCGCACCGACGGCATCTACGAAGTTGCCGACCAAATTATGGATCCGGCCGAGGTCTATGCCCGTACCGGTATTCAACGTCAGCCTTTCAATACGCTCTACCAGCTGCTCGCCCTTAAGAACGAGCATCCCGAGCAACTCGAGGCAGCCCGAACCTTCCTGATGATTCCGGATTATCTCAACTGGCGTCTGACCGGCATCAAGGCCAACGAGTACACCAACGCGAGCACCACCGGCATGCTCGACGCCGAGAAGTGCACGTGGGACACCGAGATTCTCTCGCGTTTTGGTATTCCCCAGGGTATCTTCCTAGAGCCGACGATGCCTGGTGCCGTGCTCGGCGAGCTTACGGCCGACATCTCCGAGAAGATTGGCTATTCTGCGACTGTCGTGCTGCCCGCTACGCACGACACCGGCTCTGCCTTCCTGGCCGTTCCCGCCAAGGATGACAACGCCGTCTATATCTCGAGCGGCACGTGGAGCCTGCTGGGCGTTGAGAATCAGCACGCCATCACCAACGAGCTCGCCCGCAAGCAGAACTTTACCAACGAAGGCGGCTACCTCAAGCGCTACCGCTTCCTCAAGAACATCATGGGCTTGTGGATGAACCAGTCCGTCCGCCGCGAGATCAACGGCGTCGACTATGTCGAGGGCAAGACCTCGCACAAGGCGCTCATGGATCACAAGGTCGGCTTTGACGAGCTCCGTACGCTCTGTCGCGAGGCCGAGCCCTTCGAGGCCTACGTCGATGTCGACGACGATCGTTTCCTGGCTCCCGATTCCATGATCCAGGAGATTAAGCAGGCCTGCGCCGAGGGTGGCGAACCGGTTCCGCATACCGTGGGCGAGATCATGCGCACCAACTACTGCAGCCTGTCCCGTTCGTACGCTAAGGCTATCGAGGGCCTGCGCGAGCTTTCGGGCCATGACTACACGAGCATCAACATCGTGGGCGGCGGTTGCCAGGATTACTACCTCAACCAGATGACGGCCGACACCTGCGGGCTCCCCGTGTTCGCTGGCCCCGTCGAGGGTACCTGCATCGGCAACTTTATCGTGCAGATGATCGCCGGTGGCGATTTTGCCGACCTGGCCGATGCCCGCGCCTGCGTTGCCCGCTCCTTCGATGTTAAGCGCATCGACCCCAAAGGCGCCCAGGCCTAACCGAGAGTGGGGCTTGTCCCCGACTCACCTTTCACCTACCCCTAGCCCCGCGAACGACAAATGACTCCTGTCGGGCGCGAGTGGCTCTCTCCGATGACATACGGCGCGGAGGACCCTACACACCATGCTCCGCGCCGCCGTCAATCGGCTTATCGCGTTTTTTCAATTGGGCCCACGGGCCCCGGAGAGGAGATAAACAATGGCAATGGAAGATCTGGCGTTCATCAAGGGCTTTTGCCGCCTGTGCGACGATGGCTTTAAGCAGGGCT
Organism: uncultured Collinsella sp.; assembly: GCA_958435545.1. The sequence goes on from CAUBGU010000014.1 coordinate 5,758, forward strand.
GGCATGAGCGCAACGGTGGAAACCTCACCTATCGCATGACCGATGAAGAGGTCGCCGAGGCCAAGCCGTTCTTTGAGGAGCCCCGCGAGTGGGTCAAGATGGGCGTGCGCGGCGAGAACCTCGCCGGCCAGCACTTTGTGAGCACCGGCTCGGGCAAGTATATGCGCAACGTTCTCGAGGACCCGCATGCCAACATCGGCATCGTCGAGATCAACGAGACCGGCGACGCCTTCCGCGTTGTGTGGGGTCTTGCCAACGGCGCCCGCCCGACCAGTGAGTTCGAGAGCCATTACATGAACCACTGCGTCGCCACCGCCCGTACCGATGGCGCCGACCGTGTGATTTACCACGCTCATACCCCCGGCATCATCGAGATGTCCTTCGTGGTGCCGCTGGAGGACCGCGCTTTTACCCGTATCCTGTGGCAGATGATGACCGAATGCGTCGTCGTTTTCCCGACCGGCGTGGGCGTTGTGCCCTGGATGGTCCCGGGTGGCCCGGCCATCGCCGAGGCAAGCTCCGAGCTCATGAAGACCTACGACACTATCGTCTGGGCGCACCACGGCCTGTTCGCCGCTGGTCCTGACTTCGATACGACCTTTGGCCTGGCGCACACCGTCGAGAAGGCCGCCGAGATTTACCTGGCCGCGCGTGCTGCCAACGGCGGTTCGGATGACTTCCTCAACAAGATTAGCGACAAGGGCCTCAAGGATACCTGCCGTGACTTTGGCATCAAGATCAACGAAGCATTTGTTGATTAGTAGGTAAGAAAAGCCGGCGGTTCCGGTTGCTGGGGAGCTCGTGGAAACCGCCGTCTTATCGCTGCTGTTTGGGCAGCTTGGAAACATTGTAAGGGGAAATAGAATGGGAAACACTCGCAACCGCCACGTGAACCCTTGGTGGGTCGCCGTCGTCTCGGGCATGGCATCCTATATCGATTCGTGCGCGATCATCTCTTCTGGTACGGCGCTGGTCATTTACCAGCAGACCTTTGGCCTCGATAACGGTCAGTTCGGTCTGATTTCCGCGGCGCTCACCTTCTGCATCGCCATCGGTTCCATCCTGGGCGGCAGCCTGGGCGACCGCTTTGGTCGCAAGCCGGTCTTCTCGGTCACCATGGGCATGCTCATCATCGGTGCCGTCACTATGATCTTTGCCCAGACCTTCCCGCTGCTGCTGTTGGGCGAGATTCTGATGGGTCTGGGTGTCGGCGCCGACCTGCCGGTTTCACTGGCGACCATCGCCGAGGAGGCGCCCGATGACAAACGCGGCAAGATGCTGCTGTTCTCGGACATCCTGTGGGTTGTCGGTATTGTCGTTGCCCAGGGCATTGGCGCCGTCGTCGGTGACTGGGGCTACCTGGGCGGCCAGATTATGTTCACCCAGCTTGCCGTGGTCTCCATCCTGGTACTTATCGCCCGCCAGACCATCCCAGAGTCTCCGGTTTGGATCAAGGCACATGAGGACCGTCTGGCCGGCAAGGTGAGCGAGCAGGCTCAGGGCAAGATCTCCGACCTGTTCAAGAATCCCTACGCCAAGCCGTTTATCGCCCTTGCCGTCTTCTACATTGGCACCAACATTCCGGCCAACTCCCTCGGCCAGTTCTCGACCTGGATTGGCGCCAACGTCGTGTCGCTGCCTATCTCCGTCGTGTCTACCATCGGCCTGATCTGCTACCCGATTCGCGCCATGCTCGACTTCGTCTTTATGAAGTTTGTCGATACCGACAAGCGTATGCCGCTGTTCTACATGGGTGCCGCACTCTACTTGCTCGGCTTCCTCATGTTCCCGTTCTTTGGTGCTTCGACGGTCACCTACGTTGCCACGCAGCTGCTCTACTGCATCGGTGCCGCCTTTGCCTTCGAGGGCATCCTGAAGGTTTGGATGCAGGAGTGCTTCCCGACGCTGCTGCGCACCACTGCTAACGGCGCCATCGTGTTCTCCTCGCGTTTCCTGTGCGCCGTCGCCGGCTCCTTTACTGCCACGTTCATCGCCGTGGCCGGCTACAAGGCAGCCTTCCTGGTCCTGTCGCTGCTGTGCCTGATTGGCTTTGCCGCCGCTATCTGGGCCTTCCATGGCGAGCGCTACAACGCGTTCGATGACGCCGAGTAATTCGCTTTATCCCGCCGCCTTGTCGCGGCAACCTCTGGGGCGAAGGCTTAGTCCCATACCCTCGCCCCACCCCCTGCGCAACTGCAGGCGGACGCGGTAGAAACATGTCTGTTGCGCTGATCTGATAACCGCCGCGTCCGCTTGCTTGCAATCATCAACTTTTCTCATTGGAGGAAATCATGCTTGTTAACACCAAGGCCAAGGTTGGCGTCTTCTCGATCGCCCTCGGTGCCTATCTTCCGCAGTTCCCGCAGCTCGTTCCCAACTTTGAGCAGCAGTACGAGGACTTTAAGGCCACGCTGCCTGCGACCGTCGAGCTTATCGACGGCGGTATGGTGACTACCAAGGAGCAGGCTCAGGACGCGGGCGACAAGTTCCGCGCCGAGGATGTCGACTTGGTCATCCTGCAGATGCTCACCTATGCCACGAGCTATAACGTACTGCCGGTCGTACGCGACCTGGACGTGCCCGTCGTCGTGGTCAACGTGCAGAAGAAGGCCCAGCCCGACTACGCCAACACCGACATCCCCACGTGGCTGGGCGATCTGTACGCCTGCGGTGCTCCCGGTGAGGTCGTAGCCGACCTTAACCGTGCCGGCAAGCGTCACGCCGTGGTGACCGGTGTTGTCGAGGGCGGCGACCCGGCCGTGGCCGAGCAGCTCGAGCAGTGGTGCCGTGCCGCCCAGGTGCGCCGTCGTCTGCGTCGCACCAATATCGCCCAGATCGGCCGTCCGTATCCGGGCATGATGGACCTCTACATCGACGAGACCAACCTCTACAACCGTCTGGGTCTCTACACCAAGCAGTTCGATTGGGAGAAGATGTGGGCTATCGCCGACAACATCGACGACCAGGCTGCCGTGGACGCTAAGGCCGCCGAGATTCTCGACACCTTCGACGTCGAGGGCGGCGCCAAGGTCACCGACGAGCCTATCCAGGAGATGGCCAAGTACGTCGTCGCCTTTGAGCAGTGGGTTAAGGACGAGGAGATCGGTCTGGTCGCCAGCCACTACGACGGCTATGCCAAGGGCCAGGCCGGCGTGCTCGACTCCATGCTCATCCCGGCGTTCTCCATGCTCATCAAGCAGGGCACGAGCTGCGCGGTCGAGGGCGATATGAAGGTCGCCATCGCCATGAGCATCCTCAAGACCATCTCTGGCACCGGCCAGCTTTCCGAGATGTATTCCATCGACTTTCCCGAGGACATTGTCATCATCGGCCACTCCGGCTCCGGCGATGCCGACATCTCGACCGCCAAGAAGCCGACGCTCAAGGTTGTTCCCGTGTTCCACGGCAAGACCGGTGGCGGCTACCTCACCCAGTTCTATCCCGGCCACGGCACCATCACCTTCCTTGGTATCACTCAGGACGGCGACGGCAACTTTAAGTTCGTGGTTGCCGAGGGCGAGAACGTTAACGGTCCGATCTTTACCTTCGGCGACACCAATATGCGCATGAAGTTCTCGATCGGCGCCCGCGAGTTCATGGATCGCTGGAACGAGACCGGCCCGACTCACCACATGGCCGCCTGCCTAGGCAGCCAGACCGACACGATTCTCAAGGTCGCCAAGATCCTGAACGTGCCCGTGGACGTTGTCTGCCGCTAATGGTGTTCCGTCGTCCTGACGAACGGCGGACTCGTTGAACGCTGTGCGGGTCTCGAGCGCCGTATCTTGCCGCTTAAGTCATCGCTTGCGTACATGAAGTACGCAGCGCTACGCTTTCGCGACAACCTGCGGCACTCGAGGTCCGCTCGCTTCGTTTGGACGACTCGATGATTTTCCCTGTTGAAACGATAGAGACAGAAGGGCCCGACAAGCGTTTTGCTTGCCGGGCCCTTCTGCTTAGCGGAGTTTGAGGTGAGCTGAAAAGGCTATAGATACGCGCCGAGGTTGATGGCCGTGGCGTCGGTCTGGGTGCTTGCCTGGGTGCTGGCGCGCTCCAGTAGGAACGGACGTACCAGTTCTTGGCGATTGATATCCTCGGCGGCGGTGACTGCGGTGACAGTGCGCGCTGCAGAGCCGACGCGGATATGCTTGGTTTTTGCCGGGGTCTTGTTCTCGATTTGCTCCATCAGCAGTTGGACACCCTTGCGGCCAATCTCGTAGCCCGGGGGCGCTACCGTAGTGAGCGGGACCGATCCGCTCCAAGCGAGCGGGTTGCCATCACAACCTGCTACGCGTACTTGCCCGGGGACAGAGATACCCTTGTCGACCAGTGCCGAAACGACGCCCGAGGCCAGCACGTCGGTCAGGCCGACGACAAAATCGGGGCGTTCGTCCGCGGGGCGCGCGGCGATTTGGGCGCCGATGCCGTAGCCGTCGGCAGCGGTATTCCATTCGCCGGCGTCGATGACTTCGATCTTGATATCGGGGTGCAGGGCGAGCGCCTTATGAATGCCAAGGACGCGCAGGGTGAGTTGCATAAATGCTGCTCTACCTACAACGGTGATATGGCGTGCACCGCGGGCGATGGCAAGTTCGGCAATGATGCGACCCTGGGCCTCGTTGTCGGCCGCTACGTAGTAGCCGGGCTCGGAGCAATGGATGTCCAGATGGACGATCGGCACGGGCATCTTGGTCATGGCGGGGTGCCAGTCGGGGGATGCCATGGGCTGAACCATGACGCCGGACATCTGGGTGCCCATAAAGTAGCGCAGGTAATGGTCCTCGAGAATATCGTCGTTATCGGCGTTGGCGATGAGCAAGTCGTAGCCGTGCTTGCGGGCCTCGTTGTGGGCGCCGCTGGCGATTTGGAGCGAAAAGCCGTGATCGAGACGGGGGAGCACCAGGCCAAAGGACTTGGTGGCGCCGCCCGCGAGCTGACGGGCGCTTTGATTGGGCAGGTAGCCAAGGCGATTGATGGTCTCGTTGATGAGCTTGAGGGTCTCGGGGCGCAGCTTTTCGGGGTGGTTGAGCGCGTTGGAGACCGTGCCCAACGAAACTCCGGCCTCGCGCGCGACGTCGCTGATTTTTACCTTTGCCATAGCGGCCCCTTTGATGCGTTTCAAGTACGAGTCAGATTGTAGCATCGCCTGTTCCCAGGGTGTCAAAACCTACCAATTAGGGGCAGGTTTATTTTGGCAGGTTTTATCTGGGCAAACACCGAAGCCCAGACCAAACCACCGCAAGGGTGGCGCAGCGCGCTGCCTCCTTTGCGGTGGTCGCGTTGCCTGGCCCTTCAATTGTCTCGATCTGTAACATCTGGACGACAAAACAAGACCTACCTGTTACAGATTGAGACAGATCGCCGGGGCCGGGCGGAAAATCTCGATCTGTAACAGCAAACCCTCTTTCGGCGCCCCAGATGTTACAGATTGAGACGTTTCGGCGGAGCTTGTTGTCAGACACCCGAACCACCACAAAGGTGCCTGTCCCCCTTTGTGGTGGTTTTGGCGCGGCTGGGCTGCGCGTTAAACGGTGGAGTGTCTACAATGGAAGCCGTTTTGATCGTAGATTGAAAGGCTTTGGTATGGCTCGCTCTGTTTCTCGTCGTGATTTTCTGGGTTTGCTGGCCGGTACCGCAATGGTTGCGGTGAGCGGTTGCGCTGGCAGTGGCGCTGACAAGGGCTCTGCCGCCGGTTCTGCCGCGGTTGCGGTCGACGATATCAAGGGCGCCAAGCTCACCTTTGTGGGCGACGATGCCTTTGCGCCCTATCGCTATCTGGAGACGCAGTCGGACGGCAAACAGAAGGTTGTCGGCCTGGATATCGCCATTGCCGACGAGATGGCCTCGCGCTTGGGCTTTTCTTACGACTTTGAGCCGCAGGACTTTGCCGCCACGCTTGCATCGGTGCAGAGCGATGACGAGGCCTTTACCATGGCGATGAGCTCCAACGAAGAGCGCGAGCAGACCTACGACTTCACACGCGGCTACTATCAGCCGCTCGTGGGCGTTCTCACGCTCGGCGGCGATCCCGTCAAGCGCGTTGAGGACCTCGCTGGCAAGTCTATCGCCTGCACCACCGGCACCGTGCAGAACAAGTTCATCGCCAAGGTCATGCCCGATGCCGATATTCACACGTACGACGGCGGAGATCAGTGCCTGCAAGAGGTGCTTGCCGGGCGCATCGACGCCTATCTGTGCGATGGCGCCGAGGGCCAGTCCATGCGCGATGCGAACGAGGGCCTGGTGCTGGGCCTGCTCGATCGCTCCGAGACGAGCGACCACGTGGGCGTGTACCGCCTGATGGCCAAGAAGGGCGCCGGCTTTGTCGCGGCGCTTGACGAGTGCATCGGCGAGATGCTTGAGGACGGCACCATCGATGACTGCATCAAGCAGTATGTGGGCGCCGACTTTATGTGGAACGGTGACTATTCCGCTTCCGGCACGTCGACGGTTGCCGGAAAATAGCGAGTCGATACGGCGCGCGCCAAGGGCATGCTGATGAAGTTTGAACTGCTAGAACCATATATACCGATGTTTATGAGCGGCCTGGTCGTGACTTGTCAGGTGACGGCCGCCGCGCTGGTCATAGCACTTGCCCTGGGCTTTCTCATCGCCGTGCTCAAGGTTTTGCCCTGTCGCCCGTTGCGCGCGGTGCTCAACTTCTACACCTCTATTTTTCGCGGTGTGCCGCTCATCGTGTTGCTCTTTTTGGCGTACTTTGCGACGCCGCAGCTCACGGGCTTTAAAATCTCAATGTTTGCCGCCGGCGCCATTACGCTGGGGCTCAACGGCTCGGCAACGGTGTCCGAGACAGTGCGCGGCGGTATCGAGGGCGTTGACCGGGGGCAGTACGATGCCGCTCGGGCCATCGGGCTTCGATATGTTCCCATGATGCGCAAGATCGTCGTTCCGCAGGCGATGCGCTCGATTGCCCCCGCCCTGGTCAACGAAGTGATCACGGTCCTCAAGAGCTCCTCGCTGGTGGCAACCATCGGCCTGATGGATATGATGCGCGCCGCCCAGAGCGTGCAGGCGCTCACCTACCGAGCCTTTGAACCGTTTTTAGTGGTGGCCGTGGTCTACTACGTCATTGTCATGGCGCTCACGGCTCTGGGCAATCGGCTCGAACGCCGCCTGCGACTCTAGGGGTGCGCAAACCGCCACAAAGGTCCCCTTCGTGGCGGCGGGGTATGTGTATCGGGTGGTATCCAAGTTGAGGTACCACTTCTGGTATATCAGCTTGCGTTTGTGTGAGTACAATACTCGGACGTTATACGTCTCAGCGCCCGTCGTGCGTGGGCGTTTTGCAGTCACGCGAGCGAAGGGATTTATCCTATGTGCGGAATTGTCGGCTACACCGGCTCTGATATTGCAAAGAACATTCTGGTCACGGGCCTTAAGCGTATGGAATATCGCGGTTATGACTCCTCGGGCGTCGCGCTCGAGGTGGGCGAGGGCGCCGCGGCTCACCTCGACGTCATCCGCCGCGTGGGTAAGGTTGCGGGCCTGGAGAGCGAGCTTTCCAATATCGACAGCGACGCTACCTGCGGTATCGGCCATACCCGCTGGGCCACTCACGGCAAGCCTTCCGTTGTCAACGCCCATCCCCACACCAGCTGCGATGGTCGCATCGCCATCGTCCACAACGGCATCATCGAGAACTTCGCCGAGCTGCGCGAAGAGCTGGAGGGCCGCGGCCATCACTTTAAGAGCGAGACCGATACCGAAGTTTTCGCGCACTTGATCGAAGAGGCCTATGCCGAGACGCGCGACCTGATGGCTTCCGTGCGCGAGGCCTGCACCCACGTGGTGGGCGCCTATGGCCTGGCCGCCGTGTGCGCCGACGAACCTGGCGTGATCGCTGTTGCCCGCAAGGACTCCCCGATTGTGGTCGGCGTGGGCGAGACCGGCTCCTACGTTGCCTCCGATGTGATCGCGCTTATCGATGCCACCCGCGATGTTGTGGTGCTCGAAGACGGTCAGTTTGCCAAGCTCACGCCCGCGGGCGTCGAGTATACCGACGAGGCTGGCAACGTTATCGAGCCCAAAATCACCCATATCGACTGGGACCTGGACATGGCCGAAAAGGGCGGTTATCCCGACTTTATGCTCAAGGAGATTCACGAGCAGCCGCGCGTGGTGCGCGACACGCTGGTGGGCCGCATGACCCCTGCCGGTGAGCTCGATATCGACGAGCTGGGCCTTTCGCTCGAGGAACTCAACGATATCGACCGCGTATATGTGATTGCCTGCGGCACCAGCTACCACGCCGGACTCATCGCCAAGAACCTTATTGAGGGCTGGGCTCGTATTCCTACCGAGGTTGAGGCGGCTAGCGAGTTCCGCTACCGCAACCCCATCATCACGCCGACGACGCTCGTCGTGGCCGTGTCCCAATCGGGCGAGACGGCCGACACCCTTGCCGCCATTCGCGATGCGCGCATCAAGGGCGCCAAGGTCTTTGGCATCACCAACGTGGTGGGCAGCCCGGTGGCGCGCGAAAGCGACGGCGTCATCTACACCAAGGCCAACAAGGAGATTGCAGTCGCCTCGACTAAGAGCTTCATCGGTCAGGTCGTGAGCCTCACGCTTTTGGCCTTGCTGCTAGCGCAGGTCAAGTACCGCTTGACCACCAAGCAGACGCGCATGCTGTTCCGCGAGCTTTCCGATACGGCCGAGCAGATCCAGTGGATCCTGGATACGCAGACCGAGGCCGTGCACGAGGCCGCGCTTGTGTGCAAGGACGCGCAGTCCGCGCTGTTCGTGGGTCGCGGCATGGGCGCAGCCATTTCTTATGAGGGCGCGCTTAAGCTCAAGGAGGTCAGCTACCTGCATGCCGAGGCATATGCCGCCGGTGAGATGAAGCACGGCCCCATCGCGCTGATCGATCCGGGTTTCCCTGTCATCGCGGTGGCAACCAAGAGCGCAACGTACGATAAGACGGTGTCGAACCTCATGGAGTGCAAGGCTCGCGGCGCCAAGGTCATCGTCGTTGCTACCGAGGGCGACGAGGAAATCAACAAGATTGCCGACTGCATCATTCGCGTGCCGGCCGTCCGCGACGTGTTCAGCCCCATCACGGCGAGCGTTCCGCTGCAGCTGCTCGCCCGCGAGGTGGCCATCCTGCGCGGTTGCGACGTCGACCAGCCTCGCAACCTGGCCAAGAGCGTGACCGTGGAGTAATTGTTGTTCCGCCGTTCTGGCGACCAAGGCCCGGCTCCGTTGTGGCGGAGTCGGGCCTTGTTTCATTTGACCAGGTAAAACCTGCCGAAATAAACCTGTCCCTTTTTGGCAGGTTAGCGGAGCTTGCTGGTCTCGAAGTACTTGGGATATTGGTCCAGGACCTCGGTCTGGTTGCGGAACATCATATGCAGGTGCTTGCTGACCAAAAAGCTCGCTTCGATGGGGTCGCGACCGGCGATAGCGCGGCGAATCTGCTTGTGCTCGTTCACGATGTCCTGATTGTCGAGAACCTGCGTGGCGGCGCGCAGCCAGCGGAAGCGCTCCAGGTCGGCATTGGTCTCTTCGAGCCACGACCACACGGTGCTGCGACATGCGATGCTAAAAATCATGTGATGCATGAGGTTGTCGCTCAAAAAGAAGCCGATGCGATCCTCTTCGGCCATGGCCTTTTCCTGCAGCGCGATGGCGCGGTCGAGCTGCTCGATGCCGGCCGACGTGGCGCGTGCACAGCATTCCACGATCACCTGCTTTTCCAGATGTTCGCGGATGTAACAGGCACTCTCGGCAAGGGTGAGGTTGATGGGTGAGACGTAGGTGCCGCTTTGGGGCACGGTGCGCACCAGGCCCTCTTGCGCCAGACGCACCAGTGCCTCGCGCACGGGCGTGCGACCCATGTCCAGGTCATCGCAAAGCTGCTTGACGCCCAGCTTTTCGCCCGGCTTGTAGTCCAGGTAGACGATTTTGCGTCGAATGGTGTGGTAGGACTGGTCCTGTAGGCTCGTTTCCTGCTCGCCGACGTGCATCGATTCTTCCATAGCGCCTCGCAACTGTTCTATCAAACTCATATGTCAGTTGTTAATTATGCCGCGAATCAGCTCTCCGCGGTGGGTAATTCGGCTCTTGCCTGAGAACTATTGCGGCATCTTAGTCTGTGTTTGCGCAAGGCTGCGCTCAATGTTGCCGTATCATAAGCCGTCGCAAACGTGAAATAGAAAGAAGGAATCCCATATGCAACTGGCAAACATCGTACGCGAGCGCTGGAAAGGCGTCTTGTTCTGCCTGATCATCGCCATTCCCGCGACGTTGCTCGGCAAACAAATTGAGGTGGTCGGCGGTCCGGTATTTGCCATCCTCTTTGGCATGGTCCTGGCGCTCGTCTTTCCCAAGAATCGTCGCGAACAGCTCGCCGCTGGCGTCACCTATACGTCCAAAAAAGTCTTGCAGTACGCGGTTATCCTGCTTGGCTTTGGCATGAACCTCTCCCAGATTCTGTCCAAGGGCGCCCAGTCGCTGCCGATTATCGTGGCGACGATCTCGACCTCGCTTGTCATCGCCTTTGTGCTCTGCCACGTTATGAACGTGCCGGGTAAGATCGCGACGCTTGTGGGTGTGGGTTCGTCGATTTGCGGCGGTTCGGCCATCGCTGCGACCGCACCCGTCATCGATGCCGACGATCGCGAGATTGCCCAGGCCATTTCGGTCATCTTCCTGTTTAACGTTATCGCGGCGCTCGTGTTTCCGACGCTCGGCGGCATGCTCGGGCTGACCAACGAGGGCTTTGGCCTGTTTGCCGGCACCGCCATCAACGACACCTCGTCCGTAACGGCTGCGGCGAGCGCCTGGGACAGCATGCATCCCGGCGCCAATGTGCTCGAGAGCGCCACGGTGGTCAAGCTCACCAGGACGCTGGCCATCATTCCCATCACGCTGGCGCTTGCTTGCTGGCAGATGCATCTGGCGCGCAAGGCCGGCGGCGACGCCAAAAGCACGTTCTCGCTTAAACGCGCGTTTCCCATGTTTGTGCTGTTCTTTGTGCTGGCGAGTGTGATCACCACGGTGCTTCAGCTTCCCGTGTCCATCACGACGCCCATCAAGGAGCTGTCGAAATTCTTTATTGTGATGGCCATGGCGGCTATTGGTTTTAATACCGATATCGTTGAGCTGGTCAAAAAGGGCGGCAAGCCCATCGCGCTGGGCTTTTGCTGCTGGATTGGCATTGCGTGCATGAGTTTGGGAATGCAGCACGTGCTGGGAATCTGGTAGAGAAGTAGCTGATTTGCGTGCTGCGTGCTGGCGAGCGCATGTCCGCGGTGGAGCGATAGGAGCTCTTGCGGGTATGGCTTGTCCGCAGGTTGATAGGTCCCGAAGAGCTCTTATCGCCCCGCCAGGATGGCGATGCGGGGCAACTCATATACTCGCAGGACGGCGACTTCTGCCCTATAGTGTTTGGTGAACATTATCGTTCAATTTTGAAACACTTGAGATGCCGGGTCTCAGATGGGGCCGCGGCTGGAGACGGGACGAACCATGGACAGCGATGCCAAGCTGCAGATTCTGATTGAGGCATTGTCCGCAGCCGGAGCATCGGCGCTGGCAATCGACGAGCGCGGTGGCGTTGTGATCTCGACTATGAGTGACGCGGCGCTCGAGCAGGATATCGCTGCTTTTGTTTCCGAGCGTCTCGCTCGCGTGGGCGATGGGGCGCGTCTGGTGATGGGCCACGAGGGCGTGCGGTTGAGCTTGACGGTGCGCCCGACGGCCAAGGAGCGCGGAGCGCTTTGGGTGGTCGTGGCGCATGAGGTGCGCGCCGCTGCGACGCATGCGGGCATCGAGTGGCTCAATGCCGACGAAGTCGAGGCTCGCTACGCGTCGAGCACGTACGGCATCGTCGAAGACGCGGCGACGGTCGCTGCCCCCGTACGGGAGAGCTATGCGCGTGGGGTGCCCCTTATGCTCGAGGGCGAGCTGGGCGCGGGGCAGGATCAGATTGCAAAACGCCTGTACCTGGATGGACCCTATGCCGATCAGCCCTTTGTGTCCGTTGCGCTCGATGAGCTTACGGATCGCGGCTGGCGCCATCTGCTCAAAAGTTCCGAATCGCCGCTATTCCAAACGGGGCTGACACTTTGCATGGGCGGCTGGCATGCTGTTGGCCCCCAACGTCTGCGCGAGCTCGTGTCCGCAATGATCGACACGGCGCTCGCAACTCGTTGCCATGTGGTGTTGACGGCAAACGATATGCCGGGCGGCGGCGAAAGCGATCAGGCTGCTTTTGTAACCGAGCGTCTGGCCTGTGCAGTGAGTGTGGCGCCGGCGATTGTCGAGCAGGGCGGCGCGTCGGAAAAGGTTGCGCGCTATCTGGGGTATCTGGCAGATATGTTTAAGACGGGTTCCCCCATGTTGTCCGCCGCCGCGGCAGAGACGCTCGATGCGTACCGTTGGCCCCGCAATTACCTGCAGCTGCGTGAAGTCTCTGAACGACTCTATATATTAGTGGGGGCTGGAACGGTGGAGCGTGCCGTGGCGAAAGAGGTGCTTGCCCAGGAGGACGTTATCAAGACCGCGACCTTTGGCGCCCCGGCGCTCGAAAGCGATTTGTACATCTTGCGTCCCCTGGCCGATACCGAGCGCGATGTCGCACGGTTGGTTCTGCAGCACCTTCACGGCAACAGGACACGTGCGGCAGAGGTGCTCGGTATAAGCCGCACGACTTTATGGCGCCTGCTGAAGGACAACGACCGCTGAGCGAGGCGCCGTGACCGCGTGCGGCGCGTGTGATACAGTCCAAAGAAGCATTGTTTCGATTGTGTTACGGCGTGCGGGGGAGTATGGCGGAGACTTCAAAAACGAACCGAACAAAGCGAAGTGCGGCGCCGGTCGGCCGGCGTACGGCTTCGCGGACGTGGGGCAAAAGCGCCTCGGGGTTCGACGGCTCGTTCAAGCGCACAAAATATGGCTATCCTTCGGCAAGCGCTCGCTTGGCCATGCAGGCCGAGTCCTCGTTGTGGGGACGAAGGCGCGTGGTGGGCTCAAAGCTCAAGCACGATGGAACGCTCGGCTACATTAGCCGTGGCGCTGCTCGCCGTAGCGGCCTCAATCCCGCAGGCTGGCATCGCTACGTTCCGATCGCGGTCGTTGTTGCGGTGATTGTCATCGCGCTCGCGGCGCTCGGATATGCCGGCGACGGCGCGAGTCTGGGCGCGATGTTCAAATCGCCCGAACTTGCGCATGCTGGCACGGAGCTTGTTGAAGGCGCACAAGACCAGACGGGTGTGGCGCCCCAGCGCGGTATGGTCGCAGCTGCTGCCACCATTGCCGATGCTCAAAAGGACGAAGGCGGGCAAAGCGACGACGCCGATGCGAGTCAGACGAGCGAAACGGCAACAACTCCATCGGCAAGATAAGTTGCGAGTGGGGCAGCAAATATGGGACGGGGCCTTTTAGCTGCCCAAGACAGTGGCTCACTCGATGTCAGGCACCAACAGCGAGCGGGCCGCATTTGCGCCAAGGTGACGTGAAATGAGAGGGCGCTGACCTTTTGGTCGCGCCCTCGAAATTGAACGTCAGATTGGCGTTAATGCGGCTCGCGCAGCGTCAACGGGTCCGCCGTTCGTTAGAACGGCGGAACATACACCACGTTGTCGCGGCGAGGCTTGGCCTTGGGAAGGGTGTCCTCGGCGTAGCCCAGAATGCAGTTGCCCACACCGCGCAAGCTTCCGTCGGCGGGCAGACCCCACTTGGCCAGCAGTTCCAGTCCCTCGGGTGAGTCAAAGACCTCGTGCGCGCGGTGGATCCAACACGAATCGACGCCCAGCGCATAGGCTGCGTTAAGCAGGTTGCCCATGGCGAGCGAGCCGTCTTCCAGGTGCGTGGGCACGCTGCGGTCGACGAGCACTACCACAACAGTCTTGGCCCCGTAGAAGGGATCGCCATCGCTGCCCATAACTTGGGCGTTGAGCTGCGAGAGACGCTCGACGGTCGCGGGATCGGTAACGGCGACAAACGTGACCGGCTGACGTCCCATGCCGCTCGGCGCGTACTGGCCTGCCTCGATAATGCGTGCGAGCTTTTCTGCCTCGACGGGGCGATCGCTGTAGTTGCGGCAGCTACGGCGATGGATGAGCGCTTCGATGGTCTCCATGGGTTCTCCTAGCGATGACGTTGCAGATGCTCCGTTCTTACCCGTCGTGCCGTAGCCGTAATCGTGCAGAGGGCCCCAAACAGCAATAGCCACCAATCGGAAAAGTCGGCTTGCATAAAACTGCGGCAAGAATGTGAGAAGCTAATGAGATGGTTAAACGTTTTATCCCGTCTACCCTGCGGTTTTTTACCACTTGCCTAAAACATGGGCGCATATCCGTTGATAAAGGTTTTACTAAAGGGGTACCAATGTTTATCAATGCGCTGTGGTGGCGCTGGGCCAGGAGGTAACTATCATGTTCCAGGCTGGAGATGTCGTCGAGACTGACTTCGAAGGATTTCTGAAGCTGCTGCGTTCCAAGACGCGCGCTTTCGTGTCGATCAACGATCACGAGTACTACATCACGCACACCGATGGCTATTGGCGTGTTCAGGATTGCGAGACCCTCAACGATAAGGGCCACTTTACTGATTGCTCTGAGCTGGTCAACACGGTCTGCGAGGTCGTCGAGCTGCCTTGGATCTGCGGCAAGAGCCTGCACGACAGCTTTGCGGGCGCAACGGTCTACGAGGCCGTCGCTGCCTAACGGGCAAATACATCGCTATTCTCGCGTGACCGCCGGCGCCGCCCCCGCGCCGGCGGTCTTTTTCTATCGATATGCAATGTAGAGCCGACCATATATATCGAGCTTATTGACGATAGTCAAAACTCGGACTAATCTAGAAATACAAATTGGTCAAAACTCGGACAATCGAATGGTGGGATAGATGAATAGCGCGGTTACGCTGGTCGATTTCGACCGGATGCTCAATGGACTCGATCATATCTATTCGGAGTTCTCACGCGCCTGCGGCCTTTCGGACTGCGCCTATTGGATGCTCGTCGACACCAGCACGGCGGGCGGCAGCGTCGCTGTGAGTCGTCTGACAAGCGAATGGTTCTATAGCAAACAGACGATCAACTCGGCCATTAAAACCTTGACGGCGCGGGGTTTCGCCACGCTGGAGTTTGCCGAAGGCAGTCGCAAGAACAAGGTTGTAAGCCTGACCGAAGAGGGCAGGCGATTTGCCGAGCGTTATGCGCTGCCGGCGCAAGGGGCCGAGCAGAGAGCCTTCGATGCCCTCGAGCCATGTGAGCAGCGCGAGATAATGCGCTTGATCGGCAAATTCTCTCAGGTGCTCGGCGACGAGTGCGAGACATTTAAACAGCAGGTGGCAGCCGAAAGTCAGATGCAAGATCGACGTGAGGGGGAGTCGTGCGACTGCTAATGAGGTTTTTGAAGCCCTATCGAGGGCTTGTCGCAGTGACGCTGCTGGTGCTGCTGGTGGATAACGTCGGTACGCTGTTGGTTCCCACGATGCTGGCGAACATGGTCAACACCGGTATTACCACGGGCGATGTCGACTACATTTTACGCAACGGCCTATACATGTTTATCGCGACCAGCATGGCTAGCGGCGGTACGGTGCTGGGCTGCTATCTTTCGGCGCGCCTGGCCGCCAACGTGGCCTGCGATATCCGCAATGCCGTGTACGACAAATCGCTCGAGCTCGCTGCCAGCGACTTTGAGCGTTTTGGCACGGGATCGATGATCACACGCTCGCTCAACGACATCAACGTGATTCAGCAGGCTATCCTGCAGACGATTCAGCTGGTGCTGCCGGTGCCGTTCTTGGCCGTCGCGGGCATCATTTTTGCTTGGTTCATCGATCCCGCTATGGGAACGCTGTTGGGCGTGGTAGTTGCGATCGTGCTGGTGGCGGCGGTCTTTACGGTGGCTAACGCCGCGCCGATTTTTATGCGCCTTCAGAGCTTTATCGACCGTATGAACGTGGTGCTGCGTGAGAACATCGTGGGCGTTCGCGTCATCCGCGCTTTCAATAAGGAGCGCCACGAGGAGCAGCGCCTGGACGAGGTATTTAGCGATTACGCGGACAACGCCATTAAGGTCAACCACCTGTTTGTGGGGCTCGACAGCTCCAGCTTCTTTTTGATGAACATCGCCGAGGTAGCGGTGCTGTGGGTGGGCGGTAACCGGGTGGGCGCCCATGCGATGCAGATCGCGAGCATCTCGGCGGTGCTGGAGTACGCGATCCTGATTCTGTTCTTTGTGATGATGGCGCAGATGGTGATTCTGACGCTTCCGCGCGCTGCGGCGTGCCTCAACCGCGCGCAACAGGTGTTGGAGATTGAGCCGAGCATTGTGGACGGCAAGCGCACGCTGGATACGTGCGCGGCGGAGCCTGTTGACAGTGCCGACGCGGTCGCCGCGTTCGATCACGTGTCGTTTCGTTTCGACGACGCCGACGAGGACACGCTGTGCGATCTGAACTTTACCTGTCGCCGCGGTCAGACGACCGCTATCGTCGGCTCGACGGGCTCGGGCAAATCGACGGTGGCCAAGCTCTTACTGCGCTTCCACGATGCCACCAAGGGCGCCATTCGCCTGGACGGCGCCGATCTGCGCAATCTTTCGCAAGGCGAGATTCGCGGGCGCATTGCCTATGTGCCGCAGAAGGCGTGGCTGTTCTCGGGCACCGTGGCAAGCAACCTGCGCTTTGGCAACGAAGAAGCGACTGAGGCCGACATGCTTCATGCGCTCCAGGTTGCCCAGAGCACCTTTGTGCTTGATCAGCCGCAGGGGCTCGATACCCCGGTGGCGCAGGGCGGCACGAACTTTTCGGGCGGCCAGCGCCAGCGTCTGGCCATCGCCCGTGCGCTCATGAAGCATGCCGATCTATATATCTTCGATGACAGTTTCTCGGCCCTGGACTTTAAGACCGATGCCGCCCTGCGCCATGCGTTGCAAGACGAGACGCGTGACGCTGCGGTGCTCATCATCGCGCAGCGCATCTCGACGATCTTGCACGCCGACCAGATCGTCGTGCTCAAGGATGGCGAGGTTGTGGGTCTGGGCACGCATGGCGAGCTTATGGAAACCTGCGAGGTGTACCGCGCCATCGCGGAATCGCAAATGAAGGGAGGTGAGTAGCATGACCGAGGAGCTCAGGAAACAAGGCGGCCTTGTCGATGCCGTCGCTGCGGACGCTGCCGATAAAACGGTCGACCAGGCTGTCGTAGCGCCCGAGCTGGATGAAGCCGCCAAGGCCGCAGCCGCGCGCGAGGCTCGCCGCCAGGCGCTCTATGAGGAAAACGAGCGCGCGGAGGATGAGCGCGCCCGAGCCGAGGCGGAACGCATGCGCGACGTGGACGATGGCGACGAGGACGAGACGCCTCGGGATACCTGGGCGACGGTGCGTCGCCTGTGGAGCGAGGCTGCCGGCGACCACTGGCGCTTCTATATCGTGTTCGCGAGCATTGTGTTCTATGCCATCTTTAACACCGCTGCGCCGGCATATAGCGCCCGCGTGATCGATGAGCTGTGGGGCCACATTCAGGTGGCGTTTGCCAACGACACCACCTTCAACATCACCTGGGAGAACTGCGGCAGGACCATCTTCATCTACTTTATGATCTGGACGGCCGCTGCCTCGTTCTACGCGCTCCAGAGCTTTTTGATGTCGAGCGTGGCCGAACGCCTCAACCTGCGTCTGCGCAACCGCATCGCTCAAAAGCTCAATCGTCTGCCGCTCGCCTATTTTGACGCACATCGTCCCGGCGAGGTCGTCAGCCGCGCGACCAATGACTTGGACAAGATGTCCGAGAGCATGCAGCGCGGCTTGCTGCAGCTGCTGGTGTCGATTGGTACGGTAGTGGGCGCTGTGGGCGTGATGTTTGTGTTCAGTGTGCCACTTACGCTGGTCTTTTTGTTCTTTACGGCGTTGTCGCTGCTGGTGACCAAGGTGGTCTCGCGCCGTACGCATGACGTAACCGGCGAGCGCCAGGAGTGGGTGTCCAAGATTACGAGTGCAGTCGAGGAAGGCTATTCGGGTCGTCTGGTGATTCGCGCGTTTAACCGCGAGCGTCAGAGTTCTGCCGAGGTGCACCAGGCCTCGGGCGAGCTGGCACGCGTGAGTGCCAAGGCCGACTTTATGATTAACGCCGTCGGCCCCGCGGTGCGCTTTATCGGCCGCCTGGCACAGATCGTGATTGCGATTGTGGGCTGCAGCATGCTGGTTGCCGGCCATATGACCGTCGGCGTGTTCCAGGCGTTCTTCCAGTTTATCTACGAGGCATCCGAGCCCATGACGCAGCTGTCGTTTACCTTCAACTCGCTGCAGAGCGCGCTGGCGAGTGCGGAGCGCGTGTTCGACCTGCTCGATGAGCCCGAGATGGAAGCCGATCCGCTGCCGGACGAGGCCGCCAAGCTGCCGGGTCGCGTTGAGGGCCGCGTCTCCTTTGAGCACGTGCGCTTTGGTTATTCGCCCGACAAGCCGCTTATGCGCGACGTGTCGTTTACCGCCGAGCCGGGCCAAAAGATTGCCGTGGTGGGAACCACGGGCGCAGGCAAGACGACGCTCATCAACCTGCTCATGCGCTTCTATGAGATTGACGGCGGGCGTATTACGCTCGACGGCGTGGATACGAGCCGCATGGATCGCGGCGAGCTACGGCAGCAGTTTGGCATGGTGCTGCAGGACGCCTGGCTGTTCGACGGCACGATTGCCGAAAACATCGCCTACGGCTGCCCCGAGGCAACGCGCGACGAAATTGTGGCCGCGGCTTGTGCCGCGCAGGTCGACTTCTTTGTGCGCACCATGCCGCAGGGCTACGACACGCGCGTGGCCAACGATGCCGAAAGCATCAGCCAGGGCCAGCGTCAGCTGCTGACCATCGCACGCGTGCTGCTCAACAACCCGGCGATTCTCATCCTGGACGAGGCGACCTCAAGCGTGGACACGCGTACCGAGCTTGCCATCGGCCGTGCCATGGATGCGCTTATGCGCGGGCGCACGAGCTTTGTGATCGCGCATCGTCTGTCGACGATCGTGGATGCCGACCTGATTCTGGTCATGGACCACGGCAACATTATCGAGCAGGGCACGCATAAGGAGCTGCTCGCAGCCGAGGGCGCTTACGCCGACCTCTATCTGAGCCAGTTCGCATGAGGTGACAGGGGGGCAGTCCCGCATGTCACATTGAAAAGAAGGCGCGCCGGGGGGGTGAATCCTCTGGCGCGCCTTTGCGTTGGCGTCAATGTTGTCGGTGGTCGTCTGCCTCTAGCGTTCGTCCACGAGCTTGGCGACGAGGGCCTTAAGCTCGGCCACCTCTTGCTCGAGCTCCTTGACGCGGCGGGCGTTCTCGGTGATGCCTTGACGATTGAGCGCGGACTGCTCGGCGGCGGCGTCGGGCATGTACTCGCGATGCTGCTTGGCATCGAAGCTCTCCTCGAACACGCGGCAGCCGTTGCGCTTGATGATGCGTCCCGGCACGCCCACGACGGTGCAGTTGTCGGGTACGTCCTTGACGACGACCGAATTGCCGCCGATTTTGACGTTGTTGCCGATGCGAATGTTGCCGAGCACTTTAGCGCCTGTGCCCACGGTGACGTTGTTGCCCAGGGTGGGGTGGCGCTTGCCGGTCTCGTTGCCGGTGCCGCCAAGCGTGACGCCCTGGTAGAGCACGCAGTTGTCGCCCACAATGGTGGTTTCGCCGATGACGACGCCCATGGCGTGGTCGATAAAGAAATGCTTGCCGATCTGTGCAGCGGGATGAATCTCGACGCCGGTAATGTGGCGGGTGATTTGCGAGAGCACACGGGCGAGCGAGCGATGGCCATGCTCCCAGAGCCAGTGCTCTGGCACGTGGTTCCACTTGGCGTGCAGGCCGGGATAGGAAAGGAAGATGACCAGACCGTTTTGCGCGGCGGGGTCCTGCGCCTGGACGGTCTTGATGTCCTCGCGAATGGTATTGATAAAGCTCACCGGCCGCCCTCCCTTAGCGCCATGGCAATGCGATTCAATAAAGTATAGCGATTCGCTAGGGATTAAAAAGGACAATCTTGGCGGCTTTGCGCTACAAGTGTCAGTTATGCAAACTTGCTGGTAATGGAGTCATGCTTTTGTGGGGTTGCGCACGAGGGGGCACCGCAACCGTATACTGGTCAACTTGGACGTATCCGCGCCCACAACTGAGAGGTTTTACTTCATGGGTTTCATTAATTTTATCGCTGAGCTGCTTAAGGACCCGCGCACTGCGATCGCCAGCTGGATCGCCGCCGGCCCGCTTATGGCCTACGGCTGCGTGTTCCTGATCATCTTTATCGAGACGGGCGTGGTGTTCTTCCCGTTCCTTCCCGGTGATTCGCTGCTGTTCGCCTCGGGTTTCTTTGCCCACAACGGCGGCTTTAACATCGTGGCGCTTCTGGCCACCGCATGGGCCGCTGCCATCCTGGGCGATCAGTGCAACTTTATGATCGGTCATTTCTTTGGCAAAAAGATTATCGCTTCGGGCAAGGTGAAGGCCATGACGCCCGAGCGCATCAAAAAGTCCGAGGATTTCTTGGACAAGTGGGGTCACCTAGCCATCTTCCTGGGCCGCTTCTTCCCGTTTATCCGCACCTTCGTGCCCTTTATCGCCGGCATGGGCGGCATGCACTGGCGCAACTTTGTCATCTTTAACGTGCTGGGCGGCATTACCTGGTCGACGGTCTTTACGCTGCTGGGTTACTTCTTTGGTGGCATTCCCTTTGTGCAGGAGCACTTTGAGCTGCTGATTATCGGCATCGTCGCCGTGTCGATCATTCCGACCGTGGTCGGCTTGGTTAAGGCTAAGCTGGGCAAGAAGAACGCATAGCTCGAGTCGGCGCACAAACTGTGCCGTTGAGGCCCGCCACTGCTTACGGTGGCGGGCCTCTTTAGCTTCGGTTGAATGAAAATACTTTACTTAGTTAAAGAAAAGCGTTTTATCAGGCGCGTGCGGGGAGTACAATCTCGTGCATGCGAATCGACGTGCCATGGGCTTTGGTGTTGCCCGCGTGTCCCGTCCGGCTCTACGCTCCGGGCGTGCGACGTTGCGACGCGGTCGGCCTCGGTCCTTGCGTGCGAGTTCGCGAGTATGCAACTGTGTATGTAAGGAGCGACATATGACTGTCGAGAAGAAGGATATCGATTGGGGTAGCCTCGGCTTTGGCTACATGAAGACCGATTACAGCTACGAGGCTCATTGGAAGGATGGCGAGTGGGACGAGGGCGGCCTGACCACCGACCACACCCTGCATGTCTCCGAGTGCGGCGGTATCTTCCATTACTGCCAGGAGGTCTTTGAGGGCCTGAAGGCCTACACCGCCGAGGACGGCAGCATCGTCTGCTTCCGCCCCGACATGAACGCCGAGCGTATGTACAACTCTGCGCAGCGCCTCGAGATGCCCCCGTTCCCCAAGGACAAGTTCGTTGAGGCCGTCAAGCAGGTCGTTTCTGCCAACGCCGCCTGGGTTCCGCCCTTCGGTTCCGGCGCGACCCTGTACGTGCGTCCGTTTATGATCGGCTCCGGTGACGTGATCGGCGTGGCTCCCGCTCCTGAGTACACGTTCCGCATTCTCGTGACCCCGGTCGGTCCGTACTTTAAGGGTGGCCTCAAGCCCGTCAAGCTGCGCGTTTCCGAGTACGACCGCGCCGCACCGCACGGCACCGGTAATATCAAGGCCGGCCTGAACTACGCCATGTCCCTTAAGCCCACGATGGAGGCTCACCGCGAGGGCTATGCCGAGAACTTGTATCTCGACTCCGAGTCCCGCACCTATGTCGAGGAGACCGGTGGCGCGAACGTTCTGTTCGTGAAGGAGGACGGCACGCTCGTCGTTCCGCAGTCTCACACCGACTCCATCCTGCCCTCCATCACCCGTCGCTCGCTCGTTCAGGTCGCTGAGGACCTGGGCATGACCGTCGACCAGCGTCCCGTCGAGTGGGCTGAGGTCAAGGCCGGCACCTTTGTGGAGTGCGGCCTGTGCGGCACCGCTGCCGTCATCTCCCCGGTTGGCGAGATCGACAACAAGGTTTACGGCGCCGACGAGACTGTGACCTTCCCGGCTGGCTACACCGAGATTGGCCCTGTGATGAAGAAGCTTCGCGAGACCCTGACTGGTATCCAGTCCGGTGCTGTCGAGGACAAGCACAACTGGGTTTACACCGTGGCGTAAGCTGTCTTAGCTGTCCGGCCCGAGGGCGACCCTCCTTTCCGGCGCGTCCTCGGACATGAAAGAGCCTCCGCTGCGCACTTCGTGCGGCGGAGGTTCTTTCGTCCTGCGGAGTGCGCCGGAAAGGTAGGTTGCCCTCGGGACTGCGTTACCTCGGTACTGCCGTTACGGGCAATATAGATCTGAATTAAAGATGGTACGCGGCCTTTTGGCCGCGCTTTTGTTTTGCTTCGAGCCATGTGGGGGTGGTGGCGACGTGCATTTTTGCGAGTATTCTGCAATCGAAGGCCCTTGCATACCGACCTCGGGCGAAAAATCGGGATTTCTCGATGTTTTCTACGAATGATGGGCGGGGCTATGGGCTGACAGCGTTTGATTTGCAGGAATATTCGCGGTCTTTGGCATTTATCGTGGCGCTCGAAGCTGTCGGGCATGCTGAATACTCACAAAAATGCACGGCGCCTTGAGGGGGACCTTCGCGACAAATCAAAACCACCCCTAAAAGGGGTGGTTTGCTCTTAGGGTATAACCCTTGGAT
>CAUBGU010000015.1 GCA_958435545.1 uncultured Collinsella sp.
TATCCAGCAGAACCTTGCCGGCAAGATCGTGGTCTTTGCGCTGGGCACCAACGGCCTGGTGACCGACGCCCAGATTGACGCCATCATGGCCGATGTCGGCGATCAGCGCATCGTCGTATTTGTTAACACGCTTAGCCCGCAGCCGTGGGTCGGGTCCACGAACCAGGCCATCGCCAACGCCGCCACGCGCTACAAAAACGTTCGCGTTATCGACTGGTACGGATATAGTGCCAACCGCAACGACCTGTTCGACGGCGACGGCACGCACCTTTCGAACACGGGCGTGACCGAGTACCTCAACCTAATCCACGATGCCGTCAAGAAAGACCTGCCCGTGCACCCCGAGGACCACGTCAACGATCCGCAGCCGGCAGCCGTCAAGTCCGCCGCCGACGCACTCGTCAACGCCCTCGCCTACAAACCGCACAAGCTAGGCACCGACAAGTAACACAGTCAAATCCGCTTGCACCCGGAGGGGGCGTCGGCCACAACCGACGCCCCCTCCGGCAGTTAGGGACGCTCCTTTTGTACCGGCATCTGAAGGCACTCCTGGCGCAACCAATTAAGACCTCTACGGATAAATTCCAAGCCGCTCCGCCGCTCCAGACATTGTTTCCGCGCCTCGCGCCTACCCCAAACAATCAAAACAAGCCCTTTTCGCTGCAACCTCAAAGGTCTGTGGGCAAAAAAGGCCAAATATGAGTACTGTTACCATTTTAATAGCAGGCAAAACCACCCAAAATGACGTCCGAGCGTCCCCTACAGCCCCCTAAAGCAGCCAACCTGACTGGTTTAAGGCGTATTGGAGCCAATTTTAATGAACATACTAAAGGCTATGTTCATTATCTTTTTGGATGTAAATGCTATTCACTTAGCAACAGTACTCATATTTGGCATTTTTTGTCCACCGCCATATAACTAACGCCCTATAGCAGACAAAAAACAGGCCGCAGCCCATCGCTGCGGCCTGTTCGGAAGCAAAAGTGGGCGCTACGCGCCGTAGCCCATCGCTTGCAGTACAAACATGACGACCGTCAGCACCGTAATCACGCCGATAGTCGCCCAAGTGAGCACGTTCCATACGCGGCCGTTGCGGTTGGCGCCCATAATGTGACGATCGGCGGCAATAACCACCTGGAACACCAAAACCACGGGCAACAGCACGCCGTTGATGACCTGCGAGGTCATCATAATCTGGAACAGGTCGACGCCGGGCATGAGCACCAGCACGGCAGAGATGGCGATGATGGCCGTAATGATGCCGCGATAGACCGGGGCCTCGTCCCAGCTGCGATCGGCACCGCGCTCCCAGCCAAATGCCTCGCAGATGGCGCTGGACGTAACGCCTGGCAGCACACAGGCGGCCAAGAAGCTCGCCGCGACTAGGCCCGAGGCAAACAGCACCGTGGACCACTGGCCCGCGATGGGCTCCAATGCGCGGGCGGCATCGGCAGCGTCGCTAATCTGAATGCCTGCAGGGAACAACACCGTACCGGTCGTAATGATAATAAAACCGGCGATGACATCGGCGGCAATCGAGCCGCTCACGGTGTCGATACGCTGCAGCACGATATCGTCCTCGCCCGCATTCTTATCGACCACGTTGTTCTGCGCCAAGAAGATCATCCACGGCGCGATGGTGGTACCGATCGTTGCGACCACAAGCGACACGTAGCTGGGGTCATTTTGGATGTTGGGCACAACCAGGTCGACCGCCACCTCGCCCCAGCTGGGACCAGCCATAAATGCAGCGACAATGTAGGTCACAAACACGCAGCTCACCAGCAGCAGAATCTTCTCGATGCGCTGGAAGCTGCCCGACATGGTAAGCATCCAAACCAGCAGCGCCACCAGCGGCACCGAGATGCTCGCCGGCACACCAAAGAGGGCAAGGCCGCTCGCGATACCCGCAAACTCCGAAATAGTCACGGCCGTATTGGCGATCAGCAGCGCCGCCATGGCCAGCACGCTCCTGCGCACGCCAAAGCGTTCGCGGATGAGCGACGCCAGGCCCTTGCCTGTGACGCAGCCGCAACGCGCCGCAGTCTCCTGCGTCACGATAAGCAGCACGGTCATGACAGGAAGCATCCACAGCATCTTGTAGCCATAGCTGGCACCGGCGCTGGAATACGTGGCGATGCCGCCGGCGTCATTACCCGAAAGCGCCGCCAGAAGGCCAGGGCCCATGGCGCCAAAGATGGCCGCGATGGTCAGCTTTTGCTTGGTGCTCGCCTTTTGCTTCGTGTTTTGCACGCAACCACCTACCCCATGACCGACATGGTGAGCAGCACTGCGGCGATGCAGTACGCCACGCATGAAATCATGACGGCAATGACGTTCATGGCGGTACCCGACGTATTGAGGTCGTGCTCGTCACGCCAGAACAGTACCATCAGGTAAATCACGGCGCTCATGTTGCCAATCAGGCAGACAATGGCCGCGATGTTAAAGCAGCCGGTAAAGAGCTGCTCTTCAAACATGGGCGCGTCGAGGAACGCAGCGGTGCGCACCAGCTGGGCGCACAGGTAGGCCACGAGCGACAGAATCAGGCCCATGCCCGTGCTCTGGAAGAAAAATCCCAGATACGGCTTGGGCTCATCGTCATGGCCGTCGTACTCCAGGAAGTAGTTCTTGACGAACGACACCATACGCGAGGCAGCCAGCAACACGAGTGGCATGGCGCACATGGGAAACACCACCAGATGCGCGGAGCCCAGCGCTGTCCCCAGCACTGTTGCCATGATGCACGAGGCAATGCCCCACACGACAACCCAGTACTGGCGATGCACAAACCAGCTGAGCACATTCGTCGAGTCGTCGGACGCGCTGTCGCCCGAGCCGACGCCTGCGATCTGCAGGTCCTCCTGGTGCTCCTCGGCGATAACGTCCATGGCGTCGTCAAAGGTCACGATACCCAAAATGTGACGGTTCTCGTCGCAAACGGGGATGGCGACCAAGTCGTACTTGGTCATCTCGTCCGTTACGTCTTCCTGGTCGTCGTCGGGCGACACATAAACCAGGTCGCGATAGGCCAGCTGGCCCAGCGTGGCGTCGCGGTCAGCTACAATCAGCGTGCGCAGCGAGAGCACGCCGGTGAGCATGCCGCTCGGGTCCTCGGTATAGACGTAATAGACGCTCTCGAAGTCCTCGTCGAGCTTGCGGATCGCCTCGATGGCGTCAGCGACCGTCGCCGTGGCAGGCAGGGAGACAAACTCCGAGGTCATGATGCGACCGGCGGTGTTGTCCTCATAGCCCAGCAGGTTACGAATCGCCTTCTCCTCCTGAACGCCCATCAGGCGCAAAAGCTTCTCGGCCTTCTCGTAATCGAGCTCGTCGATCAGGTCGGCGGCGTCGTCCGGGTCCATCATGGCCAGCATCGACGATGCGTCCGTATCGGACAGGCCCTCGAGCATCTCGGTCATAAGTTCGTCGTCATCGAACTCCGAGATGGCCTCGGCGGCCTGGGCGGTGTCGAGCTGCGCGAACACCTGCGCACGCAGACGCGGGTCGAGCTGCTCGATAATGTCAGCAATGTCGGCAGGGTGCAGCTCGCCAAGCGTCTTATGCGACACCGACAGCTGAATGTTTTTAGTCGAACGGTCGAGCAGGTCCATGTAGGACCAGGCGATGATGTCCTCGCCGAGCGGTTTGCCCAGGTGCTTCATAAAGCCCTCGACGACATGCTCGAGTGCGGGGCTGATCGCGCGCACCAGACCGCGGGCACCAACTTCGGCGCCCAGCAGGCGCAGCTGATTTTCGCCCGACATGGAAAACTTGATGTCGTTTACGCGCACGACCTTCATGCCCTGCGTGTCGACAATCTGCTTGTTGAGCACGTCACGGGCGAGCAAGAGTTCGGTCGGCTGTAGGTACGAAAAACGGATTTCGGTGGCCGGCGACTTAAGGTGCACACCCGTCTCGTCGATACGGTCGACCCATTTGCGCCAGCTGATCATAAATGGCGTCTTGCCGGGTCCGCGAAACGCAAGCGACGTCACGTGCGGAAAAACTTCGCCGGTAGCAATGCCAAAATCATTCACAACGCCGAGCTTTTCGCCATCGACGTCCAAGACCGGCAGTTTGAGCATCTCACTCAGATAATTCACTGGTGCTCCCCATCATCATCCCTTCGGACTGCGGCCATGCCGGCACGCCATCCGTGGACTTTTAGATATGTATACGCATGCGCGGGCGGCACGCCGCTCGGCGCTCACACCCCGTGCATGCGCAAGAAGCACCTGCATGGGGTCATCGACTGTATGGTCGAGGTTTGGATTTCACCTGCAACCTTTCTCTTGACCCTTGTTATCCGCAGTAACTATAGCATCAGCATCGCGCCGTGGCGCCAAATTTATGCGTCGCACATCGCAGGCATACCAAACGCTGACGCATCCGTAACATAGTCATTGGGGACGTTCTTAAATGACTAGTCTGTGGTGTCATCATCTTCGGCGAGCTGGGGGAACACGGCGTTTTTGGGCATGGTGACCTTCGTCAGCGAGGTGAGCTTTTTGCTCAGCGATGCGTCCGTCTTGACCAGATCGCTCAACGTCACGATTTTGTAGCCGTCGGCGATAAGCCCGTCGATAATCTGCGGCAGCGCCTCAAGCGTCTGCTCGGCGCACTTATCGTTATCGGTCAGCAGCACAATGTTGCCTGGCGTCACCGAATCGAGCACCGTCGAGACCTGCTCGTCGGCACCGTTGAGCAGCCAGTCGCCCGAATCGATATTCCACGAGACCACGGCAGACACCAGGTCCATCGCATCAATCCAGTTTTGCTCGTCAAAGGCTGCG
Organism: uncultured Collinsella sp.; assembly: GCA_958435545.1. The sequence goes on from CAUBGU010000015.1 coordinate 4,797, forward strand.
TAGGGAGCACGCAAAAGCATCGTCTTCACGCCGGTCGCGGACTTGATCGCCTCGGTGCCCTTCGAAACCTGCTCGCGCACCGCATCGCGTTCCTGGCCCTTGAGCGACTCGTCGCGGTAGCTGTTGGAGCCGACCTCGCAGCCGGCATCGACAATCGCCTTGGCCGTGGCGGGCGAGGCCTCTGCCGCATCGCCCGACAGGAAGAACGTCGCCGTGACGCCCTTTTCCTTGAGCACCTGCAAGATCTGCTTGGTCGCTCCGCTCGGGCCCTCATCAAACGTCAGCGCCACGTACTTTTCGTTGCCCTTGGGCGCCACGCTCGCGCACTCGACCACGCAATCGGTGGCGGGCACGACCTCGCCGCGGTCCTGCGTCTTGCCCGATTGCTCGCCGACCCACACCTCGGAGCGACCCTGGATACCCCACGTCTTGACGTACTCGATGGCACCCGTGCCCTCGACCTTGAGCTTGGGCTCGATAACCGTCGCCTGGACCTCGTGCTTCTCGTACGTGTCGCGGCCGTCCTTGACCGTCACCTTCTCGCCGCCCGTAAGCTCGCGGCTTTTCCACTTGCCCTGTTTTATGCGCTTGCCGTCCACCTTTACCGACAGCTTTTCGCCGCCATGGCGGGTCAGCACGCTGTCGTCAACGGCCAGCAGGTCCCCGGCGTCGTAGGTATCGGTCAGCTCCTGATCGTCGATGAGATTTTGCAGCGTAGAGCCGACGCGCACCGCAGTCTCCTGGCCGTTGAGGACGACATCCACGCTGCGGTTGACGTAGCCCACGACGGCAGCGATAAACAGTACGAGCGCGCAACCCACGGCGATGAGCGCATAGGGCAGGCGAGACGAACGACGGGGCGTGCGGCTGTTGCCGATGCGAGCGCTGCGGTCGCTAAACCCACGGCTATGGTTGAGATACATTGCGCCGGGCTTACGGTGACGCTTGCGCTGGCCGCTGGGCAGCTGCCCCAGGTCGCGGCGCGCCGTCGGACGCGCACCCGAGCGCCCGTTTAAGTTAGATCCGTTTTGGCGCATGTGCCCTCCCCCATAAACACAGCGAGCCGGAGCAACAGGTCTCCGGCTCGCCTCCCATCATTTGGTACGTCGCTATTTGCCAGCTTTTGACGAGCCCCCGCTCGCCTTTTGATATTCGTCCTTAAAGGCCTTGAACATACCGCGCGTCTTGCCGAGCTGCTTGCCCAGTGCGCGGCTGCCCTTGTCCACGGCGACCGAACCCTTGTCATCGAGCACCTTGGCGCCCTTCTTGACCTTATCGCCCACCACGACGCTTGCCTCGGCAGCCTTTGCAGCGACGCCGCCCGAATACCCGATTGACTTGACCTCGTCCGAAACGATCATCGCGCCGTCTGCATAACCGCGCAGCATCGTCGGCGGCATCTGCGTGTCGCCCACCAGCACACTCGAGGCGGTGCCGGCGGTCACATAGAACGACTGCACAATACCCGAACGCGGCTTGAACTCCACATCCGAGCAATAGCCCACGACATCGCCCGACTCCGTGCGCACGTCCATGCCAACCCAGATAATGCAATCGTCCAGGTTGATGTCGAGGCGCTTGGCCGCAGCGGCATCGTAGGTGCCCTTGACGTCATCAACCGCGATGGCGCCCTCGTAGACGCCAATGGCATCGAGCGCCACAAATCGATCAGGGCGCTCGATCATACCCGCGATATCGGACTGGCGAACCATAAAGCCCACCACGCGCGTACCGCCCGGGGTAAAGACCGGAAAGTGAATCTTGCCAAGCTTTTTAGGGCTGCGCGGCGTGCCGTCTTTTTTGGTGCGCTTATCCTCGGTAGGCTTGCGATAGATCTTGGCGCCGACAAAATCCCCAGCGCGCATTATGCCTCGGTCGAAGGCTCCGCGGCCTCGGTGTCGGCCTCGACGGCGTTCTCGACCACGACATCGGCGGCGGGCGTCACGTTACCACCCGAGATGGCGTCGTTGAGCTGCTCCCGCAGCTGGTCCATGCGCTCGCGGGCAAGGTCAACCTTGGCACGCAGGTCATCGGTCTTGGCGTCGACCATCGGGCCAAAATCGTTGACCGCGGCGCGGGCCTCCTCGGCACCGTGCTCGTAGGTGTCGCGCATGTTATCCCAGGCGTCGTTGGCGATATCGGCAGCCATGGCGCGGGTCTCGGCGCCCGAGCGCGGGGCCAGAGCAACGCCGACAATAGCGCCGGCAGCGGCACCAAAAAGTGCGCCGGAGACAAAGCTGAAAGTCTTACCCATGATCATTCCTCTCCTGCGGGCACGTCGGTGCCCACCGTTTGAATGCTGTCCATTATACCCGCAGCGCATCACTTGCCGCTCCGCTCATCTGCGTACGGCAAAGGCGCAGGTACGTGATGGTGATAAACGCGTAGGCCTACTCCTGGGGCATAGCCGGCATGGCCACCGTGGCACCCGGGTCCTCGCCGGCGCCGTCCACGAGCGGCAGGCCGCCCTCATGCGCAGGTCCTGCCGGAACCGTCGCCGCACCGCCAAAGACGGCAGCGGAGGCCTCGTGGTTCTCGGCAACCGCACCCTCGGTATCAATCGCCACCTGGGGCTCGTCGTCAAAGTTGGGGACGCCTTGGGGCTCGGTGGGAACGGGCTCGGCGGTCGCATCGGCAACGGGCTCGGCGTCGACCGGCACATCGCCCTCGTCAGCGCCCTCGTCCTCGGCAGCATCTTCGCCGTTCGCAGCGGCGACGGCCTCGCGAGGATCCTTGCCCTCGGCCTCGGCGCGCATGCCCAACACCAGGTTGCGCAGACCCGCGACCGTGCCTTCCACGTCGGGGGCAGGCTGGTCGGCGTGCAGGTACGCCCAGTCCATCATAAAGGTGGCCGAAGACAGCGCACCGATGGCCAGCGCGTCGTCGGGGCACGAAAGCTCAACCTCAAAGACGCGCTCGTCGTGCTCGCTTACACGCGTGCGGCCGCACGAGATGCTGCCGGCAAGCCCGGTCTCGTTCATGAGCTCGACCGTCACATGCTCAAGCAGATGGCAAAGCTCGGTCTGGCCCATGCAGTCCTGGAACTCGCGACCGGAATCACCCAGGCACAGGTGCTTGGCAATCGCCGGCACCAGGTAATACACGCGCGCCGTGGCCTCGATATCCTCCGAGGTCATGAGCGGCATGCCGGGGTTCACCAGCACATGCGCGCAGATCTTGTCCTCGCTGACGGTGACCTTAAGGATGTTGAACAGGCCTGCCATAACTCTCCCCTACTCTTCCTTGTCCTACTCGTCGCCGTCGTGCGGGTCCACAGAACCCGCACCCGACGTCGTCGGCTCGTCTACCGAAGACTCGGAATCCTTCTTATCGGTTTCGGCCGGAGCGATCACGCGAATGAGCGAGATGCGCTGGCCACGCATCGACTGCACCTTAAACTTGTACCCCGCGACCTCAAACACCTCTCCGATGTCGGGCACCGAGTCGCAAAGCTCCAAAATCCAGCCGGCGATGGTCTCATAATCATCGCTTTCCTCGAGCGGCCAACCAAGCTCAATCGCGTCATCGCACGAAAAACGCCCATCAACGAGCCACTCGCGGCGCGAAAGACGCGTGAGGTACTTGTTGTCGGGGTCGAATTCATCCTCGATCTCGCCGACGATCTCCTCGACGATGTCCTCGATGGTGATGATGCCGGCCGTGCCGCCGTACTCGTCCACGACCACTACGATCTGGTCGTGCGAGGTCTGCATCTCGGACAGCAACGGCAGGATGTCCTTGGTGTCGGGCACAAAGGTGGCGTCGCGCAAAAAGTCGGCGATGGGCTGGTCGCCCTTGCCGTCGAGCGAAGGCTGGATCAGATCCTTGATGTGCGCGATGCCGGCGACGTTGTCGGGATCCTCGTGATAGACGGGGATGCGGCTAAAGCCGGTCTGGCGCATGGTGGACAGCACGTCGGCGACCGTCTCGTCGTCCTCGCACATGGTGGTGTCCACGCGCGGCACCATGACCTCGCGGGCAACGGTGTCGCCCAGGTCGAAGATCTCGTGGATCATGCGCTTTTCCTCGTCGAGCAGATCGTCCTGCTCCGAGACCATGTACTTGATCTCTTCCTCCGAGACGTTCTGGCGGTCATCGGCGCTCTTGATGCGCAGGATGCGGGCCAGGCCGTCGGAGCAGGCACCGGTCAGCCACACGAGCGGACGGGCGATCTTTTGGAACACGGAGAGCGGTCCCACGACCTGCTTGGATACGCCCTCGGCGTTAGCGAGGCCGATGCGCTTGGGCACGAGCTCGCCAATCACGATGGACACAAAGGCGACGGCGACAGTGATGATGACCGGCGCCAGACCGCGCGCGATGGCGGAAAGCGGCGCGATGCCAAAGCTCATGAGCCACGTGGCAAGCGGGTCGGACAGGCTCGTCGAGGCGACGGCGGACGAGGCAAAGCCCACGAGCGTGATGGCGACCTGGATGGTAGCGAGCAGCTGGTCGGAATCGGCGGCCAGCTTAATGGCGCGCTCGGCGCGTTTGTCGCCTTCCTCGGCCTCGTGCTCCAGCACAGCGCGCTTTGCCGTGGTGAGAGCCATCTCGGACATAGAGAAGTAGCCGTTGATGAGGGTCAAAACGAGGGTGGTGATAAGGGAGATGGCTATGTCCATCGGGAGTTTCTCGAACCTCCAAGATTCGGGACGTTAGGGTAAAACGTTGGTGGTGGATACGGCAATTGCGCCGGCGTCCAAACGAGGACGCGGGCGCGCAGGCATGGTCGCTAGATTACGAAGAGGATCACCGCCATGAACTGGAAGATGCTGCCGGCGAGCACCCACAGGTGGAACACGCTGTGCAGGTAGCGCACGTTTTTGGCGATATAGAATGGCACGCCCGCGGTGTAGCACACGCCGCCGACGGCGAGCAGGGCAAGTGCCACGGGGTTGAGCAACGCCACAAGTTCGGGCAGCTTAAAGACAACGAGCCAGCCCATCAGCAGATAGACCAGACCGCTTACCCAATGCGGTTGACGCTCGCGCATAAAGCACTCGAGGGCGATGCCGATAATGGCGATGGCCCATACGGCAAAGAACAGCGCAGGGCCGCCGTCGTTTGCGAGCGTGATAAGGCAAAACGGCGTATAGCTGCCCGCAATGAGCAGGTAGATGCAGCTGTGGTCGATGATGCGAAACACGCGCTTGGCGCGCGCGGGCTGAATCGCGTGGTAGAGCGTGGAGGCTAGGTATTCGAGGATAATGCTGACACCATAGACAATCGCCGCGGCCATGTGGGCCGGGCCTCCGCCGCGCAGGGCAGCGAATACGATCAGGAGCACCAGGCCCGCGATACCCAGCAGGCAGCCGACACCATGGGTGACGGAGTTCATGATCTCCTCGCCCACCGTGTAGTGTGGAACGGCCGCGGTCTTGGGTCGCGGCTTAGAACTGTCGCTCGAATCGGACATGCAGGTTACATCCTCCAACGTAAAGAGTTCTCAACACTATATCAAAGCGTCTAGGTACGTGCGAAATTTGCACCATACGTGACCCTTTGTTTACCCATTCTTTGTCTGTTGACGCATCAACGGCGAACGTCCATAATGCGCTTGCATTAAATGTTGATGTATTAACATCTTATAGGAAAGCTTCTTATGTCTCAAAACGCACGTTCCCATCGAAAGCTCAAGATAGCCGGCATCGTTGCACTGGTGGCTGTCGTTGCGCTGCTCGGATTTGCCGGCAACTTTCTGTTTGATTTCGCGCTGAATCCCCGCGCGCCATACACCATGAAGATGATGCAGGATGGCAAAGACGACAAAAAAGGTGAGCAGCCGGATGTCGAGGAAACCGAGGCGCGGGCGTGGTTTAAAGAGAATCGCGAGAGCAGCAACCTCACCGCGGACGACGGGACTGAGCTCGCCGCTTGGTATTTTGCCGCGTCGGAGAGCACGCACGACTACGCCGTCTGCCTGCATGGATATACCAACGAGCCCATCGGTATGGCCCGATACGCCAAACGATTCCATGACCGCGGCATGAACGTACTCGCACCCGCCGCCCGCGCCCACGAGCGCTCCGGCGGCGACTATATCGGCATGGGCTGGCCCGAGCGCCTCGACATCGTCGCGTGGATCGAACGGATCGTTCAGGCTGACCCCGAGGCGCGCATCCTGGTCTTTGGTGAGTCGATGGGTGCGTCAACCGCCATGAACGTCGCGGGGGAATCTCTACCCGCAAACGTGAAATGCATTATCGAGGACTGCGGCTATACGAGTGTTTGGGATGAGTTTTCCCTGCAGCTCAAGGACGTGTTCGGCCTGCCCAGCTTTCCCTTGCTCGATGTAGCAAACTTGGTGTGCAACGTGCGCGCGGGCTACGACTTTCATAAGGCGAGCAGCGTGGAGCAACTCAAACACGCGACGGTTCCCATGCTGTTTATCCACGGCGACCAGGACACCTTTGTGCCGTACGACATGCTCGACCAAAACTACGACGCGTGCGCCAGCAAGGTCAAGCAAAAGCTCACCATCCATGGCGCCACCCACGCCAAGAGTGCGCAAGTTGACCCCGAGCTCTACTGGAACACGGTCGATGACTTCCTCGACGTGTATTTTTAGGCAAAAAGCAACGTCTGGGGCTTTATCTGACCCCCTATTTTCGGAAGTATGCGGCAAAATCTGGAACTGCCGACCAGACCGCAGTTTTACCAACAATTTATCAGGGGTTTTGTTGCCAAAAAATGTCGTGTGTCCGGCGGTCTCGAAATTTGCCGCATACTTCCGGAAAGCCGCCCGCGAGAGCTGTGCTCGCAGGCGGCTTTTGCTAACGTTGCGCTACAAAAGCGCGTGATATGTCCAATGGACAGGTGCTACTTGACCTCGATGAGCTCGTACTTGCTCGTGCCCAGGCCGATCTTCTCGGCATGCGCGATGCACGCGCGCCAGTCGGTGTCGGGATGCGTGATGCAGAAGGGGTCCTTGGCCTGCTCGCCCTCCAGATGCTCGTGGTTATGCTCCATCTTGGCGGCGCTGTCGGTAAGCTCGGTGTTGGGCAGTGGCTCGGATGCCATGACGGCATCGGCGCAGGCCTGGTCGATGGCGACCGGGTCGAAGCTCGCGAACATGCCGATATCGTTGACGATAGGCGTGTCGTTTTCGGGATGGCAATCGCAGTTGGGGCTGATATCCATGGCAAGCGAGATATGGAAGCTCGGACGGCCGTCGACAACGGCCTTGGTGTACTCGGCGATCTTGCAGTTGAGCACGTCGGCCGCGGCTTCATAGCCGGGCTTGATGGCGTCCTGGTTGCACACGCCGATACAGCGGCCGCAACCCACGCAGCGATCGTGGTCGATGGCGGCCACGTGCACCGTGCGGGTGTTGCCGTTGGCGAGCTCGCGCTCACGGGTATCGTCAAACGAGATAGCGTTGTGCGCACAGATCTTTTCGCAGGCACGGCAGCCAACGCAGTGCTCGGTCGCGACGTTCGGCTTGCCGGCGGCATGCTGCTCCATCTTGCCGGCGCGGCTGCCGCCACCCATACCCAGGTTCTTCATGGCGCCGCCAAAGCCGGCCTGCTCATGACCCTTAAAGTGGGTGAGGCTAATCACGATATCGGCATCCATGAGCGCCTGACCGATCTTGGCCTCGTGCACGTACTCGCCGCCCTCGACCGGGACGAGCGCCTCGTCGGTGCCCTTGAGGCCGTCGGCGATGATGATCTGGCAACCCGTGGCATACGGGGTAAAGCCGTTCTGGTAGGCGGTGTCGATGTGCTCAAGCGCGTTTTTGCGGCTACCCACATAGAGCGTGTTGCAGTCGGTGAGGAAGGGCTTGCCGCCCAGCTCCTTCACGACATCCGCGACGGCGCGAGCGTAGTTGGGGCGCAAAAAGCTCAGGTTGCCCAGCTCGCCAAAGTGAATCTTGATGGCGACGAACTTGTTCTCAAAGTCGATCTGCTCAATTCCGGCGTGACGGATGAGGCGCTTGAGCTTGTCGAGCTGGCTCTCGCGAGCATGCGTGCGCAGGTTGGTGAAGTACACCTTAGCGGGTGCTGCGGGTGCAGTTGCGGTCATAGATCTATCCCCTCGGTCTATATAGCGTTACAGACATAAGAGGATGGTACCCGCTGAAGTAGGGTCAAAGTCAAGCGCGAAACCTAGTCGTTTAAGCACGTCCCCGATGACTACTCTTGGACTTTGAGGGCCTCGGCCAGACTGACGCGCTTGATAGAGCGCGTGTGTAGCAGCGCCACGACCAGGTAGGTCGCAAAGCCAATGCCGACGCATGCAGCCATGGACCAAGCGGGCACGTAGATCTCGATATTGCCGTTGTAGGCGAGCAGCATCGAGCGGAAGATGGCCGTGAGCGAGCCAATAATGACCGGCAGGCTCAGCACGAGCGACGCCGCCACGCACAGCGTGATCGAGCGGATGTACAGATGCGAGATCTCGCTATCGCGATAGCCAAAGACTTTCATGTAGCTGATCGAACGGGCGCTGTGGTCGATCACAGCCTTGGTCAGCAGGTACATAAACAGCAGGAAGATAAACACCGCGAGCCCGACCATCATTCCGATCATTTTGCTCATCATGCCGATGAACTGGTCACCCACGGCGCGCATGTCGTCGGGTGTGGTGTCGCCGGCAAAGTAACGAGCATCGAAGTCGAGCTTCTCGTCGCTCACATAGCCGTTAAAGTAGGCGGCATCGTTGTCGAACAGCTCGTTAAAGTCATCGATGCTCATATAGATATTCATGTCCGACTTGGAGCCCCAGGCACAATCCTTGCCCGCGTACTCAAGGGAATAATGCTCACCCTCGTACTTGTCGCCGAGCGTGACCTTCTGACCCTCGCTCCAGCCAAACTTGTCGAGCAGACCGCCGCCAAAGACGACGCGCCCATCGCCGACGTTGAGGTCTTTCCAATAGCGCGAATCGGGCGAGATGCCGTAGACGGAAATCGTCTCCTGACCATTACCATCGCCGCGGTCGTATTGCAGCTGGTAAACGGCATATTTCTCGGCCTGCGCGATTGCGCCCGCGCCGTTGTCGGTCGTATTGACCGGGTGAATATCGTCGTTGTCAGTGTCAATCTTGGAGGCTTTGTCGATCAGGTCGATAGCTTCATCGCGGTTGCAGCCGAGGGCATCGGCAAGATCGTCAAGGCGCGCGTAGAGCACATCCTTCTTGTCCTGGACCTTGGCAAGCGCATCCTGCGCTGCGGCCAGGCTCTCGGCAGACGGAGATGCGGTCGCAGCATCGGCTGCCGCCTGCGCCGCATCGACCGCGTCGTCAAGCTCGTCGTCAGCATCCCGGGCGGCGGAAAGCAACGCGCCGTCAACCGACTGCAAACGCTCGAGTGCCGACCACTGCTCGCGCTCCTCGGCAGTGCCCTCGAGCTCCAGCGGAGCCTTGAGCGTGTACTGGTGCTCGGCGACCAGGCTCGTCTCGAGGTTGTCCGCGTAGTGCGTCATTGTGGGCAGAATCGCCAGGCCAAAAAGCAGCAGCAGCGAGGCAAACGCAATACCCACGAAGAGCGTGGCGAAGTTGCCCAGGTTGCGCAGGAAGATACGCAGGCGGAAGCGCGAGACAAAACCCATGCGCTCCGGCAGCTGCAAGCCGCGCTTGGTGCCCGATTTGCCGCTCGCCTCGTGACGAAGGAATTGCAACGGCGTCTTGCCCATCTTGCGAAGCAGGCCCACCAGCGTGATGAGGATGAGCGCAGCGGCGGGGACCACGGCGCACTTCACAAAGATCTCCCAGCTCCAGTACACCTGGAAGGGCGGCAGGCTGTACGAACCGTAATAGAGGCTGCGCATGGGCTCGGTAAAGAACACAACGCCGAGCGCAGTGCCCAAAAGCGCCGCGACCACGCCCACGATGGCGGGAAGCGCAAGGTAGTGCAGCACGATCTCGCGTCGACGATAGCCGCTGGCGAGCAGCGTGCCGATGATGGCGCTCTCCTCCTCGATGGTGGCATCGGTAAGGACCACAAAGACAAACGCCATGATTACGATGATGATGTCGAGCAGCGTCATCCACATCATGGAGTCGCCGTCTACGTCGTCGCGCGCGTAGCCAATGCCCTGGTTGGAATCGGCGTCGATGAGGTCATCCACGCGCGCGTCGGCGTCGGTCAGCGCCTCGACCATATCCTGTTCGGCATCGGTACGGTCTGCAGTGGAGAGGTCGCGATCGGCAAAGGTGAAGGAGTAGGTGTAGGCAGGCGCGCCGCCGGCATCCTCGAGCGCGGCAAAGCCGCCATCGGTGACCTCGGCTACGCCGTACGTGATGGTGTTCACCGTAAAGTCCGAATTGTTGAGGAACAGCGCCTGGCTATCGGGCTGGGTCATGATGCCGCAGATGGTATAGGTGCGGCCCTCAAGCTCGACCTTATCGCCCACGGACAGGTTGTTATTGGTGGCAAAGACACGGTCGATGGCCACCTCGTCGTCCGCCTTGGGTTCCCTGCCCTCACAGTAGGACGCGATATCGACCTTGGTGCGGTGCGCATAGGTGCGCAGTGTGCGCTTGGTGCCGTCGTCGCCGGCGGTCTTTTTGATGATGGCGTCGATGGAGAAATTCTTGTAGAGCGTGACGCCGCCGACGTCGTCGGCCGCGCCCTCGGCTGCCTTGAGCTGGTCTTTGGTGGCCTCGAAGGAGGTGGTCACGCGGCCGTCCTCAATCGTGTACGCATCGCGCATGTCGTCGATAAGGCAGCCGATGGAGTGGGCCGCGAGCAAAAAGCCCGAGGTGAGAGCGATGCTTCCGCACATAAGCAAAAAGATGCCCAGGTACTTGCCGATATTGCGGCGCAGCTCGCGCGGGAGACGTTTTGCGAGAGGTGTCATGGCGCCGCCTACCAATCGAGCTCGGCGGCCGCGACGGGCGACTCGTTGAGCTCATCCTCGACGATGCGCCCGTCGCGCAGGCGCAGCACGCGATTGGCCATGCGCGCGATGGCGGCATTGTGGGTGACAATGATGATGGTGCAGCCGTAGGTGCGGTTGACATCCTCCATGAGCTGCAAGATTTCCTTGGACGTCTTATAGTCAAGCGCGCCCGTGGGCTCGTCGCACAGCAGCAGGCCCGGGTTTTTGACGAGCGCACGGCCGATGGCGCAACGCTGCTGTTGGCCGCCCGAGACCTGGCGCGGGAACTTGTTGCGGTGCTCGTAGAGGCCCAGTGAACGCAGCAGGTCGTCGATGTTGAGCGGGTTTTTGGACAGGTGTGCCGTGACCTCGATGTTTTCCTTGATGGTGAGGTCGGGCACCAAGTTGTAGAACTGGAACACAAAGCCCAGCTCGCGACGGCGATACTCGCCCAGATCGGTAGGCTTGAGCAGCGTGAGGTCGCAGCCGTCCACCATGATGGAGCCGCCGTCGGCATCCTCCAGGCCGCCGATCAGGTTGAGGAATGTCGATTTGCCCGAGCCGGAGGGCCCCAGCATGACGCAGATCTCGCCGCGGTTGATGGACGTGTCGATGCCGTCGAGCACCGTTAGGCGTGCATCTCCATCGCCGTAGTGCTTTTTGAGACCCTTAACCTGAACGTAGGCTTTCTGCGTTGCCATGGTATCCCCCATTGTTAGCCTCGTACTACTTTATGAACGTAATAGTAAACCTTGGCGAACTATTTTGGAGCGAGGCCTGGGATTTATTTCAGACTAGTCATTGGGGATGTACTTAAATGACTAGTCGCTGGGGACACTCTTTCCTGACCACCCGGCAGTTGGGGACATTCCCTTTCTGCCGGCATATTGGGACAGTCCTTGCCGGCCCGGCCGGCGAGCCGGCGAATCGGCAAAGACTGTCCCCGATGCCCGGTCGTTTAAGAACGTCCCCAATGATCAGGTGGCTAGGCGCGGGATTTGGCGCGTGCGAGGGCGAGGCCCACGGCGGCGATGGCCATGGCAAAGAGCGCCGTGACGCCCAGGTCGCAGGCGATGTCTCCCAGCACGGTGGACGTCAAATCCGATGCGAGCGCCTTGCTGATCGCATCGTTCACCCAGTATGTCGGCACAAAGTGCGCCACCGTCTGCACGGCCGGGCCCATCAGCGACAGAGGCATCCAGGCTCCGCCCAAAAACGTCATGAGCATGCCAAGCAGGTTACCCACACCGTTGAGCAGCTCCTCGCGCGCACCCAGGCTCGAAAGGGCAAAGCCAACGGCCAGCGGCGTGCACGCCAGGGCAAACGTCGCCGCCAGCGCCAGGCACACGCGACCCACGCCGACCTCGGCAACCGCGCCGGCAAAGCCCACGACACCCATCATGCTCGACACAAACCAGATGCAGACGGTGAGCACCGCGGCAGCCGCGAACACGGCAAGCGAACGCTGGCGCTCGGAGACCGGACCGGCCTCCATGCGGCGTACGCGCTCGGGCTCGTTCATGCCCGAGAACACCAGTCCCACCGACACGATGACCGACGAGATAATCGCGTACGCGCCAAAGTTGAAGTACGACTCGAGCGTGGCGGCGGCAGTCGAGTCGACCTTGACCTGCTCGATCTCGACCTCGGCACGCTCGGTGGCCGCGTGTTCGGCAGCCTTGGCAACGTCGCCGTTAGAAGCAGCGGGCTCAAGTGCGGCCGCAGCGCCCGCGAGCGAGATCCAGCGCGAGGCCTCGGCAGACGAAAGCGCCGCCGCCATGGTGCCGGCGCCGTAGGTCACATCGAGCTTGGGCAGAGACTCCCCCGCGCGGGCGGCTGCAACGAGGTCGCCCTCAAACCCCTCCGGGATAAAAAACACGCAGTCGGCGCTGCCCTTGGCGCTGTTGCTCTTGGAGAGCGCGTCCGCAAGGTCGTAGGTGCCGTCGCCGACGCCCGTGACCAGCTCAAAGCGCGAACCCAGATGCTTGGTAAGCGCGCGCGAAAGGTCGCTGTCGTCGCGGTCGACCACGATCACGTTGGCATCGTAGGGCTTGTACTCGGTGAGCTGCGACGAGTTCCAGCTCACCGATGCCGCGATGAATACGCCCATGAGCGAGATGAACACCGTATAGATGAGCAGGTAGAACGGGTGCGCCAGCGCCATGCGAAGCGCGGTCTTAAAGGTGCTCATAGCGGCTCCTTCCAAAGATCAGCGTAGCGGCGGCGACAAACACCAGCGCCATAAGGACCAGCGCGCCAGCGCGAACGGCAAACGGCCCCAGGTCCTCAAAGAAATACAGGCGATTGAACATGTCGCAGATGAGCTTGACGGGGTTGAGCCAGCACTCGGCCGGGCAGGCGCGGGCGACGTCGTCGGCAAGCGCCATCGCCGGCTCGCCGTAGAGGCCGGCGAACAGGGCGCACGTGGTGGCAAAGCCCGTGAGGATGCCCGACTTGGACGCCTTGCCGCCCTTAACGGGAAGCGTGCCCACAAAGAGTCCCAAGCCCGTGGCGGCAAGCGCGGAAGCGGCGCTGCCCACCAGACACAGTCCCTCGCGCCCGCCAAAGTCGACGCCCACGACCAGGCGCACGTAGCCGATCGCGATCGTCATCGAGGCAAAGGAAACCAGCCACGAGCCGACAAAAATGCCGGCCAGCGACGCCGTCTTGGAAAGGCCGCCCACGCAGCGACGTGCGCCAAGGCCCGACAGATTGGGCTGCAGGTCGACGACGCTCAATGCGGCAAACTCGGCAGACATCATCGCGACCAGGCCAAAGAGCGCGTAGTAGTAGATGACCGTGCCATCGGGCGTGGTGCGTGTCAGGCTTACGCGGCGGGTGTCGCCCTCGAGCGACAGGGCGCGCGCAACCGCCTCCGGGTCGGCGAGCGCCGCCGGGTTGTCTTGGGCAATCTGGGACATGAGCTCGGCATTTTGCGTATACGAGCTTGCCACCGTCTCAAGGATGCTGCGGTCGGTGAGCACCGACGAGGCACGCGAGCCGTCGTAGCTCGAAAGCAGCGTGAGCTTGGGCGTGCCCGCGGCATCGACCGTGTAGATGCCCGCGACTTCGCCGGCCTTGAGCGCACGGTTCGCATCGGCTGCGTCGTCGCACTCGTGGATCTCGAGCAGTTGGTCGCCGCCCTCCTCGTCGAGCGACGTCGCCACGTCCTTAAAGGTCGAGGCGTCCCAGGCCTCATCCGCTACGACGGCCACCGGCACCGGGTCGACCGTGCCGTCAGAGCTCAGGTTCGCAAACATAAACATAAACATCGTGGAAAGCGCGATGGGAAAGAGAGCGCCCCAAACCCACGTGCTCGGCCGGCGCAGCAGCGTCTTGACCGTGGTGATGATGGTGTTGAACATGACCGCCCCCTAGTCGCGCAGCTCGCGGCCGGTGATCTCGAGGAACACGTCGTTGAGGGTCGGCGGCTCGCTCCACACGCGGCCGAGTGCCACGTCGGCGGCGCGCAGCGTGTCGAGGATGTCGACCAGGTTGTGCGGACTCGCCTCGCAAGTGCAGACGAGCTCGCCGCCGGACAGCTCAACCGAAAGCACGTGCTCGAGGGCGCGCAGCCGCTCGACCGTGGCGGGCTCGACGGCGCCGACCTCGACGGTCACGCGCTCGCCCATCTGAATCATGCGCTTGAGCTCGTCGTTGGTGCCCTGCGCCAGCACGCGGCCGCCGTCCATGATCATGATGCGGCTGCAGATCTGCTCGACTTCCTCCATGTAATGGCTGGTATACACCACCGTGGCGCCCTCGTCGCGCAGGCGGCAGATGCCCTCCAGGATGGCGTTGCGGCTCTGCGGGTCGACCGCCACCGTGGGCTCGTCAAAAAAGATGAGCTCGGGCTTGTGCGCGATGCCGCAGGCAATGTTGAGGCGACGCGCCAGGCCGCCCGAGAGCTTGCCGGGGCGGAACTTGGTAAAGTCGCCCAGCCCGACAAAGTCGATCGCCTCGTCCACCAGCGCGCGGCGGCGCTTGCGGTCGTTAACGTACAGGCTGCAGAAATAGTCGATGTTCTCGCGCACCGTAAGCTCGTCGAATACCGCCACCTGCTGCGGCACCACGCCGATGCGACGCTTGAGGTCATAGCGGGCGGGCGTCATGGGCTCGCCGAACAGCTCGATGGTGCCTTTGTCGTAGGCGAGCAGCTGCAGAATGCAGTTGATGGACGTGGTCTTGCCCGAGCCGTTGGGGCCCAGCAGGCCAAAGATCTCGCCGGGGGCGATGCTCAGGTTAAAGTGGTCGAGCGCAATAAGGTCATCGTAGCGCTTGACGAGGTTTTCGACGTGGACGATGTCTGTCATGAGGCGGCCCTTCTGTTGCTTGCGGCCCGGTACGATTGCATCATCGCAGGAGCGGGCGGCGCGCACCAGTGAGCTTTGTCACGAGTGCGGGGCTTGGTCGCGTGGCCCGCCGGCGCCCCCAATTTACCGTACGGGAGGAATGTCACGGTTGCGCAGGCGGCCCCTCCACCACGCGTAGCTTCGCGTACAATACCCGTATGAACAGGCTTTTCGACAAATCGATTGTGCTGGCGTGCTGCATTGCGGCCGCGATGGGTCTTACTGTGGACGCTCGCCTGATCGCGGCGTTTTGCCTTGGCGTTATTACCACTTCGCTGGCCGAGCTCGCGCAGAAGGATCGCACGTGCCGCACAAGCGAGGCCGCGAGCTACGCTTACATCATCGCGGCCGTTTTCGTGCCGCCGTTTGTGCCGTTTGCGCCTCTCGCCCTCTATGACATCGCGCGACGCGTGCGCCGCGAGCACGCCTGGGTCGTGCTGGGCATTGGCATCGCCTTTGTCTTTGCGCTCGTCGCGGACCTTCGTGCCGACGCGCTCACCGCCCGAACGCTCCTGCTGACCGCCATCCTTTCGGTTGCCGCCGCCTTGCTGTCGCTACGTACCGCCCAGTTGGAGCGCGAGCAGCAGCGCATGCGCCGCACCCGCGACGAGTTGCAGGAACGCGCTCTGGCGCTCGAAGCGCGCAACCGCGATCTTGCCGACCGCCAGGACTACGAAGTCGAACTCGCGACACTCGCCGAACGCGCCCGCATCGCGCGCGAGATCCACGACAATGTGGGCCACCAACTCACGCGCGCCTCGCTGCAAGCCGAAGCACTGCGCGTGGTTCACGCCGACGAGCCCGGCGTCGCCGCCGATTTCGCCGACGTCAAACGCACGGTTGACGAGGCGCTCCAGCTTGTGCGCACTAGCGTCCATGCGCTCAACGACAACGCTGTCGACCTTTCCGTGCAGCTCGAACGCATTGTCGAAGGCGCGCGCTCGGACAGCGGCCCGCAGATTGAGCTTGAGGTTATGACCGAGCATGCACCCGCAAACGTCGCGAACTGCTTTGCGGCGGTCCTGCGCGAGGCGCTCTCCAATACCATGCGCCACGCTTGTGCCCATACTGTCACCGTACGGTGCATGGAGCATCCGTCGTTTTACCAGCTCATCGTTACCGACGATGGCGTGGGCGGGGTCCAAGCAATCGGCCGTGGCGCCGCGGAGGGCATGGGGCTCGCCTCCATGCGCGAGCGCATCGAGGCGCTTGGCGGCACCTTCACCGCCGGTCCGCGCGCCGGCGTCGGCGGCTGGCGCGTGTTTGCCACCGTTCCCAAACAGCAAGGAGATGAGGACCGATGAGGCTCATCGTTGTCGACGACGACCGCCTGGTGGTCGATTCGCTCAAGATTATCCTGGGCGCCCAGCCGCAGATCGAGGTGGTGGGCACCGGCGCCAATGGCGACGATGCGGTGGCGCTCTATGCCGAACACGCACCCGATATCGCACTGCTCGACATTCAGATGCCGGGACGCGACGGACTTTCGGCGGCACGCGAGATCCTTGAGCGCGACCCTTCGGCGCGCGTGGTGTTTCTGACGACATTCTCGGATGACGAGTACATTGTGTCGGCGCTCAAACTGGGCGCCCGCGGCTACCTGATCAAAACCGATGTCGCCGCCATTCCTCCGGCATTGACGCAAGTCATGGACGGCAAACGCGTACTCGAGGGCAAGGCGATCGAGGACATCGATTTTGACGGAACGGACGTCGAGGCGGGCACGCCCCGCCGGCCCGCAGCCTTCGCCAGCCTGACCGACCGCGAGTTCGAAGTCGCCGAGCTCATCGCCCGCGGCCTCGACAACAAGGAGATTGCCGCCACCGCCTATATGGGCGAAGGCACCGTGCGCAACCACATCAGCTCAATCCTTGCCAAAATGGGCCTGCGCAACCGCACGCAGATCGCCATCGCCTACCTGCGAGGGTAGTTACCCAAAGACCGAGCCCCCCGGCATAGCAAAATGGCTGTTACCGATTTAATGCCATTTCAAAACTATGCCGGTTTACTACGATGAATCGCCCACCTTCGACCACAGCAAATTGCGTGCTTGCAAAACCGCAGGTAGAACGCCTGCAATATTTAGAAAAATGCAGTCATGGTCGGAAATGTCGAATTCATCGTAGTAAACCGACATAGTTTTGTTCGGGCGGCCCTGCACGAGTGCCTCCGCAAGCCTCACGGGACCAAAATGATCCGTTTTCTTCCGCCCGCGGAGATCGGCTGACGGCGCCCGCCACGAAATCGGCCCATCTACTACGTTTGACTCGATACCCCCGACCATACCCGCTTTTCATGAAAAACCGCAGGCGTTCTACCTGCGGTTTTTATTTCGCATTACTTGCCATGGTTGAGGGTAGCGGCTTAAACGTAGTAGATGGGCCCATTTCGTGGCAAACGGGTCACGCGATGGCCCTCGCGAGGCCAAAATGATCCGTTTTCCTCCGTCCCCAAGGGATCAGGGGCTGGTACTGATATGGTGTCATTTCAAAACTGTGTCGGATTACGGGGCTAAAGTCGGGACCCTCATCCATACCTCCATTTTTTGAAAAACGGCAGGTTATCTACCTGCGGTTTTGTTTTTGCAATTTTCTGTATGGTCGGAGGTTCGCAATCCAGCCCCGTAATCCGGCATAGTTTTGTTCGCGGAGGCTTAGCCGCGCGTTCACGCGCGGGGCCGATGGGGCATTTTTGCCCCGCCGGCCCCTATTCCAGCTCAATTCCAGCGCTACTCCGGCTTAGTTTCTACCGTGGGAGCCTTGTTCGCCGCGACTGGAGTGCGGGCGGTATCCATAGTCAGGCAGTGCTTGGGGCAGCTTTCGATGCACTCGCCGCACACCACGCAGGCATACGGGTCGATCGACCACGTTCCGCCTTTGCGATCGACCGCAAGCGCGCCCGCCGGGCAACGACGCGCGCACATGCCGCAGCAAATGCACACGTCCATGTCATTGACGATATGCCCGCGCAGGCGCTCGGGCGCCGCGAGCTTCTCCTGCGGATAGCACACCGTTACCGGCTGCTTGACCATAGAGCCCAAGGCCGTCTTGGCAAATGTCAGCAAACTCATGCCGCGCCTACCTTTCCGTGCAGCTAATGCAGGGGTCGATGGTCAGGATAATCATGGGCACGTTGGCAAGAAGCACGCCCTGCAGCGCATGCGTCAGACCCGCCAGGTTCTGCGACGTCGGCGTGCGCACGCGGAAGCGGTCCAGGTTCTTGGTGCCGTTGCCGCGCACATAGTAGTACGCCTCGCCGCGCGGCTGCTCAATCACAACCTCGCCGCGCGCGCCGTCGGCCGGCGTAAGCTTGGTACGCCCGCCGATACCGTCGTGCGGGATCTTGCCGACAAGCTCCTTGATGATGTCCATGGCCTGCGTGACCTCGGCACAACGCACCTGGCAGCGGGCATAGCAGTCGCCATCGCTAGCAACGATGGGCTCAAACGCAGACAGGTCCGCATAGGCACCGTCACCGAACATGCGCACGTCATAGTCCACGCCCGAGGCACGACCGAACGGGCCGACCATCGAAAGGTCCAGCGCGTCCTTCTTGCTGATCACGCCCACGCCATGCAGGCGCTCGCCGCAGCTATTGTCGTCCAAAAACGTATGCACCAGGGCCTCGTAGTCGGGACGCATGGCATCGAGCGTCTGGACAATGCCTGCCAGCTCGGAGTCCTCAATGTCGTGCTTAAGGCCGCCGATCTCGTTAATCGACAGAATCACGCGGCCGCCGCAGGTACTCTCGAAGATCTTGAGGATCTGCTCGCGCAGGGTCCACGAACGATAGAACAGCGCCTCGAAGCCAAAGGCATCGGCGAGCAAGCCCAGCCACAGCAGGTGCGAGTGAATGCGCGAAAGCTCGTGCAAAATGGTGCGGATATACTGCACGCGGCCGGGCACCTCGATGTCGAGCATGCGCTCGCAGGCGTTGGCATAGCCATAGCTATGGCCCACGGCGCAGATGCCGCAGATGCGCTCGGCGATGTAGCCAAACTGATGCATATCGCGCTTTTCGGTGAGCTTCTCGAGTCCGCGGTGCACAAAGCCGATCTGCGGAATTGCCTCGAGAACGCGGTCGTCCTCAATCACCAGGTCCAGATGAAGCGGCTCGGGCAGCACCGGGTGCTGCGGGCCAAACGGAATTACGGAGCGATGAGCCATGGACCTTACGCCTCCTTTTTCTGCTTGTCGCGGGCGGCCTTGGCGGCAAGCGCCGCGCGGACCTTGGCCGCTTTCTCGGGATCCATGGCGGCGAGCTTTGCCTCCATCTCGGCGGCCTTGAGCGCAGCCTTCGCAGCAGCTTCATCGTGCTGAGCATCGGAGCCGGCAGCCGCATCGGGCTGAGCGGCAGCCTCCCCCGCAGCATCGCCAGCGCCCGTGGCAGCCTCCCCCGCAGCGGCCGCGGCAGCGGCGGCCTTTTCGGCCGCAGCCTTGCGCGCCTTGGCCTCGGCGGCGGCACGGACCTTCATGGCCTTCTCGCGCGCGACCTTAACCTCGGGCGTGATAACGCTCATGGGCTCGGCAGTCGAGACCTGGTAGAAAAAGCCCTTAAAGTCGATCTGCATGTCGGTAATGGCAAGACCAAATAGGTCGTGCGCCTCGTTCTCAAACGGGAACACCGCCGGATAATACGAGCTGATGGACGGAATCTCCTGGTACTGGTCGATGCCCTCAACCACCAGGTTCTCGATCGCATAGCTGCCGTCCTGCGCAATATGCTCCTGAGCAGCACGAACGTTGATAAACGTATAGACCAAACGATACGAGCCATCGTCGACGTTGCGCTCGGCGTGCATTTGCACAAAGCGCGCGCCGACGCCCTTGAGCGCCTGGACATGCGACAGGAGCTCATCGATCCCAACGGTGGTATAGATAGCCTTTTGCATTACTTGGCCTCCTTTGCAGCGGCGGGTGCGGCGGACCTGGTGGACACGTTGGCCTCGTCACCGTCACCGGCACCGTCAGCCCCGGCCCCGGCCCCCGCAGCCACAAACCCGTCCTCGCCCAGCTCAACGCCACCGTCCCAGGTAGCGGCGCCGCCCACGGTAAGCGGATCGCCGCCAGCACGCATCACGGCCTCCTTCTGGTCCAGGATGCCGCACGCCTCCACGATGGCATCGATCACGGTCTCGGGGCGAATGGCGCACCCGGGCGCGTACACGTCCACGGGAATCGCGCGGTCCACGCCGCCGATCACGTTGTAGGCATCGCGGAACACGCCGCCCGAACACGCACAGATACCGCAGGCCACCACGCACTTGGGCTCGAGCATCTGGTTGTAGATCTGGCGCACGACGGGCAGGTTCTGGGCATTGACCGACCCCGTCACCAAAAAGATATCCGCATGCTTGGGGTTGCCGGTGTTGACCACGCCAAAGCGCTCCGCATCGAACAGCGGCGTGAGCGAGGCCAGCACCTCGATATCACATCCGTTGCAGCTCGAGCCGTCGTAATGAATAACCCACGGCGAGCGCGACATTTTATGATCCATGGATGCCGCCTCCTAAATAAATACGTCGACGAGGATGGGCATAAGGTTGAGCAGGCCAAACACCAGCGCCACGCCCCATCCGAGCCTAAAGCAGCTGCGCCAGGTGCTGCGTGCGAAGGTGTTGTCGATCAGGACCTCGACAAAATACGTCGCGGCCATCACGACCAGGGCTACAACCCAGCTCACGGGGTTGTCCCAAACAAAGAACATGCCCACCCACATCAAAAACAGCACGGTCTCGCACCAGTGCATAAGGGTCATCTTGGCCAGCGTGCCGCCGCTCATCTCGGTGGCGACGCCCTGGACGATCTCCTGATGCGCGTGATGTGAGTACGAAAGGTCAAACGGCGACTTGCGCAGCTTGATGGTGAGCACCGCGAGCAGCGCGAGGAAAATGGGCGCGCTGTACACGATGATGGGGGCCGACTGCCCCGTCACGGCGATGGAATCGAAGCTATCGGTGGCAAGGTACAAGCCCACGCTCATCAGCAGAACGGCGGGCTCGTAGCTCATAACCTGCAGCAACTCACGATCGGCGCCGACCTGGGCAAACGGGCTTTGCGTCGAGGCGGACGCCAGCACCACAAAGATCGCGGCGAGCGTCACCATAAAGGCGCACAGCAGCGTGTTGGAGCCCGACACAAAGATGCCGCCGCCCACCACGGTAAAGATGAGCGCACACGCCATGTAGGTATCGTCCATGGTGTTTACGCTGGCGGGGGCCTTGCGCAGCAGCTTGGCAACGTCGTAGAAGGGCTGCAGCAAGCGCGGGCCCACGCGGCCCTGCATGCGAGCCGAAAGCTTACGGTCAAGACCGTCAATCAGGCCGCCCACAAGCGGCGCCAGCAAGGCAAACGCCACGGTACCAATAAATATGCCCACGACGCCCGAGCCTTCGAAATACTTGCCGCGCAGCACCGAGGGCGCGCTCATGGCAAGTCTCTCGGGCCCAATCCACGCGCAACACAGCAGCGCAAACAAGATAATGCTGCAGCAC
>CAUBGU010000016.1 GCA_958435545.1 uncultured Collinsella sp.
AGGCCCAGACCAAAAAGCTCTTTAAGGTCTGCACGCTGCGCCACATTCCCATCTTCACCTTTGTGAACAAGCTCGACCACGAGGCCCGCGATCCGTTTGAGCTCATGGAAGAGATCGAGAATGTCCTGGGCATCAATACGTATCCCATGAACTGGCCGATCGGCAGCGGCCGCAACTTCCGCGGTGTGTTCGATCGCCAGACCCGTCGCGTTATCGCCTTTGAGGGCGACGGCCACGCCAACGCCACCAAGAAGGTCGCCGAGGTCGAGGCCGAGCTGGGCGATCCTTCCATGGACGAGCTTATCGGCGAGGAGAACCATAAGAACCTGATGGACGACATCGAGCTGCTCGATGGTGCCGGCGACGAGCTCGATTTGGATGCCGTGGCCTGTGGCAAGCTGAGCCCGGCGTTCTTTGGCTCGGCGCTTACCAACTTTGGCGTGGAGCCCTTCCTCAAGGAGTTCCTGCGTCTGGCCCCGACGCCGCGCGCCTATACCGATACGCTCACCAGCGAACCGGTCGATCCCTGCCGCGACGACTTTAGCGGCTTTGTGTTTAAGATCCAGGCCAACATGGACAAGAACCACCGCGACCGCATCGCCTTTGTGCGCATTTGCTCGGGCAAGTTCGAGCGCGGCATGGATGCCTTCCACGTGCAGGGCAACCGCAAGCTTAAGCTCGCTACGGGTACCTCGATGATGGCCGATGACCGCGCCATCGTGGACGAGGCGTACGCGGGCGATATCGTAGGCCTGTTCGATCCGGGTATCTTTAGCATCGGCGACACCGTGTGCTCCGGCAAGCGCCACGTGCAGTATCCGCAGATCCCGACGTTTGCCCCCGAGATGTTCGCTCGCATTACGCAGGTCGACACGCTCAAGCGCAAGCAGTTCGTTAAGGGTATGGAGGAGCTTGCCCAGGAGGGCGCCATCCAGATCTTCCGCGAACTGGGTGCCGGCATGGAGAGCGTCATCGTGGGCGTGGTCGGCGTGCTGCAGTTTGAGGTACTCGAGCGCCGTCTCAAGGCCGAGTACCGTGTTGAGGTTCGTCGCCAGCCGCTGCCCTATACGGACATCCGCTGGATCCAGAACGACCCCGACACTATCGATATCCCGGGCCTTTCGCTCACGCGCGACACGCTGCGTGTCGAGGACATGCGCGGCGGTAAGCTGCTGCTGTTCACGAGCCCGTGGAACGTGGATTGGGCAACCGACCACAACCCCGACCTGATCCTGTCGGAGTTTGGCAACGTAGCGTTTTAGTGTGCCGGCGCGGTGGCCTGGCGGGGCTGTCGCGCCGTTTGCTTGCCTGATGCCGCGCGAGCGGCTATCATACCCACCGTCGTCTCAAGACCGAGACGTCCGAGCAGTTCGGGTCCGATATCCTGCTCGTTAAACCTAAAACCAAAGGAGTACATAATGATCAAGAAGGTCATGGAGGACTATAAGGTCCTGTTGCGGAGCATTCCCGCGGCAACGGTTTCGCTGTTTTTCGTGAGCGTCATCATGATGAACCTGCTGGCCAACAAGGAGCTCATCAGCCTGCCGTATCTGGCGCTCGACTGTGGCTTTGTGGTGAGCTGGGTTTCGTTTTTGTGCCAGGACATGATCTGCAAGCGCTTTGGCGCCAAGGCATCCATCAAAATCTCTATCCTCGCGCTGCTGGTCAACCTGGCCGTGAGCCTGTGCTTTTGGGCATGTTCGCTCACGCCCGGCATGTGGGGCGCCTACTACGACACGGGCATGATCGAGGTCAACACCGCCCTTAACGCCACCATCGGCGGCACCTGGTACGTGGTGCTGGGCTCTTCGCTGGCAATGCTCGTTTCTGCCGTGGTTAACTCCACGCTCAACCAGTCGCTTGGCCGTATGCTCAAAAAGAATAACTTTGCGAGCTTTGCCTTCCGCTCCTATGTCTCCACGGGCGTTGGTCAGTTTATCGACAACCTGGTCTTCGCCATCGTGGTGAGCCACACGTTCTTTGGTTGGACCTGGGTGCAGGTCCTCATGTGCTCGCTGACCGGCGCTGTTGCCGAGCTGCTGTGCGAGGTCTTCCTGAGCCCCGTGGGCTACAAGGTCGTGCGCGGCTGGGAGCGCGAGAATGTGGGCTCCGAGTACCTCGAGCGCCACGCAACCGCCTAAGGAGCAAGTATGCGGGTTTTGATCACGGGCGCTTCGGGTGGTATCGGAGCTGCATGCGTGCGGCGCTTTTTGGACGAGGGCTACGAGGTCGTGGGCTTTGACCTGCTGCCGGCGGCGATCGAACACGAGCGCTACCGCCATCTGATCGTTGATGTTCGCGAGCCTAACTCGTTTCCAGGTGACCTTGAGCCTCAGGTAATCGTGAACGTTGCCGGTACGCAGGATTCGGCAGACGACATCGCCGCCAACCTGTATGGCACCATCAACGTGACCGAGCGCTACGCCTTTGTGGGGGAGGGGCTTGTCGCCAGGCCGGCGCCGTCTATCAAATCCGTGGTCAATGTGGGGTCGGCGAGCGGGCATACGGGATCGGAGTTTCCCGCCTATGCCGCCAGCAAGGGCGGCGTTATCGCCTACACCAAGAACCTTGCAAACCGCCTGGCACCGCAGGCCATCGCCAACAGTGTGGACCCGGGCGGCGTTATCACGCCGCTTAACCGTTGCGTGATGGAAGACGAACACCTGTGGAACCAGATTATGGAGCTCACGCCGCTTAAGCGCTGGGCCACCGCCCAAGAGATCGCCGAGTGGATCTACTTTGTGGGCGTGACCAACCGGTTTATGACCGGGCAGAGCCTGCTGATCGATGGCGGCGAGGCCGGCCGCACACAATTTATTTGGCCCGAATAGGAAACGCGCCCGATGGAAAGCTGTCGGGCGCGTTTTTGATGTATCGATTTTTAGCCGAGGCAAGTCCAGTTGACGGGGGTCGAGCCGTGCTGTTCGAGTAGCCGATTGGCAGCGGAGAAGGGGCGCGACCCCATAAAAGCGGGGAGTTCTGCCGTGGCACGGTTGGCCGAAAGCGGCGAGGGGTGCGTAGAGGCCAGGCAGAACTTGCCGGTTGCCTTGCCCGCGCCGGTCGCGGCGAGCTTGCCTTCGACCATCTGCTGGGCAAAGCGACCCCATGCCAAAAAGACTACCGGCTGGGGTAGCTGGCAGCAGCGTTCGATAACGTAGTCGGTCAGGGTACTCCAGCCCAGTTTGGCGTGCGAGTTCGCGGCATGCTCGCGCACGGTGAGCGTGGTGTTGAGAAGCAGAACGCCCTGCTGTGCCCATGGAGTTAGATCTCCTGTGGAAGGAATGGGGCAACCCAGATCGGCTTTGAGCTCCTTATAGATGTTGCGCAGGCTCGGCGGCAACTTGGTTTGCGTCGCGGGGACCGAGAACGACAGCCCCATGGCCTGGTTGGGTCCGTGATAGGGGTCTTGACCCAAGATGACAACCTTGACCTGGTCGGCCGGCGTGTAGGCGAGGGCATTGAGGATGTCGTCTTGTGCCGGGTAGATAGTCTGCTCGGCTCGCAAAAGGGCGATGCGCTCGAGCAGCTGGTTCGTAGTGTCACGTACCGGCTGCGGCGCATCGCCCAACCAAGTTGCTATGTTGAGGTCGCGGGTTGCGGTGTCCATGGGGCTCCTTTATGGCAGATGCTCTGTTGGCATCTATTGTAAAGGCGCACCGGTTGCCTTTATGCCACGGCTGTATGAAGAGTGGGGTCTACGAGACTTGCTCGGGTGCTCCCGCCATACGAGCGTGTCCATGTGCGCGGAGGCGCGGAAGCTCGACGGTTGCCGCCATGACGCCGGTGAGGATGAGGGCAGCGCCAAAGAAGGCGATGGAGCTCAGAACCTCGCCGACCAGGAAGAACGAGAAGACAGCGGAGCAGACCGGCTCGAGCGAGAAGGCAAAGCCGGTGGTCTCGGCGGGCACGTGGGGCTGCACGAGCGTTTGGGTGATAAAGCCGTAGGCAGAGCAGATGAGTGCGAGCGCGACGACAACGACGATTTCGCTGGGCGTACTGGGAAGCGTGAAGCCGCCAAAGGCGAATGCAGCGATGACCGAGAACAAGCCGCCGAAGCCCAGCTGCCAAACGCCCAGAGCAAGCGGATCGATTTCTTCGACAAACCGCTTGGCCACGATAATGTGGCTGGCATAGATAAAGGCCGAGAGTAGCATGATGATCGCACCGGGATTCAGGCTGGTAAAGTCGGCGCCCGAGAGCAGCAGCATGCCGCAGGTGACGATGGCGGTGCCGATGAGTACCTTGCGCTCGGGGGCGCGGCGCAGCAGGGCGGCGTTGGCAAACGGCACGATCACGACCGTCAGGCTCTGCAAAAAGCCGGCAGTGGAGGCAGAGGTGAGGCTGGAGCCCAGGCACATGCAGGTGAGCTCGGTTGCCATGATGGCGCCGATGATGGCGGCACGGACCATAAGGTCGCGGTTGATGCGGAACGCGCGCTTGTGGAAGAGCAACAGGCAGGCCACAAAGGCGATGATGCAGCGTAGCGCGACGATGCTCGTGGCGTTCATGCTGTCCATGCCGATCTTCATGAGGGGGTACGAAAAGCCCCATGCGACGGGAACGGAAAATGAGAGCGCGATTGCTTTTTTGCGATCCATGGGACTCCTTTTGTTACAGAACGGTTTCGTAAAAAGGATTCTGCTCCCAGATGTGGATGTAGTAAAGCGAATGTATCTTCAGTATGATTAAGAAATACTAATGTTGGCAGAAAAAGCCCTGGCAAAACGTTTTACGGTTACATCGATGTGGAGGCACGATGACATCGCGGTATCAGATTGTTTGTATGGTGGTCGATTGCGGCAGTCTTAAGGGCGCGGCGGACGAACTGGGCTATACGCAAAGTGCGGTGAGCCAGGCCGTCAAAGCGCTCGAGCGCGAGCTGGGTACCACGCTTATCGAGCGCGGTAAGCAGGGCGTTTCGCTTACGCGCGACGGTAAACAATATCTGCCGTTCCTGCGCCAGATTGTGACCGCTGAGGCCGAGCTCGAGGGTAAGCGCCAGGAGCTGCTGGGGCTCTCCTCGACTGATATTCGCATTGCGACATTTACCAACGTGAGTCGTACCGTGTTGCCACGCGTGATCCGCGACTTTGGTGCGCTGCACCCGGGCGTACGCTTTACTCTCAAGCAGGGCGATTACACGCGCAACGCTCAATGGGTACACGATGGCGTGGTTGATTTTTGTTTTACGGCGCGCGGATTTACCGCTGGGCTTGAGAAGCGTGTGGTCTATCACGACGAGTTGGTGGCATTGTTGCCGGCCGAGCATCCGCTGACGGCAAAGGAAAAGGTGACACTCGCCGACCTGGCGTCCGAGCCGTTTGTGCTGCTGGATGAGGGCGAACAGAGCCTGGTGCTCGATGCATTTGCGGCGCATGGGCTGTCGCCGCACGTGACGAGTGAGGTGACCGACGACTACACCATCATGGCGATGGTGGAGGAGAGCCTGGGCGTGAGCATGCTCTACCGTCGTACTGTAGAGGGCATGCAAGCCGATATTCATGTGCGGCCCATCGTGCATGCCCCCTCGCGCGACGTGGTGGCCGCCTGGCGCAGCTGGGCCACCATGCCCATCGCCACGAGGCGCTTTATCGACTATATGAGCTCGCATATTGTCAGTTAATGACTGGCGTGGCGTTGGGTGCGGTGTTTAGCGGGCTGTCACTTTGGCTTGGGTGGCGCGATAGGTGCGTGCCGGGTGGCAAAGTAGTACCGCAACGACCATAAAGAACGCCGTGGTGCCCAGGCTGATGGGGTAGACCATCATGATGTTCGCAAAGGTGCGGAAGTGCGGGAACACGCAGAACACCCAATAGAAGCGGATGCCGCAGACGCAGATCATGGTGATGAGGGCGGGCGTGAGCGAGATACCAAAGCCGCGCAGGTAGCCGGACATGTTTTCGTAGAACATACTAAAGGCGTACGCCGGGAAGATCGAGCACACGCGGATATAGCCGATTGAGACGATGCTGGGATCGCTATTGAACAGCGACAAGATCTCGCGCCCCAGGCCGACAATAACGATGATCGTGGTGAGTGCAACGATACCGCCTTCGACCAGGCAGACCTTGAGCGTTTTGGTGCAGCGGTCGATCTGGCGGGCACCGTGGTTTTGTCCCACAAAGGTGGTGCAAGCCTGACTAAAGCTGTTGAGCAGGTTATAGCACACGTACTCCAGGCTCATGGCGGCGCTCGATGCCGCCATGACTTCGGTGCCCAGGCTGTTGATGGCAGACTGGATGATGATGTTGGCGACGGCAAAGACGGCGCTTTGGATGCCGGCGGGCAGGCCGATCTTGACGATGCGCTTGAGAGCGACGGGGTCGATAGCCAGGTCGCGTAGGGTGACGCGGACGACGGAGTCGGTCTTGAGCAGGCGGATAAAGAGCGTGGCGGCGCTGACGGTGTAGGCGATGGCGGTGGCGATGGCGACGCCCGCGACGCCCCAGTGGAGTACGGGGACAAAGATGAGGTCTAGGCCAATGTTGAGGACGGTGGACACGGCAAGCGCCTGCAGCGGCATGCGGGTGATGCCGACGGAGCGGAAGATCGCGGCCTCAAAGTTGTAGAGCAAGATCGAGGGCAGGCTGAGCAAAAAGACGCGCAGGTAGAGCGAAGCGAGCGGCATGGTTTCGGCGGGAACGTTGAGCGCGGCGAGCATGGGCTCGGCAAAGATCTCGCCCAGAGCGATGACGACAAAGCCCACGAGCGCCATTAAAATCGAGGTATGGACGGCGCGTTTGACCATGTTCTGATCGTTGCGGCCGATAGCGTTGGCGATGACCACGTTGGAGCCAAGCGACATGCCGATAAACAGGTTGAGCATAAGACTGGTAAGCGGAACATTGGAGCCGACCGCCGCCATGGCGAGGGTTCCCTGGTCGCCCGAGAAGTTACCGATAATGACCGTGGCGATGAGGTTCGACAGCTGCTCCAAGATGCTCGTGGCGGCCACGGGGAAGGCGAACAGGGGAATATTGCGCCACAGCGATCCGGTGGTCATGTCAATATGCTTAGATACGGTATCAGCCATACGCTCTCAATCTCTAACGTGCTATATCGTGCTTATTTGCGCAGACGATGATACTCCTAATCGACTAGTCGTTGGGGGCGTTCTTAAACGACTAGTCATTCAAGAACGTCCCCAATGACTAGGCGGGGAAGGCGTGCGACAATGGTGGGCGTTGTGTTGTTCGCGCTAAGGAGTTGCCATGTTGTTGTGTCCCGTTTGCCATGAGCCGTTGGTGGACGACGAGCGCGGTGCTGCATGCGCGGGCGGACACTGGTTTGACCGTGCGCGCGAGGGCTATCTATATCTGCTGCGCTCGTCCAAGAGCGGCGACTCCATGGGCGATCCCAAGTCGCAGGCGCGCAGCCGTCGTGACTTTCTGAACTGTGGCTACTATGCACCGTTGCGCGATGCAATGGTCGAGCTGGTGCGCAAGCAGGTGTCTGGCCGTGCAGCATCTACGGGCGACCCCATGACTTTGCTCGACATTTGCTGTGGCGAGGGCTACTACACCAGTGCCATGGGCGCGGTTCCGGGTGTGGGTGCTTACGGTTTCGACCTGGGCAAAGAGATGGTGCGCCTTGCCGCCAAGCGCGGCGATGCGACCTATTTCGTGGCCAACATGAAGGATATCCCCGTGGCCGATGGCGCCTTCGATATGGTGACCGAGCTCTTTGCTCCCTTTAACGAGCGCGAATTTGCCCGCGTGCTGGCGCCAGAGGGCTCGCTCTACACCGTGGTGCCGGGCGCCCGTCATCTCTTTGCGCTTAAGGAGGTGCTCTACGACACGCCGTACCTTAACGATGAGAAGCTGCCGAAGACCACCGAGCTCGAGTTAGTCGGAATGCAGCGGGTGTCTGCGAATATTACGCTTCAGACCCAGGCCGACATCGAGGCAGTGTTCCAGATGACGCCGTACTACTACCGTACGCGCCCTTCCGACAAAGAACGCCTGGCAAATTTGGACACCCTTCAAACCGACATCGACTTCATCATCGCCGAGTACCGCCACTAACCTACCAAAAAGGGACAGATTTATTTTGGCAGGTTTTATCTGGGAAAACGTAAAGGGTCGACCGCGGAGATGCGCGATCGGCCCTTTTTAGTTGCTTGGCTGAAACAGAGGTTATGAGAAGCGGGCGCTTACAGGCGGTCCTTGTTCTCGGCCTTAACGGCGTGTGCCTGCTGAACAAAGAACAGGTCGTACACCACGATGACAAAGGCGCCAAAGTTGATGGCGTCGCCGCCAAACGCGGGAAGCGTGAGCACCGCTTGGGCAAGCGTGGCGACCGCGGCAACAATACCGAGCTTAAACGCGCCGTCCACCTGCGAAGGCTTGTTGGCGCCCTTGATACCGGCGACGCCTGCGGCAAGGTCGACGAGACCCTTGGCGATAAGCACGACCGCTGCGAGCGTGGCGTACGAACCGTACGTGGAATCGAGACCGCCCGTGGCGATACCGACGCCGGCGGTGACGAGGCTGGCGATGCCCAAAACAAAGTAGATGAGAGCAAGGATTTTGAGAGTCTTGCGAGTGAAGCTCATGGCTGGTCCTTTCGATACGAGTACGCCAACTTGGCGCACCCAATGTACTGCACATATGGTGAAGCACATTGTAGTTCAACGCGGCGATGCATGCGTTTGAAAGCGTCTCTTGCCCGCACGGTCCAACCTTTCAAAAAAGAAAGCTGGGCGTAAGTCAAATCGATGGCAGCGTATGCGCGGCGCTGCGATGATGGGGCCATGGTAAGAGCTGGACCGAAGGAGAAGCCATGATGTACGGAGCAGGGCAAGTGCGTGAGCCGCGGTCGTTGGGAAGGCGCATGAGTGATTCCGTGATCGCTGCCGTGTGCACGGGATTGATGGCGGTGCTTTGCATTGGGATGCTGTGGACCATGTCGCATGTGGGACAATAGAGGACGGTTGGGTGCCGACATAAACGGCGCTCGCGTATTCGTTTTGCTTGTTAAGGAGTACCCATGGGCGTCGTCGATCCCTTTTCTGTTGCTCGGTCCGCGGGGCTTGAGCTAATCGGGAAGCCCGAGGGCCTCACGCTTACCGACGGCACGATGGAGCTGCGTGCCGATTTTGGCCGCATGCTTCCACGGCTCAAGCAGGGCCGTCTGCAGCAAGAACTGCTGGTAAAGGCTGCGCGCGCAAAAGGCATCGAGAGCCCATGGGCGATTGACGCCACGGCAGGCTTTGGCGAGGATTCGCTGCTGCTGGCGGCCGCGGGCTTTAGCGTCGATCTGTATGAGCAGGATTGCGTGATCGCGGCGCTCCTCAAGGATGCCTTGGATCGCGCGGCAGATGATCCGGCGCTTGCGACAGCCGTGGCGCGCATGCGCTTACATGCGGGCGAGGACAGCATTGCCGGCCTTCGCCATACAGCTGAGCTGATCGGGCAGGGCGAGCTCACCGCTCCTGACGTGGTGTATCTGGACCCCATGTTTCCCGGACGCACCAAGAGCGCGGCGGTTAAAAAGAAGTTCCAACTCTTGCATCATCTGGAGCAGCCGTGCGCCGATGAGGAGACGTTGGTCGAAGCTGCGCTTGCGGTTCACCCGCGCAAGGTGGTTATCAAGCGGCCGGTGAAGGGGCCACTGCTTGCCGGCGTTAAGCCGAGCTATCAACTTGCGGGCAAGGCCGTTCGCTACGATGTTTTGGTTCCGCCGCGCCCGTAGCTTGCGTGCGATGGTTGGCGCTCCGTCAGTGCCGTGCCGATGCGGAGTCTATTTCCAAGGATGCGACGTCAGATGCCAGCCGCCGCAGTACTCGCATTTGTAGCAGGCCAAACCACGTCGCCCGCGGTTTTCGCAGTCGGCCATAACGGCCTCGGCCTCGGCGCGCGTGTCGTAACGGTTTTTTCGCTCGCACGACTTGTAGCGCCAGGCCTCATCTCGCTCGGCGTCCAGGGCGTCGCGGCGCTCATCCTCGCGCGCAAACAGGTCGCTCATATCGCCGCCGGTGGCAGCGCCCAAAAACTCGCTTTTGGCCTTTGACCAGGCGGCTCGCTTTTTGCTCCCCATCTGCTTCGCGCCCTTCTCCAAACGTTGGTATCATTGCTCAATCAAAGTGATACCAATAAACGTGAGGTCGCCGCGTGATGATCAGAAAAACCCTCGATACCGACATTCCCGCCGTCATGGCTATCTATGACGCGGCCCGCGCCTTTATGCGTGCGCATGGCAACGCCACGCAGTGGCCCGAGGGCACGCCTTCTGCCGAGCAGCTGGCTGCCGATATCGCCGCCGGTGGCAGCTATGTGTGCGAAGTCGACGGCCGCGTGGTGGCGACGTTTGCCTTTTTACCGGGCCCGGACGAGTGCTATGACGTCATTGAGGACGGTCAATGGCGTAGCGACACTCCGTACGCCGTGCTGCACCGTGTGGCATCCGACGGCACCGTGCACGGTATCGCGGCTGCGATGTTTGCCTTTGCCAAAGAACGTGCCGATCACCTGCGCATCGACACGCATCAGGATAACCTGCCCATGCAGGGTGCGAGCATTAAGGCGGGGTTCGAGCGTGCCGGCGTCGTGCATGTATCGGACGGCACACCGCGCGTTGCGTTCGATTGGTTGCGCGAGGCATAAGATCGAGGGCGCGCATCAACAATTCGTGCGAACGAAAATGGCCCCGGGTGGGGCTATTTTCGTTCGCTGCGCTGTTTTGCAAGCCGGCTTTCGCAAGGCGCGAACCTACGAAAATCGCCGCGCGGCAACGCGGGGCGATGAGCTCGGTCGGGGGATAGGGCCCGCTTCGCCCGCCGGCACGTAAATTGTATCATCCAGTGTGGAACGAGGACGCCCGTTGCCGCGTGCGATGGGCTTGTAATAAGAGGAGAGCCATGTCGAAGCAAGCGGTCGTTGGAATCTTGGCGCATGTCGATGCCGGCAAGACCACGTTGGCCGAGGCCATGCTGTTCAACGCGGGTCGCATTCGCAAGCGCGGCCGCGTGGACGATGGCGATTCGCATCTGGATACAAACGCGATCGAGCGCGAGCGTGGCATCACGATTTTCTCGTCGCAGGCCGTGCTCGACCATGGCGATGCCCACGTCATGCTCGTGGATGCGCCGGGGCATGTCGATTTTTCTGCCGAGGCGGAGCGCACGCTGCGCGCACTCGACTACGCGATTTTGGTTGTAGGCGCCAACGACGGCGTGCAAGGACACACCGAAACCCTGTGGCGCCTGCTTGCGCGCTATGACATCCCGACGTTCATCTTCATCAACAAAATCGATTTGGAGAATCCCGGCCGCGATGTTTTGCTGGCACAACTTGGGCAGCGTCTTTCCGAAGGCTGCCTGGATGCCAACGAACTGCTGGCGGGCGGCGCCGTTCAGGAGGACGCTGCTGCGTTGGACGAGGCGGCGCTCGAGGAGTTTTTTGAAGCGGGTGAGCTTTCCGTCGCGACGCTGCCGCGCATGGTTGCCGAGCGCAAGCTCTTTCCCTGTTTTGCCGGCTCGGCGCTCAAGGACCAAGGCGTGGACGAGCTGTTGGATGGCATATGTGCGCTGATGCGTGAACAGGCGTGGCTCCCGGAGTTTGCCGCGCGCGTCTATCGTGTCAGCCGAGGGGATCGCGGCGAGCGCTTGGCTTGGGTTAAAGTGACCGGCGGCACGTTGCATGCCAAGCAGATGATTGACGGACGTTCCGGTGCCGAGGCATGGGAGCAGAAGGTCGATCAGGTACGCATCTATAACGGCGAAAAGTATGAGCTTGCCCAAGAAGTTGCTGCTGGCGGCATCTGCGCCGTGACGGGCCTTGCACACGTTCGCCCGGGTGATGCCCTGGGCGCGGAGCCCGCGGGCAATGCACCTGTCATTGCGCCAGTCCTCACCTATACGGTGCTTCCGGGCGAACACGATGTCCATACGGTGTTCCAGGCACTGGCCGAGCTTGCCGACGAAGATCCCATGCTCGGCGTAAGCTGGAATACGCATCTCGAGCAGATTCATTTGCAGTTGATGGGCGCCGTGCAACTCGAGGTCGTGCAGCGGGTGTTGGCCGATCGTTTTGGCCTTTCGGTTGCGTTTGAGTCTGGCGGCATTCTCTATAAGGAGACTATTTCGCAGCCAGTCGAGGGCGTGGGCCACTTTGAGCCGCTGCGCCACTATGCCGAGGTACATTTGCGCCTGGAGCCGTTGCCAGCGGGTTCGGGCGTGCAGTTTGGCACCGTGACCTCGACCGACGAGCTCGATCTTAACTGGCAGCGTTTGGCGCTCACCAACGCCATGGAGCGCGATCATCTGGGCGTGCTGACCGGCTCGCCCATCACCGATGTGCGCATTACGCTCACGGGCGGCCGCGCGCATGCCAAGCACACCGAGGGCGGCGACTTTCGCCAGGCCACGTACCGCGCGATTCGCCAGGGGCTCATGCAGGCGCGTGAGGCCGGCGCGGCAGTGCTGTTGGAGCCGTGGTATCGCTTTGAGCTCGAGGTGCCGGGGGAGTGCGTGGGCCGGGCGCTCTCGGATGCCACGCGCATGGGTGCCGAGTACGAGTCGCCGACGATGGCGGGAGACCGGGCGAAGCTTGTGGGTCGCGTGCCGGCTTCCGAGGTGCAGGATTACGCGCTGGAGGTGGCTGCCTACACGAGCGGTCGCGGGCATCTGTACCTGGAGTCCGCCGGCTATGCGGCTTGCCATGATGTCGAGCACGTAATCGAGACGGCCGCCTATGAGCCCGAGGCCGATCTGCCCAACACGCCCGACTCGGTCTTTTGCTCTCACGGCGCCGGTTACACGGTCAAATGGTACGACGTACCCGCCGCGGCGCACGTAAAGATCGATCCCGCCACCTTCCGCCCCTGGCGAGCAGCAGACGCCGAGTTTTTCGGCCACATGTGACAAAGGGACAGTTCCTTTGTCACATGCTATTGGTATAACTCGGTATAAGTTGGTATAACTATTACCAGGGTTTGCCAATCCGAGGAGGCCGACATGAATCCAAATCCCTTTAAGCCAACGGCAGGCAAGCGGCCTCCGATGCTCATTGGTCGCGAGTCGGTCATCGAAGATTTCGAGGAAGGGCTCGATAACGGCGCCGGAGCGCCGGGCAGGCTCATGCTCATTACGGGAAACCGCGGCTGCGGCAAGACAGTTCTCCTGCGGGAGCTGCAACGTCTGGCCAGCGAGCGCGGATGGGCGGTTGTCTCCGATTCCGCTTCGCTTGGCTTATGCGACCGCTTGGCCGACGCGCTTCGCTCGAATAAACCCGTTGTAACGTCAATGGAGTTCGGTCCGTCGTTTGGCCGGATGTCAGTCGAGGCGGCGCGAGCAAAGGGCGAGACGTTGCGAGGGCTGGTCAACGAGCGCCTCAAGAAGCTCGGTCCAGGCAAGGGCATACTGTTTGCGATTGACGAGGCGCAATCGGCGTCTATCGAGGAACTGGCGGCTCTTGCCGTTCTCTATCAGCAGGTGCTCGGAGACCAGGATGCTACGGGCTTGCCCGATAGCGACCAGCGCGGTCTTGCGCTGGTGTTCGCCGGCTTACCCAGTATGGTTGACGACCTGCTCGAAGAGCCGAGCGTGACGTTTTTGCGGCGTGCCCAGCAGCGTACGCTGGGGGCGATATCTTTGCCCAAGGTGCGCGATTCATATGTCCAGACGGTCAAAGACGCTGGTCTTTACGTTGACGCGGAGACAGCGGACCTTGCGGCGCGCAAGAGCATGGGGCATCCCTACATGGTTCAGCTGGTGGGCTATTACATGTGGCGGTCTGCTGTCCGGCGTGGCTCGCAGGTCATTGAAGAGCGCGATGTCGAGGATGGTCATGCGGATGCCGTCTCCGAGTTCTACGAAGCGGTTGACGCGCCCCTGTATTACGGGCTGCGCAGTCCGCAACGCCTCTTTATCGAGACTATGGCTGCTGATGAGGGTAAACCGACGCGCATGGCGGATATCATTGAGCGCTGTGATCGCACCCAGAGCTGGGCGAGTAAATATCGCGCAAGCCTGATTCGCGAGCGCGTCATCGAGGCTGCCGGATATGGCCTCGTCCGGTTTACCGTGCCCATGCTGGGCGAGTATATCCGCGACCGCATTTTATGGCACGAGTAGGGTGATAAAGGTGACGGAACAGAAGATGAGCCCGCAGGCTATCGAGGTGCGTGGCGCGCGCGTCCACAACCTCAAGGACATCGATATCGATATTCCGCTGGGAAAGCTCGTGGGTATTGCCGGCGTGTCGGGCTCGGGCAAGAGTTCGCTGGCGCTGGGGGTTCTTTATGCCGAGGGCTCGCGTCGCTACCTGGAGGCGCTAAGCACCTATACCCGCCGTCGTCTAACGCAGGCCGAACATGCCCAGGTGGACGAGGTGCTGCACGTGCCGGCGGCGCTCGCATTGCATCAGCGCCCCAGCGTGCCGGGCGTGCGTTCTACCTTTGGCACCATGACCGAGCTCAACAATAGCCTGCGTCTGCTCTTTAGCCGTTGCGCCCATCACGTATGCCCGCATTGCGGGGCGCGTTTGGAGCCGAGCCTTAACGTGGCCGCAGGCCTGTCGCTCACGTGTCCGACGTGCGGCCGCGAGTTCTACGCGCCGAGTGCCGAGGATTTGGCTTTCAATAGCGGTGGTGCGTGCCCTATCTGCGGCGGCACCGGTGTCATGCGCGAGGTGGACGAGGCGAGCCTGGTGCCCGACGAGTCAAAGACCATCAACGAGGGCGCAGTGCTTCCCTGGGGTACGCTTATGTGGGATCTGATGAAGCAGGTGGCCGGCGAGATGGGCGTGCGTACCGACGTGCCGTTTAACCAGCTCACGCCTCAAGAGCGCGACATCGTGTTCCACGGCCCGGCGGTTAAGAAGCACATTCTTTACGTTCCCAAAAACGGCGAGGGTGCCACGCCGCTCGACTTCACCTATTACAACGCCGTCTATACCGTCGAGAATGCGCTCGCCAAGGTCAAGGACGATAAGGGCTTAAAACGCGTTGCGCGCTTTTTGCGCGAGGGCCCATGCCGTGATTGCGACGGTACGCGTCTCTCCGAGGCTGCGCGCCAGCCCCAGGTGCGCGGTATCAATCTGTCACAGGCGGCGGCCATGACGCTTGGTGATGCGATTGAGTGGGTGCGCGGGGTGCCCGCATCCTTGCCGCCCGAGATGCGGCCCATGGCAGCGGATATCTGCGATTCGTTTTTGGGCACGGCTCGTCGTCTGGTCGACCTGGGTCTCGATTACCTTTCGCTCGATCGCGCCGGTGCCACGCTCTCCACGGGTGAGCGTCAGCGCGTGCAGCTCGCCCGCGTGGTGCGCAACCGATCGACGGGTGTGCTTTATGTACTGGACGAGCCCTCAATTGGCCTGCATCCTGCCAATGTCGACGGATTGGTGGGTGTGATGCGCGACCTAGTGGGCGACGGCAACACCGTGGTTGTTGTCGACCACGATACGCGCGTGTTGGCGGAGGCTGATTATCTGGTTGAGATGGGCCCCGTTGCCGGAGCAGGCGGCGGCAATGTGATCGCCGCTGGTACGGTTGACGAGGTCGAACAATCGCAGGGCAGCCGCATCGCACCGTTTTTGCGCGCAGACCCCAAGCGTTTGCGCCCGCAGGTGACTGACGAGGAAATGTTTGATCAGGGCCACATCCGCATGGCAACTAATGCCATCCATACCGTCAAGCCGCTCGAAGTCGATATTCCGCGCGGCCGTCTTGTCGCGGTGACGGGCGTTTCGGGTTCGGGCAAGACGACGTTGGTGCTCGAGACGCTCATTCCGGCGCTTAGAGCCCAGGCAGCTGGCGAGCGCCTGCCAAGCCATGTGCGCTGGGTCGACGCCGAGGGTATCGCACGCGCCAACCTGATTGACGCCACGCCTATCGGCGCCAACGTGCGCTCGACGGTGGCGACCTATGCCGACATCCATGATGAGCTGCGCCGCGCCTTCGCCCGTACGCCCGAGGCCAAGGCAGCCGGCTACAAGGCGGGTGCCTTTAGCTACAACACTGGCGCCTTGCGCTGCCCTACGTGCGATGGCACGGGCTCGATATCGCTCGACGTGCAGTTTCTGCCCGACGTCGAGATCGTCTGCCCGGCATGTCGTGGTTCGCGTTATGCAGACGCGGCTTCGCATATCCATCGCGAGGGCAAGGACGGGAGTCTGCTTACGTTGCCGCAGCTCATGGACATGAGCGTGGACGAGGCCATCGACGCCACACTGGGGCTCAAGAAAGTTCAGACGCGCTTGCAGACCTTGCACGACCTGGGATTGGGTTATCTCACGCTTGGTGAGCCCACGCCGGCGCTTTCGGGCGGCGAGGCGCAGCGCCTTAAGCTTGCGAGCGAGATGGGCCGCGTGCAGGACGATGCCGTATTCGTATTTGACGAGCCCACGATCGGACTACATCCGCTCGATGTTCAGGTGCTGTTGAACGTGTTTGACGGCCTTGTTGCCAAGGGCGCCACGGTTGTCGTGATCGAGCACGACCTCGATCTTATCCGTAACGCCGATTACGTGATCGACATGGGCCCGGGCGGTGGCGACGCGGGCGGGCAAATCGTCTGCGCCGGAACGTCGGCGGATATCGCAGCTTGCTCCAAGAGCATTACCGGTCGCTACCTATAGGCAATGTGACAAAGGGACTGTCCCTTTGTCACATGTTGGCGAAGCCTGTTTGGCGTAGGGCCTCGTAGAGGACGATGGCGGCGCTGTTGGAGAGGTTGAGTGCACTGATGCGGTAGTCGTCCGGGTTGACGAAGTTGCCGCAGATATCCTGCCGAAGGATGGCTTCGTGGTCGTCCTCGGCATGCCCGAGCGATTCCTCGTGGGCTTCCCAGGCCTCGGCGTTATCGAGTGAGTCGCAATCGCGCAGCATGGGGATGCGCTCGCAACGCTCGGGCGCCGCGGCAAGCAGCGACTCGGGAATGCCCGAGCTCTCGCTGCCAAAGACCAAGTAGTCGCCATCACGGTAGGTACTCTGCGCATAGGTGCGGCGTGCCTTTTTGGTCAGCAGATGCAGACGTTCGTCGGCAGGGGAGAGGCCGTTGCGCGCAAGGAAATCCTCCCAGCTGGCATAGGTCGTCACGTCCAAGTTTTGCCAGTAGCCCAGTCCGGCGCGACGCACCGTCTTCTCATCGAGCGAAAAGCCCAGTGGCTCCACCAGATGCAGATGGGCGCCGGTGACCACACAGGTACGGCCGATATTGCCCGTATTGGCCGGAATCTCGGGTGCATACAGCACGATATTGAACATGAATCTCCTTGGCTCAGAACGAAAAACCACCACGAAGTTCACCTTCGTGGTGGTTTGGCGGTTACGTAGGCGGAAAAATGCCCGCTTGGATAAACCTAGGCGCGGTGCCAGTCGGTCAGGCAGGCATCGAGGGAGGCGATGAGCGCATCCTTGTCCATGTGACGGCCGATGATGCACAGGCTCGTCATGCGGTCACCCGTCTCGTCGTCCCAAATCTGCATGATTTCGGGGTTCTCGTCGATAATCTTCTGCTTCTCGCCCTCGGGCGCCGAGTCGACAAACAGGCCGTTCTCCATCAGGCGCATCTGGTGGCCGGCCTGCTCAAACATGTAGCACATGTCCGGATCGCCGGTCTGCCACAGCGGACCCTTGACGCGGATGACCTCGTCGGGCCACTCCTGCTCAACAAAATCGGTGAACTTCTGCAGGTCAAACGGCTTACGGCGCGAGTACACAAAGGTCTCGATGTCGTACTCGAGCACCTCGGGGTCGTCGTGCTCCTCGGGATGCTCCATGGCCTCGATCCAGGCGGCGGAGTTGTAGGCGCGCATAAAGTCGAAGCGGTCGGTATCGAGCAGCTCCTCCATGGGGACCTCGCCGTTTTGGGCCTCGACGATCACGGCGTCTTTCTGCAGGCTGCGCACGATGGCCTTGAGCTCGGCGATCTGCTCAGGGCTCACGGTATCGGTCTTGTTGAGGATCAGCGTGGAGCAGAACTCGATCTGCTGGATGAGCAGGCTCTCGATGTCGTCCTCGTCGATATCCTCGGCCAACAGGTCGCGGCCGCCGTTGAACTCGTCGTACATGCGGGCGCAGTCGACCACGGCCACGATGTTGTCGAGCGCGAGCTTGGGCTCGCCGCCCACCTTGGCCTCGTCGCAGAAGCTCGAGATGGTGTAGGCGATGGGGATAGGCTCGCAAATGCCCGATGCCTCGATGATGATGTAATCGAAGTTGCCCGAATCGGCGATGCCCTGCAGCTGGTTGGCAAGGTCGTCCGAAAGCGTACAGCAGATGCAGCCGTTGGTGAGCGGGATGAGGTCGTCGGTCTCGGAAAGGCCGCCGTCGGCGATAAGGCTGGCGTCGACGTTGATCTCGCCGATATCGTTGACGATCACGGCGGCGCGGATGCCGCCGTCGTTAGCGAGGATGTGGTTGAGCAGCGTGGTCTTGCCGGCACCGAGGTATCCGGTAAGCATGATGATCTTCACGGGTTTGTTGGGCATGTGCCCTCCTTTGTTAGACATGGCTTACAGTTAAATCTTATGCCAAACGCCTGCTCTTATACCCATGCGCCGGCAAATAACACAAGCTACTCCCAGGCTCCCCATACATCGGGGCAATAACCGACGGTGGCCTTTTTGCCGTTGCGCACGATGGGCTCGGCTAGAACCTGCTGGTTCTCGAGCAGCTTGTCGAAGCGCTGACTGGGGGTAAGGTGCTGGATGAGCGCGAGCGTCTCCTCGTCCTTGGTTTTGGGATTGAGCAGCTTGTCGATGCCGCCGACCGCCTGCATCACGCTCGTGAGCTCGCCCTTGCTCATCTCCTTTTCCTTAAGGTCAATAAACTGCACCTTAATGCGGCGCTCCTTAAAAAAGCGCTGCGCCTTCTTGGTATCGAAGGACTTTTTGGTGCCAAAAATCTGCACGTTCATGTATTTGTTCCGCCGTTCTACCTGATGAAGTTGGTCGTTGCTCGATCTGCCTCGGGTGCGTTGATGCCGGCGGCCTGTCCTGCCTCGATACAGCGAAGGAGCCAGGCCATGTTTTTGCCGATGTTGCGCATGGTGGCAAGGCCCTCGGCGTCCCCATTGGCGTCGCCGGGCACGCGACCAAACACGTTGTTCCAGTACGTGGAGGCAACCACGGGCATCTGGTTGATGGTGAAGTACTTGTTGAGTACGTCGAAGGTCGTCGACGTGCCGCCGCGACGGGCGACGGCGATGGCAGCGCCCGGCTTGTGCGCAAAGGCCTTGCTGCCGGCATAGAAGGCGCGATCGAGGGCCGAAAGGATGCGGCCGCTGGGGTGCGCATAGTAGACAGGTGAGCCAAAAACAAAGCCATCTGCCTGCTCGGCGGCAGCGATGAGCTCGTTCACTACATCATCGTCAAAGGTGCAGCGACCGCCAAGCTTGCCGCACTGGCCGCAACCGATGCAATCGCGAATGGGCTTGGCGCCCAGCTGAAACACCTCGGTATCAATGCCTTCGGCATTGAGCTGCTCGGCGACCTCGGCGAGTGCGCGGGCGGTGTTGCCGTTTGCCTTGGGGCTGCCATTGACCAAAAGAACCTTCATCACAAACTCCCTCTGCTTTTGGTGACTTCTGCAGAGGATTATCGCACGATGGGGGAGGCGGCGCGGGCGCGGTGCTAATCCAGTTTGGTACCTGGCACCTGCACGGCTTTCCCGAGCAACGCTTTGAGCTCGTTCAAAATGGAAACGGGCTGTCGGTCAACGCTGTTCAGATGGAGCGTGGCCACGCGAATGGGCGGCTGATATTCAAGCGAGCCGATGAGCACGGGAGAACCCAGGAATCGTTCGATTTCGTTTGCGAGCTCGTCGATTGCCTCGGGGCCGAGCTCATCGAAAAGCGCCACGAACATTGGTCCCGTCGAGCGGAACAGGCGACCCTTGCCGCGCGAACAATCCATGAGGCAGGCGGCGCTTTCGGCGAGCACGCGGTCGCCTGCATCGAATCCAAAGCGGGCATTGACTTCGGCGATATCGTCGACCTTAATGGCAATAAAGCCTGCCTTGCGCGGCACGCGACGCATTTCGCCAATGGCGTTGACCAGGGCGTGAATATCGCCCAGGCCGGTCACGGAATCGGTCGTATCTGCCAAGCTTCGGTTGATGATAATGCCCACATACATGTTGGGCTCGGTATCGGTTCCATCCAAGCGGTAGCCCGTGCAGTCGCAAAGCACGTATTTTCCAGTGGCATCCATTACGCGATACTGCATGTAGTGGAAGTGCCACGTGCCGTTTATCACCATGTCGAGCTCGGCGCGTACGTTGTCGCGGTCCTCGGGATGAACGCGGGCAAGCCACATATCGACCGAGTTAAAAGGGTGCTGGGAGGGCAGGTCAAAATCGCGCACGGCGTTGACCGACCATTGCGATTCTCCCGTATCGAGGTTAAGGATGAACGGATAGCGCGTCTCGGAGCTCATGGAGATCGCTTGGAACACTCGGTCGTTGCAGGGAAGCTGATCGACGATTGGGCGTTGCGGCGCATCATTGTCTTTCGGTTGCTGCACACGATGCATAAGCTTATAGCGATACATCTTGCGATCGGCATCCATCGTCATCTGGCGACGCGTGTCGCCGGCAAGTGGATCGACGCGCGAGCAGCCAAAGCTAAAACTGCCGATCATGGGCGCCTTGCCGCCTGAGCTCGCCTCGATCAGCCCGGCACGTACCTGCTCCAAGCGCTGCTCGAGTTCAGCCTCGTTTGCGGAGGGCGAGATGAGCACAAACTCGTCT
Source organism: uncultured Collinsella sp. (assembly GCA_958435545.1). Next base: position 20,695 of record CAUBGU010000016.1, read on the forward strand.
CCACCGATACGGAACAGCATCTCATCGTGCTCCATGGTTTCGGAGAGCGTGCGGCAGATGCTCAGAATATAGCGATTGCCTTCGGCGTGGCCAAACCTATCATTGCAATGCTTGAGATGGTCGATGTCAATATAGGCGCAGGTGAAGGGGTCGCCTTTGCGCCAGAGTTGCTCGACGTGACGGTCGAGTCCGCTGCGGTTGCCCAAGTTGGTGAGCGGATCGATATAGGCGTTGCGCTCAAGCAGCTGGCGCTCTTGTTGCAGGATAGCATGCGTCTTTTGCAGTTGCTCACCAACGGCGCGTAGCTCAGCAGGCAGCGCGGCAACATCGAGTTCGGCGGTCGAGATGCCATTCGCAAGTCGCTGAAGATAGGCAATAATCAATTGCTCACCCAGGCGATATGACTCGTTCATGATGGATAACCTCCTTGGGCGGAACAATGGTTTGTATCATATCCCCAATTCGGTTTGAATTGGGGATATAAGTTAGCTAATGGAGGCAAATTCCCCCTTCGGCGGTGGCGTTTTGCGCGCGAACGTATCAGTTGTTATTGCCACCATCGAGCAATGCCTCAAAATCCTTCGCCGGCATGGGGCGGTAGTAGAGGAAGCCCTGAGCGTAGCGGGCGCCCATTTGTCGTAGCATGTTCGCCTGCTCATTTGTCTCGACGCCTTCGACCTCGACGGGTAGATGGAGCGACTGCGCCATTTCGAGCATCGATGACACGATCTGCGTACTGCGGCCTTGATCGCGGTCGGTGGGTACAAAGGTGCGGTCGAGCTTGATGACGTCGACGTTGACGTTCTTGAGCATCGCGAGCGTGGACTGACCGGTGCCAAAATCGTCCATATAGGTCGAGAAGCCGCGGGTGTGCAGGTCGGCCGTCAGTTTGTCCACGGCCTCGGACTCTTCCGTATAAGCCGTCTCAGTGATCTCGATACGCATGAGCTCGGGCGGTAGGTTGTATTGGGCGGCAAGCGCCCCCATATGTTCGGCAACGTCGCAGGCAAGGATATCCACACGCGACACATTAAGCGAAACCGGAACCACACGAAGTCCTCGATCGATGCGCTTGCGCAGCCACGAGGCGACACTCTGCCAAATGTACTTGTCGAGCGTCACCACAAAGCCACTTTCTTCGAGTGCGGGGATAAACGTTGCGGGCGAAATGAGAGAGCCGTCCTTGTCAATCCAGCGGGTGAGTGCTTCGGCGCCAATAATCTTACCGGTTTCCATATCGACCTGGGGCTGCAAGTGGTAGGTAATACGACCATCTGAGAGCGCGTACTGGAATTCGGTCAGCGTGCGGTGGAACGCGACTTCGCGCTCGTACTCCGCGGGGCAGAAAATGGCAATGCGCTCCTTAAAGTCGTTTTTTGCGCGTCGATTGGTAAACATGGCCTTCGCCTGCGCATCGATGGTGATCTCCCCATTGGAGTCGATGGGGTAAACGCCCATGGACGGCCAAAAACCTACGCCGTCGTTGTGCTTGGCTACAGCCTCGCGCACGCGCGCATAGACTCGGTGAACGAAATCGTGCTCAAAGGGTATGAGCAGACAAAAGTCGTCTTGTCCCCAGTATCCCGCGACACCCATGTCGGCGTTCTCGATATCCTTGAGCACCGTGCCCACATCGGCAAGCATACGGTCGCCTTCGGCCTGTCCATACCATTCGTTAAATAGGCGCATGTGGCCCATGTCGACGGTGGCGATACACCAAGCGCCGTCGCGCCTTGCCTCGAGAAATGCGTTGGCGCGTCGCATAAACTCGCTGGGTCGATAGAGGCCCGTGAGCGGGTCGATACGTTCGGCGATGGCGCTTTTGCGCTCCGCCTCGGGTATGGGGAGGCTGTCGTTGGGAACAAGCCCGCCGGCCGTGCGAAGGCGACGCTCGAGTTCGCCTAAAACGGCGGTCGCTTGATGGGTTAAGTGCTCGTAGAAGGCTGGGACGACAAGACAGACGGGAGTAATGGTGTCGCCCGCGATTTGAACAGGAGCGAAAACGGCCTCTTTAAGGTGGCGGGTCAGTTGCTCGAATGCCCCGTGGTCCAAATCGTTGCTGAGCACGACGAACTGGACACTTCGTGAACGGAAGACGCGACTCCTACCGCGGGTGATCGACAGCATGCGGCCTGCGTATTCGGCGAGCATGTTGTCGACAGCCTCGGCCCCGTAGAGCTCGTTGAGCTTTGTCGTGCCACGAACGCGCACCGCTATAAGGCCCGTCTCGCAACGGTCGCAACGGCAGGCGTCGATGGCGTTGGCCAGCATGCGCTGCGTTCCGAGGCCTGTGGCGGCATCGACGGTTTCGGCAAGTGAGTGGTTGACGAGCTCGCCGACATAGAGCGAGGGGACATTTCCGTCGCCGTCGATACGAAACCCGCGAGCACGGCAAAGGACGTAGTCGCCGACGGCATTGCGCACACGATACTGCATGACGCGACGGTGCTTGGTGCCGTTATAGACTTGGTCGATGTCGTTGATGTAGGCCTCAAGGTCATCGGGATGGACGCGCGTTTTCCAGTAATCGCGGCAGTTGTCTATGTGCTCCGAGGGAAGGCCAAGATCGCGCAAGGCGCCTTGTGACCAAAGGGTGCGATGTTTGTCCAAGTTCTCGATAAAGAAATAGCGGCCCTCGTTGAGCATCGAAAAGGCGTCGAAAATACGATCGCTTATTTCAAAGTCGTCGGCGTGGACTTGCGTGATATTGCGTCGATCAAGGTGCATGGCATGACGTAGCTTGTAGTCGTACATGCGATGGTCGGCATCGAGCGTCATGCGATTGGGGGCTTCGCCCAGGGCGGGGTCGGCATGCGACACTCCATAGCTAAACGAGTGAGGCATCTCGGAATCGTTGTTTTTGAGCAGGACCGTTCGGCAGTGCTCAAGACGCTCGGCGAGGTCGTCCTCGGTCGCAACCGTAGATAGGATGGCAAACTCGTCGCCGCCTATGCGAAACGCCGCCTCGTCCACCTTCATATACAGCTTGAGATAGAGGCTTACCTGCAAGATATAGCGGTTGCCCTCGTCATGTCCAAAGATGTCGTTGCAGTGCTTAAGGTTATCGATGTCGATAAACGCCATGGTCACGGGCAGTTCCTGCTCCCAGATTTCCTCTAAGGAACGGGCAAAGCCGCCGCGGTTGCCAAGTCCGGTAAGCTGGTCGGTAAAGGCAGTCCTAATCAGATCATCCTGACGCTCGAGAAGGTCGCGAACGGTCTTTTCGAGCGTTTCGGTGTAATTGCTGACAGTATCCATGTCGTAAGCGGCTTTCTGAGGTCGGGCGAATTGCGTCGGGCGAGCTCGTTGTGCACACGCGTTGTTGTTCGGCGCTTTGCGTGTATCCAGGCCCCCGCCTCGCTGCGTTGTTGGGCTAATTTACCGGCTAATGTTCGCTGTTGATAACTACTGCGTAGTATAAACAACAGCACACAATTATATATGGGTGCACATGCTGTGGGCGGCCATTATTCGACAAACGGCAGCGCGACGATGCGATGTCCGATAAAAATGCGACTGAGACGATATATGTTGACGGGTATACTTGTCCCGGTTTTAAACGCAGGAACGGAGATGGTCGCATGGCACAGCCGGATACGACGCGCACGGTGGGACTCGCGCTCGAGGGAGGCGGCTACCGCGGTATGTATACGGCGGGCGTGCTCGACGTTTGGATGGAGCACGGTTTGACCTGCGACCATATGGTGGGTGTCTCGGCGGGCGCGGCGTTTGGCTACAACTTTAAATCGCGCCAGATCGGCCGCGCCATTCGCTACAACAAGGCCTATTGTGCCGACAAGCGCTATGCAGGCGTGGCCAGCTGGCTGCGAACCGGCGATATGTTCAATGCCGACTTTGCCTATCACGAGGTGCCCATCGAGCGCGATCCCATCGACCTGGAGACATATCGCACCTGCCCCATGCGGTTTACGTGCGTGTGTACCGATATCGAGACGGGCAAGGCCGTCTACCACGATCTGCCGTATGGCGACGAGAGGGATATCGAGTGGATCCGGGCGTCGTCGGCAATTCCCGTGGCGACGCGTCCTGTCGCCATTGAGGGCCGTAAGTACCTGGATGGCGGCGTGGCTGATTCTATTCCCAGTGCATGGCTGTTTGCGCAGGGGTATGACCGCAATATCGTGGTACTCACGCAGCCGGCGGGCTTTGTGAAGCAGCCCAACAGCGTGATGCCCATGCTACGTCGCGTGTTCCGTCACTATCCGGAGTTTGTCGCAGCGCTTGAGCATCGGCATGAGGTTTACAATGCCACGCTCGATGACCTGGCACGTCGCGAGGCTGCCGGCGAAATTTTTGTGGTGCGTCCGAGTGAATCGGTGAAGGTGCCGTCGCTGTGCCGCGAGCCCGATGAACTCGAACGCATCTACCAGATCGGTCGCCGCGATGCGGAGGCGACCTTGCCCACGCTGGAAGCGTATCTGGCGGGGTAAGGGTCGCATGCGGAAAGCGCGCCCCGGAATGGAGGTCCAAGCTGGGATGCGCTTTCCGTTGCTGAAGAATATGAGGCTGCGAATCGGCTGCTCGGCTTATGCCTATGCCCGCTGCCAGGTATCGACGAGCTCCTTGGCTGCGGCGTAGGGGTCGTCGGCACTGCAGACGGCGCTCACCACAAAGAAGCCATCGACGCCGGTGGCCTTGAGCTGCGGCAGGTCGGCCGTCTTGACGCCGCCGCCCACCACGATGGGCACGGGGCTTGCCG